>NZ_WKDB01000001.1:0-421356 GCF_021606215.1 Pseudomonas sp. PA-5-4B | reverse complement strand
GTCAATAAAGTCACGCCCCCACCCGCCCCCAAGCCCGAGGTCAAGCAGGCCGCGCCCAAGGCCGCCGTGACCACCGTTGCGCCCAAACCGCAAAAAGCTGCGACCCAGCGCGAGAAAGCCAAGACCGAACCTACGCCTGAGCCGGTGAAGCCTGCGCCGACGTTCGACAGTTCGCAGCTCTCTGACCAGATCTCCAGCCTCGAAGCGGAACTGGCCAATGAGCAACAGCTGTATGCCAAGCGCCCGCGCATCTACCGCCTGAATGCCGCGTCAACCATGCGCGACAAAGGCGCCTGGTATAAGGACGAGTGGCGCAAGAAGGTCGAGCGCATCGGTAACCTCAACTACCCGGATGAAGCGCGGCGTCAGCAGATTTACGGCAATTTGCGTCTTCTGGTGTCGATCAACCGCGACGGTTCCTTATATGAAGTGCAGGTGCTGGAGTCGTCCGGCCAGCCACTGCTGGACCAGGCCGCCCAGCGCATCGTGCGCCTGGCTGCGCCTTTCGCGCCGTTTACCGGTGACTTGAACGACATCGACCGCCTGGAAATCATCCGCACCTGGAAGTTCGCCAGGGGCGATCGGCTGTCGAGCAACTGAGGATCGTTCCCCCTCGCCACAGGTACGAAGTACAAGGATAAGGATCGTTCCCACGCTCTGCGTGGGAATGCATCTCAGGACGCTCCGCGTCCACTTTTAAGAGCGCGACGCGGAGTGATCACTAACTCCAGCTTGTCAGTTCGCCCCTCCAACGCCACACTAGTGGGCATGAAAAATGTCAGCCCGACCTACCTCAAGCACCAATTCCTGATCGCCATGCCCCATATGGCCGACCCGAACTTTGCGCAGACCTTGACCTACATCGTCGAGCACACGGCCAATGGTGCAATGGGGTTGGTGGTCAACCGCCCGCAAGAGCTGAACCTGGCCGATATCCTTGAGCAACTGCGCCCCGAGATCGACCCACCGGCGCGTTGCCAGGGCGTGCCGATCTACATCGGCGGGCCGGTGCAGACCGATCGTGGCTTTGTGCTGCACCCCACCGGGCCGAAGTTTCAGGCCACGGTAGACCTTGAAGGCGTGTCACTGTCGACCTCCCAGGACGTGTTGTTTGCCATCGCCGACGGCGTCGGCCCCGAGCAAAGCGTGATCACCCTCGGCTATGCCGGTTGGGAAGCCGGGCAACTGGAAGCCGAACTGGCCAGCAATGCCTGGCTGACCTGCCCGTTTGACGCCGACATCCTGTTCAACACCGCCAGTGAGCTGCGCCTGGAAGCAGCTGCCGCCAAGCTTCGGGTCAACCTCAGCCTGCTGACCAGCCAGGCGGGGCACGCCTGATGGCTTTGCGCTTGATCCTCGGTTTTGACTACGGCACCAAACAGATCGGCGTAGCGGTCGGCCAGGTGATTACCGGCCAGGCCCGCGAGCTGTGTACCTTGAAAGCCCAGAACGGCGTGCCGGACTGGAACCAGGTCGAAGCCCTCATTAAAGAGTGGAAGCCCGACGCCGTCGTGGTCGGCCTGCCGTTGAACATGGACGGCACCCCCAGCGACATGTGCCTGCGCGCGGAAAAATTCGCCCGCCGCCTCAATGGCCGCTACAACCTGCCCTTCTATACCCACGATGAACGCCTGACCACCTTTGAAGCCAAGGGTGAACGCCGCGACCGTGGCGGGCAAAAAGGCAGCTACCGCGACAACCCCGTGGACGCCATTGCCGCCGCCCTGTTGCTGCAGGGCTGGCTGGATGAAAACACCGCTTTATTTGAATCCTGACTGACGCGGCTTGCCGCGTCTTTTTACGTTTGAGTCCGGACCTTGCTGCGCCCACGCCGCGCAAGGCCTTGAAGGAGCCACCATGAGCCTGCCCAATCCCGCCGAACTGATCAGCCAGATGGCGATTCGCCTTAAGGCCCACTTGGAACACCGCGCCATCAGCGAGCCGCGTTTTATCGGCATCCGCACTGGTGGTGTGTGGGTGGCCCAGGCGCTACTGGAAGAGCTGGGCAGCGATTCGCCGCTGGGCACCCTGGACGTGTCCTTTTACCGCGACGACTTCAGCCAGAATGGCCTGCACCCGCAAGTGCAGCCCTCGGCACTGCCGTTTGAGGTCGAAGGCCAGCATCTGGTGCTGATCGACGACGTGCTGATGAGCGGCCGCACCATCCGCGCCGCCCTTAACGAGCTGTTCGACTACGGCCGCCCGGCCAGTGTGACCCTCGTATGCCTGCTGGACCTGGACGCCGGCGAATTGCCGATCAGCCCGGACGTGGTTGGCGCAACGCTGTCGCTGCAAGCCCATCAACGGGTAAAATTGTCCGGTCCCACGCCGCTCGAACTCGAACTGCAAGACCTTGCCCTTTAAACCGCCTTGTACAGAGTCCCCGCGATGACGCCTCTAGATGCCAAGCGCCCGCTGCAGCTCAATGCTCAGGGCCAGTTGCAACACTTCTTGTCCCTCGACGGTTTGCCCCGCGAACTGCTCACCGAAATCCTCGACACCGCCGACTCGTTCCTCGAAGTCGGTGGCCGGGCGGTGAAGAAAGTCCCGCTGCTGCGTGGCAAAACCATCTGCAATGTGTTCTTCGAGAACTCCACGCGCACCCGCACCACCTTTGAACTGGCGGCCCAGCGGCTGTCGGCCGACGTGATCACACTGAACGTGTCCACCTCGTCGGCGAGCAAGGGCGAAACCCTGCTCGACACCCTGCGCAACCTGGAAGCCATGGCCGCCGACATGTTCGTGGTACGCCACGGCGACTCCGGCGCCGCGCATTTCATCGCCGAACATGTGTGCCCGCAGGTGGCAATCATCAACGGCGGCGACGGCCGCCACGCCCACCCGACCCAGGGCATGCTGGACATGCTCACTATTCGTCGGCACAAGGGCAGCTTTGAAAACCTCTCGGTGGCCATCGTCGGCGACATCCTGCACTCGCGGGTGGCGCGCTCGAACATGCTGGCCCTGAAAACCCTCGGCTGCCCGGACATTCGCGTGATCGCGCCGAAAACCCTGCTGCCGATCGGCATCGAGCAATACGGCGTGAAGGTCTACACCGACATGACCGAAGGCCTCAAGGATGTGGACGTGGTGATCATGCTGCGCCTGCAACGTGAGCGCATGTCCGGTGGCCTGCTGCCGAGCGAAGGCGAGTTCTACCGCCTGTTCGGGCTGACTACCGCGCGTTTGGCCGGCGCCAAGCCGGATGCCATCGTGATGCACCCAGGCCCGATCAACCGTGGCGTGGAGATTGAATCGGCAGTGGCCGATGGCCCGCAGTCGGTGATCCTCAACCAGGTGACTTATGGCATCGCCATCCGCATGGCCGTGTTGTCCATGGCCATGAGCGGGCAAACCGCGCAACGTCAATTCGAGCAGGAGAACGCCCAGTGAAGCTCAGCATTCTTGGCGCTCGCGTTATCGATCCAGCCAGCGGCCTGGATCAAGTCACCGACCTTCACCTGGAAGCCGGCAAGCTCATCGCCATTGGCGCCGCGCCCGCAGGCTTCAGCGCCAGCCAGAGTATCGATGCCAACGGCCTGGTGGCCGCGCCTGGCCTGGTGGACCTGAACGTCGCCCTGCGCGAGCCGGGTTACAGCCGCAAAGGCAGCATCGCCAGCGAAACCCGTGCCGCTGCGGCCGGTGGCGTCACCAGCCTGTGCTGCCCGCCGCACACCAAGCCGATCCTGGACACTTCGGCGGTGACCGAGCTGATCCTCGACCGCGCCCGTGAAGCCGGTAATTGCAAAGTGTTCCCCATCGGCGCGTTGAGCAAAGGCCTGGAAGGCGAACAACTTGCCGAGCTGATCGCCCTGCGTGACGCCGGTTGCGTGGCGTTCGGCAATGGCCTGGAGAGTTTTCGCAGCACCCGCACGCTGTGCCGTGCGCTGGAATATGCGGCCACGTTCGATCTGACCGTGATCTTCCACTCCCAGGACCGCGACCTGGCCGAAGGTGGCCTGGCTCATGAAGGCGCCGTGGCCAGCTTCCTCGGCCTGCCGGGCATTCCGGAAACTGCCGAGACCGTGGCCCTGGCCCGTGACCTGTTGTTGGTGGAACAAAGCGGCGTGCGCGCGCACTTCAGTCAGCTCACCAGCGCACGCGGTGTGGCCTTGATCGCTCAGGCCCAGGCACGTGGCCTGCCGGTGACGGCGGATGTGGCGTTGTATCAGCTGATTTTGACCGATGAGGCGCTGATCGACTTCTCCAGCCTGTATCACGTGCAGCCGCCGCTGCGCACGCTGGCCGACCGTGAAGGTTTGCGGGCGGCGGTGAAGTCGGGTGTGGTTTCGGCGATTTCCAGCCATCACCAGCCCCACGAACGGGATGCCAAGCTGGCACCGTTTGGCGCAACAGAGCCGGGCATCAGCAGCGTAGAGCTGTTGTTGCCACTGGCGATGACGCTGGTGGAAGACGGCTTGCTGGACTTGCCGACGCTGCTGGCGCGCCTGAGCGCTGGCCCGGCCGAGGCATTGCGCCTGCCGGCGGGCAAGTTGACGGTGGGTTCGGCGGCGGATCTGGTGTTGTTTGACCCGGCCAGCTCCACGGTTGCTGGGGAACACTGGCTGTCCAAGGGCGAGAACTGCCCGTTCATCGGCCATAGCCTGCCGGCGACGGTGCGCTACACCTTGGTGGATGGGCGGATTACCTACCAGGCCTGACCCCAGTCTGGAGTGGCCAAAGTACATGTGGGAGCGGGCTTGCTCGCGAATACGGTGTGTCAGCCGGCAAATATGCTGACTGATCCACCGCTTTCGCGAGCAAGCCCGCTCCCACATTGGGCTCTCTAATAGGCTTGAGAGACTTATCGGCCGTTGTTGCGCTCGGCATTGCGGATCGAAATCTGCGTATTCAACGTCCAGAAGTCATACAGCACCCCGATCAGGAACAAACCGCCGGTCAGCAGGTAGATCAGGCCGGTGATCCATTTGCCCTGGTACATGCGGTGCAAACCGAATACACCCAGGAACGCCAACAGAATCCAGGCCACGTTGTATTCGATCGGGCCAGCGGTAAAACGCAGGTCTGCTTCACGGTCCATGGCCGGGATCAGGAACAAGTCGATCAGCCAACCGATACCGAACAGGCCGAAGGTGAAAAACCAGATCGTCCCGGTCACGGGTTTGCCGTAATAGAAGCGATGTGCCCCGGTAAAACCAAAAATCCAAAGCAGGTAACCGATCACCTTGCTGTGGGTGTCTTGCTGCGTAACATCCTGTCGATAGGTGTTCATGGAGTACCTCTTTTGCCTCGATAGATAAATTTTTTCATTTTCTTTGTGACTTTTTTACGGGCGCCCGACGCACGGCAAATGGTATCTTCCCTCCCGCAAAGCCTTATGCCACCTGACTTCTGTAGGACAATAGCGGCAATTCGTCGCGTTTTTCCTGAGTTTGACCCCAGAGTTCAGTCGACAAACGGCCTGAGAACGACACAAAAAGCTGTTATAAAGTTGCGCGCAAACCTAAAAGAGCCACGCCTAATGCGACCATTTTTCAAGACATGGCTAACCATTTGCCTATTAATGCCACTGGCCGCCCACGCCACCAATCGTGAGCAACGTCTTCCTAACGTTAACGGTTTCACCCCTAAAGTTCACAGCACACCCAGCACTGCCAAGTCGGTAAAGCTGACCGTCAACCGCCCGACTCAAGTGAGCAAGGCCCACGGTAAAGCGATCCACACCCAACTGGCCGTCAACACCAAACAAAGCAGCAATGTCCTCAGCCGCGCCGTTAACGTGCTCGGTACTCCTTATCGTTGGGGCGGCAGCAGCCCAAGTAAAGGGTTCGACTGCAGCGGTTTGGTGAAATATGCGTTTAATGATGTAAAAGCGGTGGATTTGCCCCGCACCTCCAACGCCATGGCTGCCGGCCACGGCTTGAAGGTTGATCGCAAGGACTTGAAACCTGGCGACCTGTTGTTCTTCAAACTCAAGAGCCGCCAGGTCAACCACGTTGCCATCTACCTGGGCAACGACCGCTTTATCCACGCACCGCGCCGTGGCAAGTCGGTGAGCATCGACACACTGAAAAAGCCGTTCTGGGACAAGAACTACGTGATTGCCAAGCGTGTTCTGCCTAAAGAGCAGAATAACCTGCGGGTTGTTCAGCGCTGATCCCAGGCTGAATGCACTACAAAATGTGGGAGCTGGCTTGCCTGCGATAGCGAACTGCCAGGCGACATCTCTGTCGACTGGCACACCGTCATCGCAGGCAAGCCAGCTCCCACACTGATTTCATCGGCGTTCAGATATCTGTCGGCACCCGCGCCAGCCCCCGCGCATCCTCCCGGCTGATCAGCCCTGCGCTGACCAACGCCTTCAAGCTCATATCCAGCGTTTTCATCCCCAACGCCCCGCCGGTTTGAATCGCCGAGACCATCTGCGCCACCTTGTCCTCGCGGATCAGGTTACGGATAGCTGGCGTGCCCAGCATGATCTCGTGCGCCGCCACCCGGCCGCCGCCGATTTTCTTAACCAGCACCTGGGACACCACCGCCTGCAACGACTCCGACAGCATGGCGCGCACCATGGCTTTTTCCCCCGCAGGGAACACATCCACCAGCCGATCCACGCTCTTTGCCGCTGAGGTGGTGTGCAGCGTGCCCAATACCAAGTGCCCGGTCTCTGCCGCCGTCAGTGCCAGGCGGATGGTTTCCAGGTCACGCAGCTCGCCCACCAGAATCACATCCGGGTCTTCACGCAGGGCCGAGCGCAGCGCCGCCGAAAAACTATGAGTGTCGCGGTGTACCTGGCGCTGGTTGATCAGGGCCATTTTCGGCCTGTGGATAAATTCGATCGGGTCTTCCAGTGTGAGGATGTGCTGGCGCCGGTGCTGGTTGAGGTGGTCAATCATCGCCGCCAGGGTCGTCGACTTGCCGGAGCCGGTTGCCCCAGTCACCAGTACCAGGCCGCGCGGCAACTGCGCGATACGGCGGAAGACCTCGCCTAATCCGAGGTCTTCCAGGCTTTGCACTTCGGTCGGGATAGTGCGGAACACTGCGCCCATGCCGCGATCCTGGCGGAACACATTTGCGCGGAACCGCGCCAGGCCCGGCAGCGCGAACGCAAAATCCGTTTCAAGAGATGTTTCGAAATCCTTTTGTTGGTGCTGGTTGAGCAAAGGGCTTAATAAGTCCGCAACTTGCGTAGGCGAAAGCACCGGCCCCTCCAATGGCCAGATTTCGCCATCGACACGCAGCATTGGCGCCAGGCCAGCCGATAAATGCAGGTCGGAGGCGCCACGGCGCACGCTGGCCGTCAGCAGTTCAGTGATATCCATAGGGCTTTCCATTTCCAGTAGAATGCCGCGGACTCCATATCCACGGGTGCATCTTGAATGTCGACGATAGCAGACAACATTGGCCAGGTTAGCCAGCGCATCCGCGCCGCGGCCCACGCCGTGCAACGTGACGAAAGCAGCATCCACCTGCTGGCCGTGAGCAAGACCAAACCGGCCCAGGCCGTGCGCGAAGCCTATGCCGCCGGGATGAGAGATTTTGGCGAGAACTACCTGCAAGAAGCCTTGGGCAAACAGGCTGAATTAACCGACCTGCCCTTGAGTTGGCACTTCATCGGCCCCATTCAATCGAACAAGACTCGTGCGATCGCCGAGCACTTCGCCTGGGTGCATTCCGTGGACCGCCTGAAAATCGCGCAACGCCTGTCTGAACAACGCCCGACTGACCTGCCGCCGCTGAATATCTGCATTCAGGTCAACGTGAGTGGCGAAGCCAGCAAGTCCGGCTGTACACCCGCCGACCTGCCGGCCCTGGCCGCTGCAATCAGCGCCCTGCCGCGTTTGAAGCTGCGTGGCTTGATGACGATCCCCGAGCCGACTGAAGATCGCGCTGCACAAGATGCAGCCTTCGCTGCGGTAAAGGACCTGCAAGCCAGCCTGGACCTGCCGCTGGACACACTTTCCATGGGCATGAGCCACGACCTTGAGTCGGCCATCGCCCAAGGGGCCACCTGGGTGCGGATCGGTACCGCCCTGTTTGGCGCCCGCGACTACGGCCAGCCGTAAAATGGCTGACATCCCTCTAAGTAAGGACCTGTCATGAGCAACACGCGTATAGCCTTTATCGGCGCCGGCAACATGGCGGCCAGCCTGATCGGCGGCCTGCGGGCCAAGGGCCTGGAAACCACGCAGATCCGCGCCAGCGACCCCGGCGCCGAGACCCGCACCCGCGTCAGCGCCGAGCACGGTATCGAAACCTTTGCCGATAACGCCGAGGCCATCCAGGGCGTCGACGTGATCGTGCTGGCGGTAAAACCGCAAGCCATGAAGGCCGTGTGCGAAAGCCTGCGCCCGAGCCTGCAACCGCACCAACTGGTGGTGTCGATCGCCGCCGGCATCACCTGCGCCAGCATGAACACCTGGCTCGGTGCCCAGCCGATCGTGCGCTGCATGCCCAACACTCCGGCACTGCTGCGCAAGGGCGTCAGCGGCTTGTACGCCACCTCCGAGGTGACTGCCGAGCAGCGCGACCAGGCTCAGGAACTGCTGTCTGCCGTGGGCCTGGCCGTGTGGCTGGAACAGGAGCAGCAGTTGGACGCGGTCACCGCCGTGTCCGGCAGCGGCCCGGCTTACTTCTTCCTGCTGATCGAAGCCATGACCGCCGCCGGCGTCAAACTCGGCCTGCCCCATGAAGTCGCCGAGCAACTGGCCGAGCAAACTGCTTTGGGCGCCGCGAACATGGCGGTCGACAGTGATGTAGACGCTGCCGAGTTGCGCCGTCGCGTGACCTCGCCAGGCGGTACCACGCAGGCCGCCATCGAATCCTTCCAGGCCGGGGGCTTTGAAGCCCTGGTGGAAAAAGCACTGGGTGCCGCAGCACACCGTTCAGCCGAGATGGCTGAGCAACTGGGCAAATAGTCATCCCTTACCAAGGTAATCAAACATGCTCGGAATCAATGACGCTGCCATTTTCATCATCCAGACCTTGGGCAGCCTGTACCTGCTGATCGTGCTGATGCGTTTTATCCTGCAACTGGTGCGGGCGAACTTCTACAACCCGCTGTGCCAATTCGTGGTCAAGGCCACCCAACCGCTGCTCAAGCCACTGCGCCGGGTAGTGCCGAGCATGTTCGGCCTGGACATGTCCTCGCTGGTGCTGGCACTGCTGCTGCAAATCCTGTTGTTTGTAGTGATCCTGATGCTCAACGGCTACCAGGCGTTCACCGTGCTGCTGTTGCCATGGGGCTTGATCGGAATCTTCTCGCTGTTTTTGAAGATCATTTTCTGGTCGATGATCATCAGCGTGATTCTGTCGTGGGTCGCACCCGGCAGCCGCAGCCCGGGTGCTGAGTTGGTAGCCCAGATCACCGAACCGGTGTTGGCACCGTTCCGTCGCCTGATCCCGAACCTGGGCGGCCTGGATATCTCGCCAATCTTCGCGTTTATCGCGATCCAGCTGCTGCAAAGCTGGGTGATTCCGCGCTTGGCCTACTATGCGTTCATGCCTAAAGAGCTGTTCGGCCTGATCTGATAGGTGGGAGCTGGCTTGCCTGCGATGCAGGCTCCTCGGTGTGTCAGTCTCACCTTGGTGATGCAATCGCAGGCAAGCCAGCTCCCACACAAGCCAGTGCTGATATCTGTATCTGCGTACTGGTGCAGGCCTTTGCTTGCCGCTGGGGTCACCGCTCTTTAGACTTACGCCTCATTTAAACGAGAGCAGGGTCGATGCCAGCTGCCTTCCCCCCCGATTCTGTTGGACTGGTCGTGCCCCAAGTGGCGCACTTCAGCGAACCGCTGGCCCTGGCCTGCGGTCGTTCGCTGCCTGCCTACGACCTGATCTATGAAACCTACGGCCAGTTGAACGCCACCGCGAGCAACGCCGTGCTGATCTGCCACGCCCTGTCCGGCCATCATCACGCCGCTGGCTTTCACAGTGCCGACGAGCGCAAGCCCGGCTGGTGGGACAGCTGCATCGGCCCCGGCAAGCCCATCGACACCAACAAATTCTTTGTGGTCAGCCTGAACAACCTCGGCGGCTGCAATGGTTCCACCGGCCCGAGCAGCCTCAACCCGGAAACCGGCAAGCCGTTCGGCGCCGACTTCCCGGTGCTGACCGTGGAAGACTGGGTGCACAGCCAGGCGCGCCTTGCCGACTTGCTGGGCATCAACCAATGGGCCGCCGTGATCGGCGGCAGCCTGGGCGGCATGCAGGCGCTGCAATGGACCATCTCTTATCCGGATCGCGTGCGCCATTGCCTGGCCATCGCCTCGGCCCCAAAACTGTCGGCGCAGAACATCGCGTTCAACGAAGTGGCACGCCAGGCCATCCTCACCGACCCCGAGTTCCACGGCGGTTCGTTCCAGGAAGCCGGTGTGATCCCCAAGCGCGGCTTGATGCTGGCGCGGATGGTCGGGCATATCACCTACCTGTCCGATGACTCCATGGGCGAAAAATTCGGCCGTGGGCTCAAGAGCGAAAAGCTCAACTACGACTTCCACAGTGTCGAGTTCCAGGTCGAAAGCTACCTGCGTTACCAGGGCGAGGAGTTCTCGGGGCGCTTCGACGCCAACACTTACTTGCTGATGACCAAGGCGCTGGACTACTTCGACCCGGCCGCCAACCACGACGACGACCTGGCGAAAACCTTCGAGCACGCCACGGCCAAGTTCTGCGTGATGTCATTCACCACCGATTGGCGCTTCTCGCCAGCGCGTTCGCGTGAACTGGTGGACGCCTTGATGGCCGCACGCAAAGACGTCTGCTACCTCGAGATCGATGCTCCGCAAGGCCATGACGCCTTCCTGATTCCGATCCCACGCTACCTGCAGGCTTTCAGCAACTACATGAACCGCATTACTTTGTGAGAACGCCATGAGAGCCGACCTGGAAATCATCCAAGACTGGATCCCCGCCGGCAGCCGCGTGCTCGACCTGGGCTGCGGTGATGGCGAACTGCTCAGCTGGCTGCGCGACAACAAGCAAGTCACCGGGTATGGCCTGGAAAACGACCCGGACAACATCGCCCAGTGCGTGGCCAAGGGCATCAACGTGATCGAGCAGGACCTGGACAAGGGCCTGGGCAACTTTGCCAGCAACAGTTTCGATATCGTGGTGATGACCCAGGCCCTGCAAGCGGTGCATTACCCGGACCGCATCCTCGACGAGATGCTGCGCGTGGGCCGTCAGTGCATCATTACCTTCCCCAACTTCGGCCACTGGCGCTGCCGCTGGTACCTGGCGACCAAGGGCCGCATGCCGGTCTCGGACTTCCTGCCATACACCTGGTACAACACGCCGAACATCCACTTCTGTACGTTTGAAGACTTCGAAGCCCTGTGCGGCGAGCGTGAAGCCAAGGTGATCAACCGCCTTGCCGTCGATCAACAGCACCGCCATGGGTGGGCGAGTAAGCTATGGCCTAATCTGTTGGGCGAAATTGGTATCTACCGGGTCAGCAGCCCTGGCCTGACCGACCACAAGATTGCCGTCTAATCATTATCAAGAGGCACGATCATGAGTCGTTTGGCTGTTTTTCTATTGACCGCTTTCCTGGGCGCCAGCGCCGTGGCAGCAGACGCCGTCGACGGTAACCGCCAGAAAGAATTTGGCGATATCACTGTGCACTACAACACCTTCACCTCGAGTTTCCTGCAACCGGAAACCGCCCAGGCAGCCGGTATCGTGCGCAGCAACGAGAAGGGCCTGATCAATGTGTCGGTGATCAAGGGCGTGACGCCAGTGGCCGCGCAGGTGACCGGCACGATCAAGGACTTGAGCGGCAAGAGCGAAGTGCTGACGTTCAAGCAGATTACTGAAAAGGGCGGCATCTCGTACCTGGCGCCCTACTCGGTCACACAGCAGGAATACCGGACGTTTACCATCAACGTTGAAACCGGTGGCAAGGCCCACGGCTTCAGCTTCGTCCAAGAACTTTTTCCGGGCACCAAATGAACCTGACACAGCTCGTACTCGCCAGCCATAACGCCGGCAAACTCAAAGAACTCCAGGCCATGCTCGGCGACTCCGTGCAGCTGCGCTCGATCGGCGAGTTCAGCCAGGTCGAACCGGAAGAGACCGGCCTGTCGTTTGTCGAAAACGCCATCCTCAAGGCCCGCAATGCCGCACGCATCTCCGGCCTGCCGGCGCTGGCGGATGACTCGGGCCTGGCCGTGGACTTCCTCGGCGGCGCACCGGGCATCTACTCGGCGCGGTATGCCGATGGCAAAGGCGACGCGGCCAACAACGCCAAACTGCTGGACGCCCTCAAGGACGTGCCGGACGCGATGCGCGGCGCACAGTTTGTCTGCGTGCTGGCGCTGGTTCGCCACGCTGATGACCCCTTACCGATTCTGTGCGAAGGCCTGTGGCACGGGCGCATCCTGCATGCCGCCAGTGGCGAGCATGGCTTTGGCTATGACCCGCTGTTCTGGGTGCCGGAGCGCAATGTCTCCAGCGCCGAACTGAGCCCGGCCGACAAGAACCAGATCAGCCACCGCGCCCGCGCAATGGATTTGCTGCGCCAACGCCTGAGCCTGAAATGACCCAAAACACCTCTGCGCAACCGCTGATCCACGGCGGCGCGCAAACGCCTCGGGCGGCATTGCCGGTGCTGCCGCCCCTGGCGCTGTACATCCACATCCCGTGGTGCGTGCGCAAATGCCCGTATTGCGACTTCAACTCCCACACCGCCAGCAAAGTGCTGCCGGAAGAAGAGTACGTAGACGCATTGCTGGCCGACCTTGATCAAGACCTGCATGCGGTTTACGGCCGTGAACTAAGCTCGATTTTCTTCGGTGGCGGCACGCCCAGCCTGTTCAGCGCCGCCGCGCTGGGGCGCCTGCTCAAAGGCGTGCAAGCCCGTATCCCGTTTGCCAACGACATCGAAATCACCCTGGAAGCCAACCCTGGCACCTTCGAGCAAGAGAAGTTCGTGGCGTACCGCAAGTTGGGGATCAATCGCCTGTCCATCGGCATCCAGAGCTTCCAGCAGCAAAAGCTTGAGGCGCTGGGCCGCATCCATAACGGCGATGAAGCTGTGCGCGCCGCCGGCATGGCACGCCAGGCCGGGTTCGATAACTTCAACCTGGACCTGATGCACGGCTTGCCCGATCAGTCACTGGACGATGCCCTGAGCGACTTGCGCCAGGCCATCGCATTGAAGCCAACGCACTTGTCCTGGTATCAGCTGACGCTGGAACCCAACACCGTATTTTGGAACCAGCCGCCCGCGCTGCCGGAAGACGACACGCTGTGGGATATTCAGGAAGCTGGCCAGGCACTGCTGGCCGAACACGGTTACGCGCAATATGAAGTGTCGGCCTATGCCCAACCGGGCCGCCCGGCACGGCACAACCTGAATTACTGGAGCTTCGGCGACTTTATCGGCATCGGCGCGGGCGCCCACGGCAAGCTCAGCCATCCGGACGGGCGCATCGTGCGCACCTGGAAAACCCGGGCGCCAAAGGACTACCTCAACCCGGCAAAAAGTTTCCAGGCCGGGGCGAAAGAACTGACCAATGAGGAGCTGCCGTTCGAGTTCCTGATGAACGCTTTGCGCCTCACCGAAGGCGTTGAATCCAAGCTGTACGCCGAACGCACCGGCCTCGACCTGGCCAGCCTCGACGAAGGCCGCCAGGAGGCAGAACAAAGTGGCTTAATGCAGGTCGAACCGTCACGCCTGGCGGCCACCGACCGTGGGCAACTCTTTCTCAATGACCTGTTGCAGAAGTTTTTGAGCTGACGCTCTAAGGAAATCACATGGATTTGGTACTCGACCTGCTCGCCACCGTGTCCCGCTGGAGCCGTAGCAACCTGTCGGAAATCTCCCTGGCCCTTGTCGGTTGTTTGCTGGTGTTGTTTGGCGCGGATATCAAAGGCTGGATCGAAGGCCGCTTGGGCAGCATCGCCGGAGCATTGCGCGTACCGTTGATGGCGCTGGTATGCATGATCGGCAGCGGCGCAGCCTTGCTGTATGCCACGCCTTGGATTGTGCGGGGGCTGAGCCAGTTTAATAACTACAGTTTGGCGCCAGTGTTGGTGGTGGTGCTGGTGTTGATTGGCGTAGTCGCCGACCGCCGCTGATTCCAAAGCCCAACACAAAACAACTGTGGGAGCTGGCTTGCCTGCGATGCAGGCACCTCGGTGTATCTGTGATACTGAGGTGATGCTATCGCAGGCAAGCCAGCTCCCACAGTTGATTGCACTCCAAGCCGGCTATTGGCTTGTCAGTCAACCTTCTCGAACTTCAAATCCCAAACCCCATGCCCCAGTCGCTCGCCGCGGCGTTCGAACTTGGTGATCGGGCGCTCGGCCGGGCGCGGCACGCATTTGCCGTCTTCGGCCAGGTTGCGGTAGCCAGGCGCTACGTCCATCACTTCCAGCATGTATTCGGCATACGGCTCCCAGTCTGTGGCCATGTGCAGAATGCCACCCACTTTCAGCTTGCTGCGCACCAGCTCCGCGAAGGAAGCCTGGACGATACGGCGTTTGTGGTGACGCGATTTGTGCCATGGGTCCGGGAAGAACAGCATCAGGCGGTCGAGGCTGTTGTCGGCGATGCAGCGGTTGAGTACTTCAATCGCGTCGCAGTCGTAGACTCGCAGGTTGGTCAGGCCTTGGGTCAGTACGCCGTTAAGCAGCGCGCCGACACCTGGGCGGTGCACTTCCACCCCGATAAAGTCCTGGTCCGGCGCGGCCGCGGCCATTTCCAGCAGGGAGTGGCCCATGCCGAAACCGATTTCCAGGGAACGCGGGGCCGAACGGCCGAACACCTGGTCGTAGTCCACCGGCGCGTCGGCCAATGGCAACACGAACAGCGGCGTACCTTGCTCCAGGCCCTTTTGCTGGCCTTCGGTCATGCGGCCGGCGCGCATCACAAAACTCTTGATGCGGCGGTGCTTGGACTCGTCGCCTTCTTCCACGGTGTTCGGCGTTTCGTTTGATTCAGTCATCAATGGCTCTTACTTGATCAGACCATCCAGCGGCGAGGAGGCGCTGGCGTACAGTTTTTTCGGCATGCGACCGGCGAGGTAGGCCAAGCGGCCCGCGACGATTGCGTGTTGCATGGCTTGGGCCATCATGACCGGCTGCTGGGCATGGGCGATGGCCGAGTTCATCAGCACCGCGTCGCAACCCAGCTCCATGGCGATGGTAGCGTCGGAGGCAGTGCCCACGCCCGCGTCCACCAGCACCGGAATCCTGGCTTCTTCGAGGATGATTTGCAGGTTGTACGGGTTGCAGATGCCCAGGCCAGAACCAATCAGGCCGGCCAGCGGCATCACGGCGATGCAGCCGATTTCGGCCAATTGGCGAGCGATGATCGGGTCATCACTGGTGTAGACCATCACGTCGAAGCCTTCCTTGACCAGGGTTTCGGCGGCCTTGAGGGTTTCGATCACGTTGGGGAACAGGGTTTTCTGATCGGCCAGCACTTCCAGTTTCACCAGGTTGTGGCCGTCAAGCAGCTCACGGGCCAGGCGGCAGGTGCGCACGGCTTCGATGGCATCGTAGCAACCGGCAGTGTTCGGCAGGAAGGTGTAGCGATCCGGCGACAACACTTCGAGCAGGTTCGGTTCGCCTTCGATCTGGCCGAGGTTGGTGCGGCGCACGGCAAACGTCACGATCTCGGCACCCGAGGCTTCGATGGCCAGACGGGTTTCTTCCATGTCGCGGTACTTGCCGGTGCCAACCAGCAGGCGGGACTGGTAGGTACGACCGGCCAGGACGAAGGGCTTGTCGCTACGAACGATGCTCATGGGAAATCCTCGAATTGGGGTGAGGTTCTGCAGAATGCGGGTTGACGCCCTTGAGCGCCGGGCGGCTAGCCGCCGCCGATGGCGTGGACCACTTCGACCTGATCACCTTCGGTGAGCGCGGTTTCGGCATGCTGGCTACGCGGGACGATATCCAGGTTGAGCTCCACTGCGACTCGGCGTCCGGTCAGGTCCAGACGGGTCAGCAGGGCCGCAACGGTTTCACCGTCGGGCAGTTCAAAGGATTCGCCGTTCAACTGAATGCGCATGCCACGGGCCGCCATCGTTTTTAGGGGCCAGCATTCTAGCCCGATCAGCGTGGCTGACCCAAGTCCCTTGGTCAGGCTACCTGTAGACGCCACGCAGTCAAACCGAGGAAGAACCAGCCGAGCAAGAAGGCCAGACCACCAAACGGCGTGATGATGCCGAGCTTGCTGATGCCGGTCAGGGTCAGCGCATACAGACTGCCCGAGAACAGCAGGATGCCGACGGTAAAGGAGATGCCCGCCCAGCTGACCAATCGGCCAGGAATATGCGCGGCCAGCAACGCTACGCCGAACAGCGCCAGGGCGTGCACCAACTGGTAGGTGACGCCCGTATGGAAGATCGCCAGGTACTCGGCGCTCAGGCGGTTTTTCAGGCCGTGGGCGGCAAAGGCGCCCAGGGCGACGCCGGTAAAGCCGAAAAAGGCAGCCAGCATCAGAAAGCTACGCAGCATGAGGAACTCCAGTCAGACTCGAGGGGCAGGGTCTGTATAATGGCCCGCTCAACGGGTTCGGCCAAGCCATCTCTATGCTGCGTCTCCTCTTCAAGCGCTTTCTTAAAGTCATTAAATGGTTTGCCATCGGCAGTGTGCTGCTGGTGCTGCTGTTTCGTGTGGTGCCGCCGCCGTTCACCGCGTTGATGGTGGAGCGCAAGATCGAATCCTGGATCGACGGCGAGCCGATCGATGTGCAGCGCACCTGGGTGCCGTGGGATGAGATATCCGACGAACTGAAAGTGGCGGTAATGGCGGGTGAAGACCAGCGTTTCCCGCAGCATTGGGGTTTTGACTTCGGCGCGATCCAGGCGGCGCTGCTGCACAACGAGCGCGGCGGTTCGATTCGCGGCGCCAGCACTCTGAGCCAGCAAGTGTCAAAGAACCTGTTTTTGTGGACCGGTCGCAGTTATCTGCGCAAAGGCCTGGAAGCCTGGTTTACCGCACTGATCGAAGTGTTGTGGCCCAAGCAGCGGATTCTTGAGGTGTACCTCAATAGCGTGGAGTGGGATGAAGGCGTGTTTGGCGCAGAGGCCGCCGCGCGGCATCACTTTGGCGTGAGTGCCAAAGCGCTTTCCCGTCAGCAGGCCAGCTATCTGGCGGCGGTTTTGCCCAACCCTCGAGTGTGGAGTGCCAGCCATCCAACAGCCTATGTGGCAAGGCGAGCGGCATGGATTCGGCAGCAGATGAGCCAGTTGGGTGGGGATGGTTACTTGGTGGAATTGAATAACTCCCGCAAAGCCCCCTGGTCCGATTGACACACTGCACTACCCATGTGGGAGCTGGCTTGCCTGCGATAGCGGTGGGTCAAACTACCCATGTGTTAGCAGATACTGCCTCATCGCAGGCAAGCCAGCTCCCACAGTGGACCGAGTTGAGCTTGAGATTTTCGACTGCAAACAAAAATGCCCCAATCTTTCGATCGGGGCATTTTTTTGTCTTATCGCAGCGTTTTAAGCGGCGATCGACAACTTCAGCTTGTTCATCGCGCTTTTCTCAAGCTGACGAATCCGCTCGGCCGACACGTTGTACTTCTGTGCCAGGTCGTGCAGCGTGGCTTTTTCTTCAGCCAGCCAGCGCTGATAGAGGATGTCACGGCTACGGTCGTCCAGCACTTCCAGCGCTTCGTGCAGGTTCTGGTTGGAGTTGTCGCTCCAGTCGGCGTCTTCCAGTTGACGCGCCGGGTCGTACCGGTGGTCTTCCAGGTAGTTGGCCGGCGATTGGAAGGCGCTGTCGTCGTCCGCTTCAGCGGCCGGGTCGAAGGCCATATCATGGCCGGTCAGGCGACTTTCCATCTCGCGCACTTCACGCGGCTCCACGCCGAGGCTTTCGGCCACGCGGTGGACTTCCTCGTTGTTCAGCCACGCCAGGCGTTTTTTCTGGCTGCGCAGGTTGAAGAACAGCTTGCGCTGGGCCTTGGTGGTCGCGACTTTCACGATGCGCCAGTTGCGCAGGATGAACTCGTGGATTTCCGCCTTGATCCAGTGCACGGCAAACGATACCAGGCGCACGCCCATCTCAGGGTTGAAGCGCTTTACAGCCTTCATCAGGCCGACGTTGCCTTCCTGGATCAGGTCAGCCTGGGCCAACCCGTAGCCGCTATAGCTACGGGCGATATGTACGACAAAACGCAGGTGGGCGAGCACCATCTGCCGAGCCGCCCCCAAATCCTGCTCATAGTAGAGACTCTCGGCCAGTTCACGCTCCTGCTCGGGCGTCAGCAATGGAATGCTGTTGACCGTGTGCACATAGGCCTCCAGGTTCGCACCCGGGACCAGAGCATAAGCAGGTTGCAAAGAAGTGGTCATACGAAAAAACCTCCGACTCACATAACTCGTGCAGTTCAGCACTGCGAAAATTGACCGGGAACCGTAGGACAAGTTCCCTAAACCACCAATACGGTCAATACAAACGAAACCACATTAATCTGACATTAACTACTTCGGTGCCAGCTCACGTAAATGACGAGCGACCGCAATCCAGGCACCGATATACCCCAACAAGACGGCACCAAGCAAGAGACTCAGACCGTCGGCGACCGGCACGCCGGCCAGGGCAAAATCGCTGCCGTACAACCCGGCCAGCCCTACTACCGCGTCGTTGAGCCAGTTCAAGCCAAAAGCCAAAACGCCCCAGGACAAAATCCCGGCACCGAAGCCATAAAGCGCGCCCATGTACAGAAAAGGCCTACGCACATAGCTGTCTGTGCCGCCGACCAGTTTAATCACTTCTATCTCGGTGCGGCGGTTTTCAATATGAAGACGAATGGTATTACCTATCACCAAAAGTAATGCAGACACCAACAACACCGTGAGACCGAACACAAAGCGGTCGCCCAGCTTGAGAATGGCCGCCAGACGCTCTACCCAGACTAGATCAAGTTGTGCCTGTTGTACCTTGGGCATCTCTGCGAGTTTTTGTCGCAGGGCCTCAAGCGCTGGCTTGTCGACTTCGTTCGGCGTCACCAGCACCACGCCCGGCAGCGGGTTCTGCGGCAGCTCTTTAAGCGCCTCACCCAGGCCTGATTGCTGCTGGAACTCTTCAAGGGCCTGATCGCGGCTGATGTATTCGGCATCCGCCACACCCGGCAGGTTCTTGATGTCGTCGCGCAGGCTCTCGCCATCTTTGGCGCTGGTGTCGAGGTCCAGGTACAGCGAAATCTGCGCCGCGCGCTGCCAGGAACCGCCCAGGCGCTCCACATTATTAAGCAGCAGCGACAACCCCATCGGCAGGCTCAGTGCCACAGCCATTACCAGGCAGGTGAAAAAGCTGCCGATCGGCTGTTTGCCCAGGCGGCGCAGGCTGTCAACCAAGCTGGCGCGATGGCTTTCGATCCAGGCGCGCAGCAGCGTGGCGAAATCCGGGCCATCATCTTCGTCGCGTTTTTTCTTCGGCGGTTGCGGGTCGGCGGCTTTTGGCGCCACACGCTCGGAAACCTTGGGGCTGCGAGTCGCACTCATACGCCAGCCTCCCCGTCGCCGATCAGGCGGCCGCGTTGCAAGGTCAGCATGCGATGGCGCATACGGGCGATCAGTGCCAGGTCGTGACTGGCGATCAATACGCTGGTGCCCAGGCGGTTGATGTCTTCGAACACGCCCATGATCTCAGCCGCCAGGCGCGGGTCGAGGTTACCGGTAGGTTCGTCCGCCAGCAGCAAGGCCGGGCGGTGGACGATGGCGCGGGCAATGCCGACGCGCTGTTGCTGGCCGGTGGACAGGTCGCCCGGGTACAGGTCGGTCTTGTCCGACAGTGCCACGCGCTCCAGGGCCGAATCCACACGCTTGACGATTTCAGCCTTGGACAAGCCGAGAATCTGCAGCGGCAAAGCAATGTTGTTGAACACCGTACGATCGAACAGCAACTGGTGGTTCTGGAACACCACGCCGATCTGGCGGCGCAGGAACGGGATCTGTGCATTGCTGATGGTGGCCAGATCCTGGCCGGCCAGCAGCAGCTTGCCGGTGGTCGGGCGCTCCATCGCCAGCAACAGCCGCAACAGCGTACTTTTACCGGCACCCGAATGGCCGGTTACAAATAGAAACTCGCCACGCCGCACTCGAAAGCTCAGCTCATGCAAGCCCACATGCCCGTTGGCGTAGCGTTTACCGACCTGTTCGAATCGAATCATGAACGCTCCCGCTCGGCGAAAAGTGCCTGTACAAAGGGTTCGGCTTCAAAGGTGCGCAGGTCGTCGATACCTTCACCGACACCGATATAACGAATCGGCAACCCGAACTGTTTGGCCAGGGCGAAGATCACACCACCCTTGGCCGTGCCGTCGAGCTTAGTCAATGCCAGGCCAGTCAGTTGCACCGTCTGGTTGAATTGTTTGGCCTGGCTGATGGCGTTCTGGCCAGTGCCGGCGTCGAGCACCAGCAGCACTTCGTGCGGGGCGTCGGCGTCGAGCTTGCCAATTACGCGGCGCACTTTCTTCAGCTCTTCCATCAGGTTGTCTTTGGTGTGCAGGCGACCGGCGGTATCAGCGATCAACACATCGATGTTACGGGCCTTGGCAGCCTGCACGGCATCGAAAATCACCGAGGCGGAATCGGCGCCGGTGTGCTGGGCGATGACCGGGATCTTGTTGCGCTCACCCCAGACCTGCAACTGCTCCACGGCAGCGGCGCGGAAGGTGTCACCGGCGGCGAGCATGACTTTCTTGCCTTCCGACTGCAGCTTCTTGGCCAACTTGCCGATGGTGGTGGTTTTGCCGGCGCCGTTGACGCCGACGACCAGGATCACGAACGGCTTGTTCGGCGTGATCACCAGCGGCGCTTCCACCGGCTTGAGCATCGCAGCCAGTTCGGCCTGAAGGGATTTGTAGAGCGCATCGGCGTCGGTCAACTGCTTGCGCGCAACCTTCTGGGTCAGGCTCTGGATGATCACGGCAGTGGCTTCGACGCCCACGTCGGCGGTCAACAGACGGGTTTCGATGTCTTCCAGCAGCTCGTCATCAATAACCTTCTTGCCCAGGAACAGGCTGGCCATGCCTTCGCCGATACTGGCGCTGGTTTTGCTCAGGCCTTGCTTGAGGCGGGCGAAGAGGCCGGTTTTGCTGGTTTCAGCGGGAGCAACAACGGGCTCCGGGGCGGCCGGCGGCTCGATAATGGCGGGGGCGGCAACCACCACAGGTGCCGGCGCTGGCTCCACAACCACCGGCGCAGGCGTTTCGATCACTGGCGGCGCTTCGACCACAACCGCCACCGGCTCAACCACGACCGGAATCGGCGGCGTCACGTGCTCAGCCTGCACGTCTTCAACCAGCGCCACAGGCTCTTCGGCCACCGGCAGTTCCAGCCACGACTTGTGCTCTGGCTCTGGCTCAACCTGTGCCGCTGGCTGCAATACGGGCTCAGCCATCGGCAACACCACCGGCGCCGGGGTTTCAGCGACCGGTTCGGCTTCTAATACAGGCTCTGGAATCGGCTCAGGCTGAACCTGTGGCTGTTCGACGACGGTTTCCTGCGGCTTTTTGCGCAGCCATCCGAACAGGCCTTTTTTCTCGCCAGCCGCAGCTGGACTCTTCTTGTCGTCGTTGGAACCAAACATGGAGGACGGCTATCTCAAAGTAGCGATGCGCCAGGGCGCCTCGGTAAATAAATTCGATGCAGAACAGACTGCTTTAACGCTCGCTTGTTCATGCGCAACATTTTGTAAGGCGTAAATAAAGGCCTCAACAAATCGTTTCAATAAAGGACTGAAGCGACAAAATCGGCGAAAAGTAGAAGATCGTCGGGGAAATCCAGCGCCAATTCCTACATTCCTACGACTGAAACCGGGACAAGATGACTGCCACAGTGGCCCTGTCCAAACCGGATCAGTATCCTAGCACCTCCTCGCCCGCCGACGCTAAGACCAAGCGGGTAGCCCAACAGGTTAAAACACGAATGATTGCTCTAGCCCGCCGCGCCGCAGGCCTGCTGCTCAGCACAGTTTGTCTGCCTCTTTCAGCCTTGGCTGCCGACCCACAACCCACCCATGAATTCACCCTCGATAACGGCCTTAAAGTGGTCGTGCGCGAAGACCATCGCGCGCCGGTGGTGGTTTCCCAGGTTTGGTACAAGGTCGGTTCGAGCTACGAAACCCCGGGCCAGACCGGTTTGTCCCATGCCCTGGAACACATGATGTTCAAGGGCAGCGCCAAAGTCGGTCCCGGCGAAGCCTCGCTGATCCTGCGTGACCTGGGCGCTGAAGAAAACGCCTTCACCAGCGACGACTACACCGCGTATTACCAGGTACTGGCGCGTGACCGCCTGGGTGTCGCTTTCGAACTGGAGGCCGACCGCATGGCCAGCCTGCGCCTGCCGGCCGATGAGTTCAGCCGCGAAATCGAGGTGATCAAGGAAGAACGCCGCCTGCGCACCGACGACAACCCGATGTCCAAGGCCTACGAGCGCTTCAAGGCGATGGCCTACCCGGCCAGCGGCTATCACACGCCGACCATCGGCTGGATGGCCGACCTTGAGCGCATGAAGGTTGAAGAACTGCGCCACTGGTACCAGTCCTGGTATGTGCCGAACAACGCCACACTGGTGGTGGTCGGCGACGTGACGCCGGACGAGGTCAAGAAACTCGCCGAACGTTACTTCGGCCCAATCCCCAAGCGTGATGTGCCACCCGCCAAGATCCCACTGGAACTGGCCGAACCTGGCGAGCGCTTACTGACCCTGCACGTGCAGACCCAACTGCCGAGCGTGATCCTCGGTTTCAACGTGCCGGGCCTGGCGACTGCCGAAGACAAGCGCTCGGTGCAAGCCCTGCGCCTGCTCTCGGCCCTGCTCGATGGCGGCTACAGCGCGCGTATCTCGGAACAGCTGGAGCGCGGTGAAGAACTGGTCTCCGGCGCGTCCACCAGCTACGACGCCTATACCCGTGGTGACAGCCTGTTCACATTGAGCGCCACGCCGAATCAGCAGAAGAAAAAGACCATTGCCCAGGCCGAAGCCGGCCTGTGGCGCCTGCTGGACGAGTTGAAAGCCAAGCCGCCGACCACCGAAGAACTGGAGCGTATCCGCGCCCAAGTAATTGCCGGCGTGGTTTACCAACGTGATTCCATCACCAGCCAGGCCACGGCCATCGGCTCGCTGGAAACCGTTGGCCTGTCCTGGAAACTCATGGACACCGAGCTTGCCGACCTGCAAAGCGTGACCCCGGAAGATATCCAGAAAGCCGCGCGCACCTACTTCACCCGCGAACGTTTGAGCGTCGCCCATGTTTTGCCCGAGGAGACCGCTCATGAGTAATCGCAAAAGCAGCCGCCTGATCTTCCCCGGCCTGGTCGTCGTCACCCTGATCGCCGCCAGCGCCGTGTACTTCCTGCGCCCGAGTGAATCGGTGGCCAGCCAGGCGCTGGACAAGGCGCAATCGGCCAACAAACTGCAATCTTTGGCAGAACTGGACGGCAAGGCGCCGACCAACCGCAAGCTCGACGTGCAAACCTGGACCACCGCCGAGGGCGCCAAGGTGCTGTTCGTCGAAGCCCACGAACTGCCAATGTTCGACATGCGCATCCTGTTCGCCGCCGGCAGCAGCCAGGACGGCAATACCCCAGGCGTTGCGTTGCTGACCAACGCCATGCTCAACGAAGGCATACCGGGCAAGGATGTCAGCCAGATCGCCAGCGGCTTTGAAGGCCTGGGTGCCGACTTCGGCAACGGCGCTTATCGCGACATGGCGTTGGTGTCCCTGCGCAGCCTGAGCGACAGCGACAAGCGCGACGCGGCCCTGACGCTGTTTGACCAAGTGATCGGCAAGCCGACTTTCCCGGCCGACTCCCTGGCGCGCATCAAAAACCAGATTCTTGCCGGTTTTGAGTACCAGAAACAGAACCCAGGCAAGCTGGCCAGCCTTGAGTTGTTCAAGCGGCTGTACGGCGACCACCCTTACGCGCACCCGAGCGAAGGCACGCCTGAGAGCATTCCGGCGATTACCCTGGCGCAGTTGCAGGCCTTCCACGCCAAAGCATACGCAGCAGGCAATGCGGTGATTGCCGTGGTGGGCGATCTGACTCGCGCCGACGCTGAGGCCATGACGGCCAAGGTCTCCGCATCGCTGCCCAAAGGCCCGGCCCTGGCCAAGATCGCCCAGCCGACCGAGCCGAAAGCTGGCCTGAGCCATATCGAGTTCCCGTCCAAGCAAACCCATTTACTGTTCGCGCAACTGGGCATCGACCGCGCCGACCCGGACTACGCCGCCTTGTCCCTGGGCAACCAGATCCTCGGCGGTGGTGGTTTCGGCACCCGCTTGATGAGCGAAGTGCGTGAGAAGCGCGGCCTGACCTACGGCGTTTACTCCGGTTTCTCGCCGATGCAGGTACGTGGTCCGTTCATGATCAACCTGCAGACCCGCGCCGAAATGAGCGGCGGCACCCTGCGCCTGGTTGAAGACGTGCTGGCCGACTACCTCAAGACCGGCCCGACGCAAAAGGAACTGGACGACGCCAAGCGTGAGCTGGCCGGTAGCTTCCCGCTGTCTACCGCAAGCAACGCCGATATCGTCGGGCAGCTGGGCGCCATGGGTTTCTATAACCTGCCGCTGAGCTATCTTGAGGATTTCATGAAACAATCCCAGGCCCTGACCGTAGAGCAGGTCAAGGCTGCAATGAATAAACACTTGAGCGCCGACAAGATGGTCATCGTGACCGCCGGCCCGACGATTGCGCAAAAGCCACTACCGCCCCCCACTGATAAACCCGCCGAGCAGCCGCTCGGGGTTCCGGAGCATTAATGGCCAGTTCATCTCGCCCGAAAAAACCTGTCCACAACGTGCATAACGGTGTGGGCCAACTGCGCATCATTGGCGGTGAATGGGGCAGCCGCAAGCTGAGTTTCCCTGACGTCGTGGGCCTGCGCCCAACGCCGGATCGCGTGCGTGAAACCCTGTTCAACTGGCTCGCGCCGTATATCGGCGGCGCCAAGGTACTGGACCCGTTCGCCGGCAGCGGCGCGCTGTTCCTCGAAGCGCTGTCCCGTGGCGCCGCCCAGGGCCAGGCGCTGGATGCCAGCAATGTGGCGGTGTCCAGCCTCAAGGAACACCTGGGCACACTGCGCTGCACCACCGGCCAGGTGCAGACAGCCGATGCGCTGCGCTACCTGGAAACCCAGGCGGCCAGCGAATACGACGTGGTGTTCCTCGACCCGCCGTTCAACCAGAACCTGTTGCCGACGGTGTGTGCGCTGCTGGAAGAGCGCCAGTGGCTGGCACCCGATGCGTGGATCTACACTGAAAGCGAGACCGCGCCGTCTACCCTCGGCCTGCCGGGCAGCTGGCGCCTGCACCGGGAGCAGAAGTCCGGTCGCGTGTATTACGCGTTGTGGCATCGGTTGGTTGAAAGCGCCGCTTAACCTTAGGTAAATGTTGTAGTGAGCGGGCTTTTTGTGGCGGCCAGGATGGTTGTGGCGAGCAGGCTTGCCCTGCGTTGGGCTGCGAAGCAGCCCCTTTTAAAGGCACCGCGATCCTACAAATAGAATGCGGCGACTTTACTGGGGCCGCTTCGCAGCCCAACGCAGGGCAAGCCTGCTCGCCACAACAAGCTCGCATGCCACAGTAAGCTCGCTTGCTACCGAGAGTTTCATGATCCCGTCCTCTGAGCTGTTCAAACCCGCCTTCGGCCTCGGCAACCCCCACTTGCAAACCCTGTGGGGGCCGCTGTGGCGCCCTACCACCCATATCGAACGCCAACGCGAACGCCTGTGGCTGGACGACGGCGACTTTCTCGACCTCGACTGGCATGGGCCCCATGACGCGCAAGCGCCATTGGTGCTGGTGCTGCACGGGCTGACCGGCTCGTCCAACTCGCCTTATGTGGCCGGGCTGCAAAAAGCCCTCGCAGCTCAAGGCTGGGCCAGCGCCGCCTTGAATTGGCGTGGGTGCTCGGGCGAGCCAAACCTGTTGGCACGCAGCTATCACTCCGGTGCCAGTGAAGACCTGGCGGCGGCGATTGCACATCTGCATGCCAAACGACCCTTGGCGCCGCTGTATGCGGTGGGTTATTCGTTGGGCGCAAATGTGCTGCTCAAGCACCTGGGCGAAACCGGCGAGACGTCCGGGCTGCAAGGCGCAGCGGCGGTGTCGGTGCCGTTTCGACTGGACCAGTGCGCTGACCGTATCGGGCTGGGCTTTTCGCGGGTGTACCAGAAGCACTTCATGCGCGAGATGTTGGCGTATATCCGCGTCAAGCAAAGCCGCTTTGTGAAGGATGGCCGGGCCGAAGGGCTGAAAACCCTGGAAGCCCTGGGCTCATTGGAGAAAATGCGCACGTTCTGGGACTTCGACGGCCGGGTGACCGCACCGTTGCACGGGTTCCTCAGTGCCGAGGACTATTATCGTCGCGCCTCGAGCCGTTACTACTTGGGCGAAATCCGCACGCCAACCCTGATTATCCAGGCCGCCGATGACCCGTTCGTGTTTGCTCACAGCCTGCCCGAGGCCAGTGAACTGTCGGATTGCACCGAGTTTGAGTTGTTGGCCAAGGGTGGGCATGTGGGGTTTGTGGATGGGACGTTGAAACGCCCCAGTTACTACCTGGAGCGCCGTATTCCGCAGTGGTTACTGACACAACACAGTTAAAAAATGTGGGAGCTGGTTTGTGTGGGAGCTGGCTTGCCTGCTCCCACACAAACCAGTTCCCACAGTTTTATTGGGTTTACATGGCTATTCAATCAGTCGCCGGTTGCAATCTGCCGCGTGGGGTCGGTAATCCACTCACTCCACGACCCCGCATACAACTTGCCCAACGGGTAACCGGCCAAACTCAAGGCAAACAAGTTGTGGCACGCCGTCACGCCCGAACCGCAGTACGCCACCAGTTCATCCGGTGACCGGCCCTGCAACTGTGCGGCGAAGCGCTGCTTGAGCTGATCGGCCGGTAGAAAGCGGCCATCACTGCCCAGGTTTTCGGTGAACGCTGCACATTGCGCACCGGGAATGTGCCCGGCAATCGGATCAATCGGCTCTACCTCGCCGCGAAAACGCGCCGCTGCACGGGCGTCGATCAAGGTGAGGCCCGGCTCACCCAAGCGCTTTTGCAAATGCTCGGCGTCCAGCAGCAGGCGGTTGTCCGGCTTACCGGCGAACGCTCCCGGCTCCACCACCGGTGCATCGAGGCTCAACGGGAAACCGGCGGCGTGCCAGGCCTTGAGACCACCGTCCAGGATAAACACCCCGTCACGCTTGCCCAGCCAGGCCAGCAACCACCACGCGCGGGCGGCATAGGCGCCAGGGCCGTCGTCGTACAGGACGATGTCGGTGTTGGCATGGATGCCCCAGGCCCGCAGTTGCGCAACCAAAGTGTCCGCCGCCGGTAACGGGTGGCGGCCGGTCACGCCTTTGGTCACCGGCCCACTGAGATGACGCTCCAAGTCGGCATATTGCGCGCCTTCGATATGCCCTTCGGCATAGCTGCACAGCCCGTAGTCCGGGTCTTCGAGGGCAAAACGACAATCCAGGATCACCAGCCCCGCGGCCTTTTGGCGTTCGGCCAATTGCTGGGGGCTGATCAGTTGGGCAAGCGACATGACGGGCTCCTGTGAACAGATTCGGGAAAGGTCCTACTTCACTTCTTCCAGTGCCTGGTTCAACGGCACGTAAAACTCTTTGAACAAGGCATCCACCGCCTCTTTCGCCTGGGGCGTGACAAACCCCGCCTCCAGCACCAGCACCTGATACACACCGCGCTTGATCGCTTCGGCGCTCAAGTGCGCGGAGTTCTCATTGGTGGTGCACAGGAACCGCACCCACGAGGTGAGGATGATCCAGGCATTAAGGGTCAGTGCCTCGGTTTGCACCGGGTCCATACTGAGGATGCCAGCGTCGACAAACCCTTGGTAAATGGCCCCGCCCTGGATCAGGCAGCGCTGGGAAAACCGCCGGTAGCCGGTGGCCAGTTCCGGGTCGCTTTCCAGCAGGTGTTCGAGGTCTCGGTGCAGGAAGCGGTAGCGCCACATGCCGGCCAGCACGGCCTGCAGGTAAAAGCGCTTGTCTTCGACAGTCACCGCGCGGCCCTGTGGCGGGCGCAGGAAACTGTCCACCAGCGCTTCGTACTCACGAAACAGCACGGCGATGATCGCCTGCTTGTTGGGGAAGTGGTAGTACAGGTTGCCCGGGGAAATTTCCATATGGGCGGCGATATGGTTGGTACTGACGCTGCGCTCACCCTGCTGGTTAAAAAGCTCCAGGCTGGTTTGCACAATGCGCTCGCTGGTCTTTACTCGTGGTGCCATAGGGGATCAGCTTCTGAACACGGGATGGGGCATCTTACGGCCTATCCTTGTCAGGATAAATCCGCATGTTGCTGCAATGACATTTGACAATTTAGAGCAATGACTCTAAAAATCCAGGCAGACCTATAACAATCGGGAACTGCGCCATGTCTGCCAACGTTGCCTACCTGCAAGATTCCCAGGCGCTGGATCAACTCCAGGACCTGTTCGACGCCCAACGTCGCGCCTATGCGGCCAACCCGATGCCGCCAGCTGCACAGCGCCAGCAGTGGCTAAAGGCTTTACGCGACGTGCTCAGCGACGAACGCCAGGCGCTGATCACCGCGATCAGCCAGGACTTCAGCCACCGCAGCGCAGACGAAACCCTGTTCGCCGAGTTGATGCCCAGCCTGCATGGCATTCACTACGCAAGCAAACACCTCAAAGGCTGGATGAAACCTTCCCGGCGTGCGGTAGGCATTGCCTTCCAACCAGCGTCAGCCAAAGTCATCTACCAGCCGCTGGGTGTGGTCGGGGTGATTGTGCCCTGGAATTACCCGTTGTACTTGGCCATCGGCCCGTTGGTCGGGGCTTTGGCGGCGGGAAACCGGGTGATGCTCAAACTCAGCGAATCCACGCCCGCCACGGGCGAACTGCTGAAGGCGCTGCTGGCCAAAATCTTCCCCGAAGACCTGGTGTGCGTGGTGCTGGGCGAGGCCGAAGTGGGCATGGCATTTTCCAAATTGCGCTTCGATCACCTGCTGTTCACCGGCGCCACCAGCATCGGCAAACACGTGATGCGCGCAGCGGCCGAGCACCTGACACCGGTTACCCTGGAGCTCGGTGGCAAGTCGCCAGCCATTGTTTCCGCGGACGTGCCACTCAAAGACGCCGCCGAGCGCATTGCCTTCGGTAAATGCCTGAATGCCGGGCAAACCTGCGTGGCACCGGATTACGTGTTGGTGCCGGAAGACCGCGTTGAAGGTTTCGTCGAGGCCTACAGCAACGCCGTTCGCGGGTTTTATCCGACCCTGGCCGACAACCCGGACTACACCGCCATCATCAATGAGCGGCAACAGACCCGGCTCAATGCCTACGTCAAAGACGCCACCGACAAGGGCGCCACCCTGATACCGCTGTATGACCAGGGCCAGGCACGGCGTATGGCCCATAGCCTGTTGCTGAATGTCAGCGACGAGATGACGGTGATGCAGGACGAAATCTTCGGCCCGGTGCTGCCGATCGTGCCTTATCGCGGCCTCGACCAAGCGTTTGCCTACATCAACCAGCGCCCTCGCCCACTGGCCCTGTATTACTTCGGCTACAACAAGGGCGAACAGAACCGCGTGCTCCACGAAACCCATTCCGGCGGTGTTTGCCTCAACGACACGCTGCTGCATGTGGCCCAGGACGATATGCCCTTTGGCGGCATCGGCCCGTCGGGCATGGGCCATTACCACGGCCATGAAGGCTTCCTCACGTTCAGCAAGGCCAAAGGGGTGCTGGTCAAACAGCGCCTGAACGCGGCGAAACTGATCTACCCGCCTTACGGCAAAGCCATCCAGAAGTTGATCCAGAAGCTGTTTATCCGCTGATTCCGCCACCCTCGGGATAACAATAACAATGAACCCTAGCCTGACTGAAACACCCGCGCTGTCACGGCGCGGCGTTCTGAAAATCGGCCTGTGCGCCAGCGCATTCCTGGCCACCGCCGGCTTGGGGGCCAGCCTCAGCGGCTGCTCCAGCAGCACCCCGGCCAGTGGCTTTGCCATGCTGCGCAGCAGCGACCTGCCGTTTTTGCGCGCAATCATCCCGGTGTTGCTCGAAGGCGCGGCCAGCGCCCAGGACGTGGTCGCCGGCATCGAAGACACCCTGAAAAAACTCGACTACAGCCTGCAAAACCTGTCGCCGGAGATGTTCAAGCTCACCCAGCAACTGTTCGACGTGCTGAGCATGGGCATCACCCGTGGCCCGTTGACCGGCATTTGGGGCAGTTGGGAAAACGCCAGCAGCGATCAGATCCGCAACTTCCTGCACCGCTGGGAGAACAGCTACCTGAACCTGCTGCGCATGGGCCAGGGCTCGCTGCTCAAGCTGGTGATCATGGCCTGGTACTTCCGGCCACAATCCTGGGCGCATTGCGGCTACCCCGGCCCACCCAAGATCTAAACCTGACAACCTGACCCAATGTGGGAGCTGGCTCGCCTGCGATAGCGATGTATCAGCCAGAAATGAAAGGCAGGCAGACCGCCATCGCAGGCAAGCCAGCTCCCACACTGAATGCAACTTCGTATAAAAATAAGAGTGCACTTCTATGCCCGTACCCGATCTGTTCCGCGATGGCCTGGCCCGTGGCTGGAAAACCCACAATGGCGCCGCCCTCAGCAATGACCTGACCCTGGAAGCCGATGTGGCCATTATCGGCAGTGGCGCGGGTGGCGGCACCACTGCCGAGATCCTCAGTGCTGCGGGCTACAAAGTGCTGCTGATCGAAGAAGGCCCGCTCAAGACCAGCAGCGACTTCAAGCTGCTCGAAGACGAAGCCTACGCCAGCCTCTACCAGGAAGGCATCGGCCGCATGAGCAAGGACGGCGCGATTACTATCCTGCAGGGGCGTGCCGTCGGTGGCACCACGCTGATCAACTGGACCTCGAGCTTTCGCACACCCGATGCCACCCTCGCCCACTGGGCCAGTGAATATGCAGTCAAGGGCCACAGCAGCGCAGAAATGGCGCCGTGGTTCGAAAAAATGGAACAGCGCCTGGGCATCGCCCCTTGGGCCATTCCAGCGAATGCCAACAATGATGTGATCCGCAAAGGCTGCGAAAAGCTCGGCTATAGCTGGCACGTGATTCCGCGCAACGTGCGCGGCTGCTTCAACCTGGGTTACTGCGGCATGGGGTGCCCGGTCAACGCCAAGCAATCGATGTTGGTGACCACCATTCCTTCCACCCTGGAAAAGGGCGGCGAACTGCTCTACCTGGCCCGCGCCGAACACCTGAAATACAGCGGCGACACCATCAGCAGCCTTGAATGCGTGGCCATGGATGAGCGTTGCGTGGCGCCTACCGGGCGCAAGATCACGGTCAAGGCCAAGCATTACGTGCTCGCGGGCGGTGGCATCAACAGCCCGGCGCTGTTGATGCGTTCGGACGCGCCCGACCCGCATTCGCGGCTGGGCAAGCGTACCTTCCTGCATCTGGTGAATTTCTCCGCGGGGCAGTTCGACGAGGTGATCAATCCGTTCTATGGCGCTCCGCAGTCGATCTATTCCGATCACTTCCAGTGGCAGGACGGCACCACCGGCAAAATGTCTTACAAATTGGAGGCGCCGCCGCTGCATCCAGGCCTGGCCAGCACGCTGTTCGGCGGCTACGGCACCGGGAACGCGCTGGACATGAGTCAGTTGCCCCACACCCACGCCATGCTCGCCCTGCTGCGCGACGGCTTTCACCCCGACAGCCCCGGCGGCACGGTGGAATTACGTGGCGACGGCACACCGGTGCTCGACTATCAGGTCTCGGACTACGCCTGGGACGGCCTGCGCCGTGCGTTTCATACCATGGCCGAGATTCAGTTCGCGGCGGGCGCCAAGTCGGTCAAGCCGCTGCATCACGATGCACGCTACGTGAATACCCTGGCCGAGGCACGCAGCCTGATCGATGGCCTGAGCCTGGAACTGCACCGCACCACGCTGGGCAGCGCCCATGTGATGGGCGGTTGCGCCATGGGCGAGGACCCGAAAAACGCGGTGGCCGACAGCCTCGGCCGTCATCATCAATTGCGTAACCTGTCGATCCACGACGGCTCGCTGTTCCCCACCAGCATTGGCGCCAACCCACAATTATCGGTGTACGGGTTGACCGCGCAACTGGCGACAGCATTGGCCGAACGTCTGAAAACAGCATGAAAAAACCGGGTATTCACGGTATCTATCTACATAAGTCGACTTGGCCCACCGGGAATGCTGCGATACCATCCGGTTCCCCAACGGACTCCGCCAGGACGACGCGATGAACCGAGTGTTGTACCCAGGTACCTTCGACCCGATTACCAAAGGCCATGGCGATCTGGTCGAACGTGCGTCTCGCTTGTTCGACCATGTGATCATCGCGGTCGCCGCCAGCCCCAAGAAAAACCCACTGTTCCCCTTGGAACAGCGCGTAGAGCTGGCGCGTGAGGTCACCAAGCACCTGCCCAACGTGGAAGTGGTGGGCTTTTCGACGTTGCTGGCGCACTTTGCCAAAGAGCAGAACGCCAATGTGTTCCTGCGTGGCCTGCGCGCTGTGTCGGACTTCGAATACGAATTCCAGCTGGCCAACATGAACCGCCAACTGGCGCCGGACGTGGAAAGCCTGTTTCTTACGCCGTCGGAACGTTACTCGTTCATTTCCTCGACGTTGGTGCGTGAAATTGCCGCTTTGGGCGGAGATATCACCAAGTTCGTGCATCCGGCCGTAGCCGATGCGCTGACCCTGCGCTTCAAGAAGTAAGGCTTTTTGGGGGGAGGGAGCTTGCTCCCGCTGGACTGCGCAGCAGTCCCAATCGTTTCCAGCACAGCGGGGCCGCTGCGCGGCCCTACGGGAGCAAGCTCCCTCGCCACAGAGACAGCGACCGATATTCGGGCTTGCCACACGCTCGCACTGCGGGCGCCAATGCGGCACAATTGCACGCATTAGTTTTCAGATGCCCTGGCTGACAGCCCTGGCAGGAGTTTCCATGTCCCTGATCATCACCGACGATTGCATCAACTGCGACGTCTGCGAACCCGAGTGCCCGAACGCTGCGATTTCCCAGGGCGAAGAGATCTACGTGATCGACCCCAACCTGTGCACCCAGTGCGTCGGTCACTACGACGAGCCTCAGTGCCAGCAAGTGTGCCCGGTGGATTGTATTCCACTGGATGAGGCCCATCCGGAAACGGAAGAGCAGTTGATGGAGAAGTACCGGTTGATTACCGGCAAGGCCTGAAGTTATTTATTGCCTGTAAAGGCCTCATCGCAGGCAAGCCAGCTCCCACATTTAGAGTGGTGAATACATCCAAATGTGGGAGCTGGCTTGCCTGCGATGGCGACATCAGCCATCACCCGACACTCAGCTCTGGCACTTTGGGCAAAACACACTCGCCCGCTGCCCCAGCACCACATTGCGCAACTCGCTCCCGCAGACCTTGCACGCCTCACCGCCCCGGCCGTAGACGTACAACTCCTGCTGAAAATACCCCGGTTGCCCATCACCGCCGATAAAGTCCCGCAATGTGGTGCCACCACGTTCGATAGCTGCCGCCAGCACGCGCTTGATCTCGATCGCCAGCTTCAAATAACGCCCGCGTGAGATACCACCCGCAGCCCGGCGCGGATCTATCCCTGCCGCAAACAACGCTTCGGTCGCGTAGATATTGCCCACGCCCACCACCACCGCGTTGTCCATGATGAACGGCTTCACCGCTATCGACTTGCCACGCGACAGCTGGAACAGACGCTCGCCATCAAACAGGTCGGTCAACGGCTCCGGCCCCAGGCGCAGCAACAGTTCGTGGTTGTGCGGGTCCTGGCTCCAGAGCATCGCGCCAAAACGCCGAGGGTCGGTATAGCGCAGCGCCAGGCCCGACTCCAGCTCAATGTCCACATGCTCATGCTTGAGCGCTGGCAAGCCGACTTCCACCAGGCGCAAATTGCCCGACATACCCAAATGGCTGATCAACGTGCCCACTTCGGCATTGATCAACAGGTACTTGGCCCGCCGCTCCACCAGCACGATGCGCTGCCCGGACAGGCGCACATCCAGGTCTTCCGGGATCGGCCAGCGCAGGCGCCGTTCACGCACCACCACACGGCTGACGCGTTGGCCTTCCAAATGCGGCGCAATCCCGCGCCGGGTGGTTTCGACTTCGGGTAACTCGGGCATGTGTACCTCTTGATTAAAGGGTCAGTGCGCGCCCAGTTCGCGGATCGATAGCTTCAGGCTTTCAAAGTCGTAGTCCGACAGGCCCACGTAGTCCAGCACCAGATGCCCGATGGCATCCCACTCATGGTCCGCCGATTGGTTGCCCAGCACGCGGTGGGACGAGCAGATGTGCTCGGCCATCTTGAGGATCGCCAACAGGTTTTTAAGTTGCGGGTTGCGCGACGACTCATCGCTGAAAATCGCCAGGGCGTTGTGGTGGTTGGCGATGGCGTCGGTCACATGCTCCGGCAGGCGCCAGGATTTGGCGGTGTAGTAACCCACCACGGCATGGTTGGTGTTGAACGCGTTGTTCTCGGTGTCGACCACCCGGCAATCCGGGCCGGCATTGGCGTAAGCCTGCTCCAGCACCGCCATGTAATTGGGGAAGCGCTTGAGCATCAGCGGCACGCCGCAGTCGTGGAACAGGCCCAAGGCATAGGCCTCGTCGACCGTTTGCGAGCCGGTGCGCTTGGCCAGGGTCAGGCAGGTCATGGCCACGTCCTGGGCGGTGTCCCAGAAGCGGTTGAGGGTGACGATGGTGTCGTCGCTCATCTCGCCCTTGATCGACTGCGCGTTGATCAGGTTGATGATCGAGCGGCTGCCCAGCAGGTTCACCGCGCGCTGGATCGAGGCGATCTTGTTGCTCAGGCCGTAATACGGCGAGTTGACGATCTTCAGCAGCGCACCAGACAGGCCTGGATCCTGGGAGATCAGCCGCGCGATCACTTCCAGGTCCGGGTCGGGCATGTACTGCTCCATCTGCAAATCCACCATGATTTGCGGTTGAGGCGGCACGCTGATGCCTTGCAGGGCCTGCTGGATCTGCTCGGCGGAAAGCTCTGGGGACATAAATACACACTCTGGACTAGGCGCGAATTCTAACCTCTATGGGAAGCTGACCGACACCTCAAAAACCGGATTGAATGTGGGCTCTGGGCTTGTGTGGGAGCTGGCTTGCCTGCGATTGCATCACCACCGTACGTCAGATACACCGAGTCGCCTGCATCGCAGGCAAGCCAGCTCCCACATGAATAACGGCGCAACAGGTATACTCCCGCTCTTTTTTCCGGAGCGACGTCATGTCCCTGCCTAGCCTGCGTCTCAAAGCCAACGCCGATCGTCGTTTGCGCAACGGCCACCTGTGGGTCTACAGCAACGAAATCGATGTGGCCGCCACACCTCTTCACGGCTTCCAGGCAGGCGACCAGGCTATCCTGGAAGCGGCTGGCGGCAAGACCCTGGGCATCGTGGCCATGAGCCCGAACAACCTGATCTGCGCCCGCCTGCTGTCACGCGACATCAAGTTGCCGCTGGACAAATCGCTGCTGGTGCACCGCATCAACGTCGCCCTGTCCCTGCGTGACCGCCTGTTCGACAAGCCGTTCTACCGCCTGGTCTACGGTGATTCCGACCTGTTGCCGGGCCTGGTCGTCGACCGTTTCGGCGACATCCTTGTAGTACAGATCGCCTCGGCGACCATGGAAGCGCACAAAGAAGACGTGATCGCTGCCCTGACCCAAGTGCTCAAGCCAAGCGGCATCCTGTTCAAGAACGACTCCGCCGCGCGTGACGCCGAAGGCCTCAACCGCTATGTCGAAACCGTGTTCGGCCTGGTGCCGGAGTGGGTGGCGCTGGAAGAAAACGGCGTGAAATTCGAAGCCCCGGTGATCCAGGGCCAGAAAACCGGCTGGTTCTACGACCACCGCATGAACCGCGCCCGCCTGGCCCCGTACGCCAAAGGCAAACGCGTACTCGACCTGTACAGCTACATCGGCGGCTGGGGCGTGCAAGCTGCAGCGTTCGGCGCCAGTGAAGTGTTCTGCGTCGACGCCTCCGCCTTCGCCCTCGACGGCGTAGAGCGCAACGCCGCACTGAACGGTGTTGCCGAGAAGATGACCTGCATTGAAGGCGACGTGTTCGAAGCCCTCAAAGAGCTGAAAGCCAGCGAAGAACGTTTCGACGTGATCGTCGCCGACCCACCGGCCTTCATCAAACGCAAAAAAGACATGAAAAACGGCGAAGGCGCCTACCGCCGCCTGAACGAGCAAGCCATGCGCCTGCTCAGCAAGGACGGCATTCTGGTCAGCGCATCGTGCTCCATGCACCTGCCGGAAGACGACCTGCAGAACATCCTGCTGACCAGCGCCCGTCACCTGGACCGCAACATCCAGATGCTCGAACGCGGCGGCCAGGGCCCGGATCACCCGGTGCACCCGGCGATTGCCGAAACGCGCTACATCAAGAGCATTACCTGCCGATTGTTGCCTAATAGCTAAGTAACACGCAGATCAAATGTGGGAGCTGGCTTGCCTGCGATAGCGGTGGACCTGTTGACGAGTTTGTTGACTGACACTCAGCCATCGCGGACAAGCCCGCTCCCACATTTTTCCGACACAAACCGTCCTTCAACGGTTTTGATTGAATTCCACATTTCGCAGACTAGTATCGGTTTCTGGAATTACTCCGGAAAACAAAAACAATGTCTGGGCCCTACCTCTCCCGCTTCATCCTCATCACCTGCATTTCCCTGATCAGTTTCTTCCCGATTAACATTCTGCTGCCCTCGTTTCCCGCGCTGGCTGCCAGGTTCGACACACCTACCGCAGAAATCGCACTGTCGATCAGTCTGTTCACGCTGGTGTTTTCAATTTCCCAATTGATTGCAGGCCCGTTGTCGGATAAATGGGGCCGCAAGGAAGTGCTGATCGGCTGCATTACGCTGTCGATCCTCGGCGCGATGGGTTGCGCGTTCGCGTCCGACTACCTGACCTTCCTGCTGTTTCGCTGCGTGCAGGCCATGGGCTGCGGTTTTTTCGTACTGGGCCATGCGCTGGTCGAAGACCTGTTCGAAGAACAGGACCGCGCCCGCGTACGCCTGTATTACATGACCCTTAGCGGTTCGTTTGTGGCGCTCTCGCCGCTGATCGGCTCCTGGCTGCAAACCACCTTCGACTGGCAAGGCAGCTTCTACGGCTTTGCGCTGATGGCACTGGGCATGTTGATCCATGCGCTCTGCATCCTGCCGTCCAAGGCCGCCAGCCCGCACCGCGCGCCGGTATCAATCATCGGTACGCTCAGAGCCGTCGCTGGCAACCGCGACTTCCTGCGCTACTGGTGGATCGCCGCGCTGGTGTTCGCCTGCTATTTCGCCTTGATCAGCGTGACGCCGCTGATTTTCATGGATGCGCTGAAACTGTCCGAATACCAGTACGCACTGGTGTTGATGGTGTACGGCGTGGCCTACCTGCTCGGTGGCGTCGCGGCATCGTACTTGCAGAAGCGCATCTCGCTGTCCCGGCAAATCAATATCGGGCTGGGATTGCTGCTGGTGGCCGGCATTTTGTTAACGCTGATTATCAGCGTTGAGGCCATCACCCCCCTGACTTTGCTGATCCCGATGCTGATCAGCGCCCTGGCCGTCACTCTTGTGCGGCCTGCCGCAATTTCGGCGGCGATGCTGCTGTTTTCCAGCAGCGCAGGCACGGCAGCGTCGGCGGGCAACAGCATCATGTTCCTGACCGCGGCCATCAGCAGCGCCGCCCTCGCGCAGACCGGCAACCATTTGCTGATGACCATCGCCGTAAGCTTCATCGTTTTCAGCCTGTGGGGCTGGGTGGCGAATGCACGTGTGGGTCGCTAGCAAGCGCCCTCGCCACAGACGGTCATTCCCTCCAGCCGCCAGCGGTGTAGAATCGGCCTTATTCATCGCCAGTCATCCCCCGGCGGGTTTATGAGCTCGAGGCCCAGGCACGCGGCGATCCCGCGACGCGAGTGGCAACGTTTGGACACACGGCCATTTTCTGAGTGCTCCATACGTCAATAGAAGCTCACTTCCCTTTAGTACTTGATTAGCCGCCCGGAGTGCTCCATGCCAGATTACCGCTCGAAAACATCCACCCACGGCCGCAACATGGCCGGCGCGCGCGCACTGTGGCGTGCCACGGGGATGAAAGATGACGACTTCAAGAAGCCGATCATCGCGATTGCCAACTCCTTTACCCAGTTCGTACCGGGCCACGTCCACCTCAAGGACCTGGGCCAACTGGTCGCCCGCGAGATCGAACGCGCCGGTGGCGTCGCCAAGGAATTCAACACCATCGCCGTGGATGACGGCATCGCCATGGGCCATGACGGCATGCTGTATTCGCTGCCGAGCCGCGAGATCATTGCCGACTCCGTGGAATACATGGTCAACGCCCACTGCGCCGACGCCATTGTGTGCATCTCCAACTGCGACAAGATCACCCCCGGCATGCTGATGGCCGCCCTGCGCCTGAACATCCCGGTGATCTTCGTCTCCGGCGGCCCGATGGAAGCCGGCAAGACCAAGCTCGCCTCCCACGGCCTCGACCTGGTCGACGCCATGGTCATCGCCGCCGATTCCAGCGCTTCTGACGAGAAGGTCGCGGAATACGAACGCAGCGCCTGCCCGACCTGCGGTTCGTGCTCCGGCATGTTCACCGCCAACTCGATGAACTGCCTGGTCGAAGCCCTGGGCCTGGCCTTGCCGGGCAACGGTTCCACCCTGGCCACCCACAGCGACCGCGAACAGCTGTTCCTGCAGGCTGGCCGCACCATCGTCGAGCTGTGCAAGCGTTACTACACCGAGAACGATGAGTCGGTGTTGCCGCGCAATATCGCCAACTTCAAGGCGTTCGAGAACGCCATGACCCTGGACATCGCCATGGGCGGTTCCACCAACACCATCCTGCACTTGCTGGCCGCAGCGCAAGAAGCCGAGATCGACTTCGACCTGCGCGACATCGACCGTCTGTCCCGTCATGTGCCGCAACTGTGCAAAGTCGCGCCGAATATCCAGAAGTACCACATGGAAGACGTGCACCGCGCCGGCGGGATCTTCTCGATTCTTGGCTCGCTGGCCCGTGGAGGCCTGTTGCACACCGACCTGCCGACTGTGCACAGCAAATCCCTGGCCGAAGGCATCGCCAAGTGGGACATCACCCAGACTGACGACGAAGCGGTGCATCACTTCTTCAAGGCTGGCCCGGCGGGTATCCCGACCCAGACCGCGTTCAGCCAGTCGACCCGTTGGGAAACCCTGGATGACGACCGTGAAAACGGCTGCATCCGCAGTGTCGAGCACGCCTACTCGCAAGAAGGCGGCCTGGCCGTGCTGTACGGCAACATTGCCCTGGATGGCTGCGTGGTGAAAACCGCCGGTGTGGATGAATCCATCCACGTGTTCGAAGGCCGCGCCAAGATCTACGAAAGCCAGGACAGCTCGGTGCGCGGCATCCTCGCCGACGAAGTGAAAGAAGGCGACATCGTGATCATCCGCTACGAAGGCCCGAAAGGCGGCCCGGGTATGCAGGAGATGCTCTACCCTACGTCTTACCTGAAATCCAAAGGCCTGGGCAAAGCTTGCGCCTTGCTGACCGACGGCCGCTTTTCTGGCGGCACCTCGGGCCTCTCGATCGGCCACGCTTCGCCAGAAGCCGCTGCCGGTGGCGCGATTGGTCTGGTGCAGGACGGCGACAAGGTGCTGATCGACATTCCGAACCGCTCGATCAACCTGTTGATCAGCGACGAAGAACTGGCGGCACGCCGGGTTGAGCAGGACAAGAAAGGCTGGAAACCGGTGGAGAAGCGTCCGCGCAAAGTCACCACCGCGTTGAAGGCTTACGCCCTGCTGGCCACCAGTGCCGACAAAGGTGCTGTGCGTAACAAGGCGATGCTCGACGGCCTGTAAGCCCGCCCATAAAAAAGCCCCGCCACGTGCGGGGCATTTTTTTGCCTGAATAAAACTCCCCAGACAACAGAGATCAACTGTGGGAGCTGGCTTGCCTGCGATGGCGGCGTGTCAGCTTGCCTCTCTGAGCCTGACCGATCGCTATCGCAGGCAAGCCAGCTCCCACACTGACCGCGTTACTGGATTTCGTCCGGCTTGACGATCACCCAGTTCTTGTCCGCCGTCACCGGCAAGCCTTCCTTGGCCTGAGCAGCCGCGTGCTTGGCCATCATGCCGTTGAGCTGGGTCATGTATTTGTCCTTGCGGTTGATCCACAAGTGAATGCCACCCTTGGCCACGTCCACATCGTGGAATAGCATGTAACCGTCGCTGGTCGGTGTGTCACCGCCGACGATCACCGGTTTTTTCCACTCGTCGATGTAGGTCAGGATCGCTGCGTGCTTGCCGGCCATCCAGGTTGCCGGGGTCCATAAGTACGGCGTCAGTTCCAGGCCGAGGTTGGCCTTCTCGTCATACTTGCCCGCAGTGATTTGCTTACGCGCAGTGGTCAGTTCGCCGGTCTTGCGATCCTTGAGCAAGGTGCTCACGCCGATGACGTTCTCGGGTTTGACGTTGTAACCGTACTTCGGATCGGCGGCGACCATACGCACCAACTCCTCGGAGGCGGCGGTCATCACATACACCTCGATGCCGTTTTCCATCAGCTTGTTGTACAGCTCGGCCTGGCCGGTGAAGACTTTTGGCGGCTGCACCTCAGACTTCTTCACCACATCGCCTTCAAAGTAGGTGACCGGCACCGGCTTGCCGGAAGCCATCAGCTCGTCCACCTGGACCTTGAGCTCCTTGAGGGTGAAGCCCGAGAAAATCTGCGCAACCCATGGGTAGCAGACCATGTCGTCGACTTCGCAAAGGCGGTAGTAGTAGCTGAACAGGCTTTCCTTGTGGTCGGCGGTGTCCTTGAACGGCATCAGCTTCAGCGATGGGTCCATGCTCTCGCGGGTGATCAGGCCCTTGTTTTCCATGTAGGGCAGCAAGGACTCTTCGAGGTCGTAGCGGTAACTGGTGTTGTCCATGTCGAACACCGCGAAGTTACCCTTGTTGGCGTTGGCGGCGATCATCTTGTTCAGTTGCTCGGCGGCCGGCGCCGGCCAGTGTTTCAACTCTGTGGCGGCAAATGCCTGGCTGACGAGGCCGAGGCAGAAGGCGGCGGCAAGTAGTTTTGGCGCGAGCTTCATAAGCGTTTTCTCCCTGAGTGAAAGACACCGACGCTAACAAATCTGTATGACAGTTATCGCCCGAGCACGACCGCTTGCGTCGTGATAACGCCAAGGGCATGTGCCTGAGCGCCAAATGCTTATTCCAAAAACGACAGTCGCCATTCCATATTGGTATTAAATCAATATATTTCAAACTGTTAGGCTTCCCGGTTCGCAATCGCAGGCTCACGCGATTGGCTGCCTTCTCAACGGAGCTTCAATGAATCTGCCCCTGATTCTCAACTTACTGGTGTTCGTGGCCCTGTTGCTGGGCCTGGCACAAACCCGTCGCACGAACTGGAGCCTCGCCAAGAAGGTGCTGTTTGCCCTCGTATTGGGCGTGGTGTTCGGCACGGTGTTGCACACCATTTATGGCGACGGCAACCCGGTGCTGAAGGCCTCGATCAGTTGGTTTGATCTGGTCGGCAATGGCTACGTGCAACTGCTGCAAATGATCGTGATCCCGCTGGTGTTCGCCTCGATCCTCAGTGCCGTGGCGCGCCTGCATAACGCCTCGTCCCTGGGCAAGATCAGCTTTTTGACCATCGGCACGCTGCTGTTCACCACCGCGATTGCGGCGCTGATCGGTATCGGCCTGACCAATCTGTTCGGCCTTACCGCCGAAGGTCTGGTGGCGGGCACCCAGGAGATGGCACGCCTGCAAGTGATCCAGAGTGATTACGCAGGCAAGGTTGCCGACCTGAATATCCCGCAGCTGCTGCTGTCGTTCGTACCGGCCAACCCGTTTGCCGACCTGGCCCGCGCCAAGCCGACGTCGATCATCAGCGTGGTGATTTTCGCTGCATTCCTGGGGGTTGCCGCGCTGCAACTGCTCAAGGATGACGTGGAAAAAGGCCAGAAAGTGCTTAACGCCATCGACACCCTGCAAGCCTGGGTCATGCGCCTGGTGCGCCTGGTGATGAAGCTGACGCCCTACGGCGTGCTGGCGCTGATGACCAAGGTAGTCGCCGGCTCCAACCTGCAAGACATCATCAAGCTCGGCAGTTTTGTAGTGGTGTCTTATCTGGCTCTGGGGCTGATGTTTGTGGTTCACGGCCTATTGCTGTCGCTGGCCGGGATCAACCCGCTGCGGTTCTTCCGCAAGGTGTGGCCGGTACTGACGTTTGCCTTCACCAGTCGTTCCAGTGCGGCAGCCATTCCGCTGAGCATTGAAGCGCAGACCCGTCGCCTGGGCATTCCGCAATCCATCGCCGGGTTTGCCGCCTCGTTTGGCGCGACGATCGGCCAGAACGGTTGCGCCGGTCTCTACCCAGCCATGCTGGCGGTGATGGTTGCACCGACCGTGGGCATCAACCCGCTGGACCCGCTGTGGATCGCGACGTTGGTGGCGATTGTGACCTTGAGTTCGGCCGGTGTGGCAGGCGTGGGCGGCGGTGCAACCTTTGCCGCGCTGATCGTGCTGCCGGCGATGGGCTTGCCGGTGTCACTGGTGGCGCTGCTGATTTCCGTGGAGCCGCTGATCGACATGGGCCGCACGGCGTTGAACGTGAATGGTTCGATGACAGCCGGGGCGATTACCAGCCAGATCATGGGGCAGACGGATAAAGCGCTGCTGGATGCCGATGAGCATGCTGAATTAGCGCAGGTCTGATAGACCGCTATCGCAGGCAAGCCAGCTCCCACACTTGAATCGGTTTCCTCAGGAGAAATCGGTCAACTGTGGGAGCTGGCTTGCCTGCGATGCTTTTAGGCTTTTTCCCAGACTTCGAAGTTGTAGGCAGGCTTATCGCCTTCAGCCAGGTTCTCGACGTTTGACACCAACTTCCACTGGTTCAAATCAAACGCCGGAAACCATGCATCGCCTTCCGGGCTCAACGCCACCCGCGTCAAATACAGGCGATCCGCCTGCTCCAGCCCCTGCGCATACAGCTGCGCACCGCCGATCAGCATCAGCTCATCCACGCCCTGTTCCAGCGCCCAGGCTTCAGCCCGCTCAACCGCCGCGTCCAGTGACGGAAAAACTTCCGCACCTTCGAGCGCCAAGCCGGTCTGACGGCTGACCACAATGTTCAAGCGCCCCGGCAACGGTCGGCCCAGGGAATCCCAGGTCTTGCGCCCCATGATGATCGGCTTGCCGAGCGTGGTGGCCTTGAAATATTTAAAATCCCCCGGCAAATGCCAGGGCATGCTGTTGTCGACGCCGATCACCCGGTTTTCACCAAGGGCTGCGATCAGGCTTAAAGGGAGAGTTTTTTTCATGCCGACGAGAATACCAGAGCCACGAGTCTGCGGTTATGCTCCAAGCTCACTTGCTCAACAGGACGGCGCGTGACTGCTCTGAACCCGCTGCATACACTTTGGCTGACCGAAACCGTGCGCCTGCGCGAAGAACACGCAGGCCCCTTGGAAGACCTGGAAGCCAACCGGCTGGCGCGCACGGCCGGTGGCGACCTGGCGACGCGCATCCAGCACCGTGCCCTGCACCTGGCCGAGCGCGATGGGCTGACCGCCGCCCTCACCCGCTGGCTGCAAGGCGCTCGTTTGGCGTTGGTGCTGCTGGCGGTGGTCGCGGTTATCAGTGGCGCCGGGCTGGCCTTTGCCGCCTTGGGCAACGGCCTGACGCCGGTGAACGTGTTCTGGGCCTTGGGCAGCCTGCTCGGCTTGAACCTGATCCTGTTAATCAGCTGGGCCTTGGGCTTGCTGTTTGCCGGTGAACACAGCGCCAGCCTCGGGCGGCTGTGGTTGTGGCTCAGCGAAAAACTTGCCCGGGATGCCAAAGCCGCGCAATTGGCGCCAGCCTTGTTGCTGTTGTTGCAGCGCCAGAAACTCAACCGTTGGGCCGTGGGTGTGCTGGTCAACAGCCTGTGGTTGTTGGCATTGCTCAGCGCCTTGGTGATTCTGCTGACACTGCTGGCCACGCGGCGCTACGGTTTTGTGTGGGAAACCACCATCCTCGGCGCCGATACCTTTGTTGCCGTCACCCAAGCCCTCGGCAGCTTGCCCGCCTTGCTGGGTTTTAATGTGCCGACGGTGGAGATGATCCGCGCCAGCGGTGACTCGGCCCTGAATATCGAAAGCGCCCGCCAGGCCTGGGCCGCGTGGCTGGTAGGCGTACTGCTGGTGTACGGCCTGCTGCCCAGATTGCTCCTCGCCCTGCTGTGCCTGTGGCGCTGGAAACGCGGGCGTGCTGCGTTGCGCCTGGACCTCAACCTGCCCGGCTACAGCCAATTACGCGAACGCCTGATGCCAAGCAGTGAACGGCTGGGCGTCAACGACGCCGCGCCCGAACAACTGCACCACGTCACTGGCGGCATCAGCGACCTGGAAAGCGACGGCGCTCTGCTGGTGGCCATCGAACTCGACGATCAGCACCCGTGGCCGCCCAAGCTGCCAAGCAGCGTCAAGAATGCTGGCATCCTCGACAGCCGCGAATCGCGCAACAAACTGCTGGAACAACTCACGCGCTTCCCGCCCGCACGCCTGGCCATTGCCTGTGACCCGCGCCGCTCGCCGGATCGTGGCAGCCTGGCGTTGATCGCCGAGCTGGCCCGCAGCGCCACCGCCACCCGCGTATGGCTGTTGCAGGCGCCACCCGGCCAGGCGCTGGACGCCGAGCGCTTGGGCGACTGGCACGCCGCGCTGCAACAGCTGGAGCTGCCGTTCGCCGACTGTGCGCCGCTGAACTGGCTGGAGACCGGTCATGACTAAACCGCTGAAGCTCGCCGTGGTCGGCCACACTAATGTCGGAAAGACCTCGCTGCTACGCACGTTGACCCGTGATGTGGGCTTTGGCGAAGTCTCCCATCGCCCCAGCACCACCCGTCATGTGGAAGGCGCGCGTTTGTCGGTCGATGGCGAAGCCTTGCTGGAGCTGTACGACACGCCCGGCCTGGAGGATGCCATCGCGTTGCTTGATTACCTGGAACGCCTGGACCGACCCGGCGAACGCCTCGATGGCCCGGCTCGCCTGGCGCGGTTCCTGGAAGGCAGCGAAGCCCGCCAGCGTTTTGAACAGGAGGCCAAAGTGCTGCGGCAACTGCTGGCCTCGGACGCCGGTTTGTACGTGATCGACGCCCGCGAACCAGTGCTGGCCAAGTACCGCGACGAGCTGCAAGTGCTGGCCAGTTGCGGCAAGCCATTGCTGCCGGTGCTCAACTTCGTCAGCAGCAACGACCACCGCGAGCCGGACTGGCGCGAAGCCCTGGCCCGCCTCGGCCTGCATGCGCTGGTGCGTTTCGACAGCGTGGCGCCGCCGGAAGACGGCGAACGCCGCTTGTATGAAAGCCTGGCACTGCTGCTGGAAAACTCACGGCCGCAATTGGAACGCCTGATCCTCGATCAGCAAGCCCAACGCCAGGCCCGTCAGCAAAGCGCTGCGCGCTTGATCGCCGAGCTGCTGATCGACTGCGCCGCATGCCGGCGCAGTGTGGTCACCGAAGATGAGCAGCAAGCCATCGCTGATTTGCGTAAAGCCGTGCGCCAGCGCGAACAGAAATGCGTAGAGGCGTTGCTCAAGCTATTCGGTTTTCGCCCACAGGACGCCGCGGCCAGCGACCTGCCCTTGCTGGATGGCCGCTGGGGCGATGACCTGTTCAACCCCGAAACCCTCAAACAACTCGGCGTTCGGGTCGGCGGCGGGATCGCCGCAGGCGCGGCAGCCGGTGCGGGTGTGGACCTGCTGGTCGGCGGTCTCACCCTCGGCGCCGCCGCCCTCGCCGGTGCCATTGCCGGTGGCGCACTGCAAACCGCACGCAGTTACGGCAGCCGCCTGCTGGGCAAGCTCAAGGGCCAGCGCGAGCTGACCGTCGACGACAGCGTGCTGCGCCTGCTCGCCCTGCGCCAACGTCAATTGCTCAAGGCCCTGAACCTGCGTGGCCATGCGGCGATGCACAGCATCAAGGTCGACTCGCCGCAGGACAAAACCTGGCGTGAAGGCAAGTTGCCGGATGCGCTGTATAAGGCGCGCGCCCATCCGCAATGGTCGTCGCTCAACCCTCACGCCAAGCTGAGCCAAGCCGAGCGCCAAGAGCAGGTCGAAGTCTTGGCGACCAAACTCAATGAGGCTGAGGTTAAGCCGTCTTGATGGGTTGTGTATGCCAGTCGAATGCGAGGAAAGCGTTGCACAAGACCTTAATCGCAAGTTTGTCGCGGTGGTCAGCAACATCATCCCGATCCAAGTCACTGTTGGTAAATGACTCCAGAACCCCATCACTATCGCCGTCATAACCAGCCGCGCTGTACACCAGCGCGCGTTTACCCTGCAGTGAACAGCACTGGTAAAAATTCAGCTTGATCGCATTGGGCACGCCATCTTTCGCCCAGTGACTGACGTGCATCGTCAAGTAACGCCGCCAGGTATCGCCGGGGTTAAACCAGCCTTGCTTCAAAAAGGTATCGACAAACGCCTTGAGCAACACTTTGTCTTCCGCTGATTTATAGCCATCAGCGTTGATATCGCCGGGTAGCAGGATATCGGCAGCACCGTCAGCCGTAATATCCACGGCCACGGCTTCATGCACCAGCTCGTCAGGGTCGTTGTCGGCCCGCTGAAAAAACTGCAACACCGCCATGTCGGGTTTGCCATTACCGCTTCTGTCCTGAGCGGTGGCTTTCAAGTAACGCATCACAGACTCTCGTTTCATACTGGACATCCCTCGTCGTCAGTAAACCAATTGAACTTCAAAACCGTATCGGCGAGCACTTGCACCAAGCCCTTGTCGACGTCATTGGTGACGCCGTCACGGTTAATATCGAAGTGAATATTCCACTCCAACGCCCCGTCACTATCAAAGTCATAGGCGGCGTTCCATATCAGCGGGGTGTTATCGCAAGGGTGAATAGCGCATGGAGGTTTCCTGAAAAGCTAATTCATGCCTCGTGCGCTCACCAGCGCACACAGTCGATGCCCGCTGTAAGAAGGCTCGACATGTGTCGCCCCTTAACGCCAGTTGAACTTCAGATACAGATTGGCCATTGATTGCAGTGCCTTTAGATCCATGGTGTCGAACAGCTCAAGAGGCAGCGCTTCGTCATCCAGTTGCATTACGCCCATGCCGAGGCTATCGCACGCGGTGACGCTGAACTTCAGCCGCTGTTTTTCAATCATGGGTTTTTCGTTCTGATAGAGATCCAAGCGAACTTCGGCGGGGTCGCCTGCGACGGTGAAACGGCTCACATAAAAGTTGATCGAGCGGTTGGGCATGGGTGGACGGCAGAGCCAATTCACTTTCAATACAGCATTGGCAAAATCCTTGAGTAACGCCCTGTCCCTCTCCCCCGAGACACCATTGCCGTCGATGTCACCGGTGATCTGGTAATCGACCAGGCCATCCGCAGATAAGTCGACAGCTGTGGCCTGGCGCACCAGCTCATCCGGCAGCTTTGGCGTGCGTTGAAAAAACAGAAGGTCCACGGTATCCGCCAAAGCATTAGCACTTTGATCCTTCACGGCAACTCTCAAATAACGCATCTAAATCGCTCCCTTAATCAGAGGGCGTACCTTACAGAGTGCGTGGACATTGACTCCATGCGCTGCGTCCGTGTCATCGGTCGGAATCACGCCATTCTTATGAAGGCAACGTCAGTAGCCGCCGAGCCTTGAACTTTAATACCTCCAAGTCCAGTACAGGCACGTGCATTTGCTTGGCCTGCTCATCCCAATCACGCAGGCGCAGGCTGACCTCGCAAAGCGGATCTTGCTCAAAAGCCCGAGCCTCTTCGGCCGTCATCACACCGCCCTGGTAACCCAGGGTACGGCGGCTGGCTTCACTCAAGCGCGCGCAGTAGTCCGGCTGGCTGAAGGTCAGGTAGCGTTTGGCTTGCACGTGGTACTCCACCAGTTTGGCCATGCGCTCGCTGAAGCCTGCGCGGCGCAAATAGTCCGCACCCAGGCGTTCGTGGCTGACCACGCCATAGCCGCCCATGTTCTCACCGCCCTGCCCGCAGAGATGCCCTATGTCGTGGAAAAACGCCGCCAGCACCACCTCATCGTCGAAGCCTTCGGCCATAGCGAGCTGCGCAGCCTGGGACATATGTTCGATCTGCGACACTGGCTCGCCGATGTAATCGGCCGCGCCGTGCTGTTCGTATAAGCCGAAGACTTCGGCGATTGCCTGTTCCGGATTCATGATGCGTCTCCCCACAATGCTGTGATATTTCGCTCGGCCATCGCCGGGCCAACGCTCATGCCTACGCCGGAGTGCATCAACGCCGCGCTCACGCCCGGCGCCGCAGGCAGGAATGAAAACGGTGCCGGGCCGCGTGAGCCATAGACACCTTGCCAGCGTTCCACTACCTGGATTTTGCAGCCTAACGTTTGCTCAGCCAGTTCGATCAGCCAGTCATCGACTTGCTCGGCATTGAACGGCGATGCGTCGCTGCCGTAGTCATGGGAGTCGCCGATGATCAGCTCGCCCTGCGGTGTCGGACTGATCAGCAAGTGAATGCCGTGCTCTTGCAGGTGGGGCGCTTCACGCAGGATCTGCGCCTGCACTGGCGCAGCTTCCGGCAGGTCGGCAAACGCGCCGTAGTGCACGCAACTAAGGCCCGTGAGCAATGCGTGTTGCAGGTTCAGGTTGAGCGCAGGCCGGGCGCGCAGCATTTGCAGGCGACAGATGCTCGGGTTGAGCCCGGCAATCGACTCCGCCAACAAGGTTTGGTAGTCATGACCGGAGCATACGATGACCTGCTCACCGCGAAAGCTGCCCGCTGTAGTGTGTACTTGACCAGGCTCAACGTCGCGCACCAGCGTGGAGAAATAGAACTGCACCTTCAATTCCTGGGCCAGATAATTGATCAGCGCCGGGATCGCTTCGCGCGAATACAGTTGCTGATCATCCTTGCCATGCAGCGCGGCACGGTGATGACGAAACTGGCCGCCGTACAGGTCTTTCATCGCCGCGCCTTGCAACAGCTCGACGTTGTAGTCGTGTTCTTGCGCCCGGCCAGCGCAGAAGGCTTCCAGCAGATGTTCTTCGGCTTCGGTGCGGGCGAACAGGTAGGAGCCGTTGCGCTTGAGCTGGATACCGGCCACCTGTGCCCAGTGCGCCCAGATATCACGGCTTTCCTGCGCCAGATCAAGCATCGGCCCGGGGGGTTGGCCGGTGACCAGTGCCTGGCCGAAGTTGCGCACGGAGGCGCCCAGCGGTGTGGCGCTGCGCTCGAAGACCTTGACCTTGAGGCCACGTTTGGCGGCGGCGTAGGCGTGGGACAGGCCGAGGATGCCGGCGCCGATGATTAACAGATCGCTACTCATGTGTTCCTCTCGTTCCCACGCTCTGCGTGGGAATGCATCCAGTGACGCTTTGCGTCACGACTTCCAAGAGCGGACGCGGAGCGTCCAGGGCAGCATTCCCACGCGGAGCGTGGGAACGATGATCAGTTACTGCTTCTCGGACTTTCCGTCATAACGCTTGCGCCATTCGGTCAGGATGCTGTCGCGGTTTTTCGAGGCCCAGGCGAAGTCGTTCTTGATCAAGCGTTGTTCGTAATCAGCCGGCAATTCGGTCTGCGGCTTGGCGATACCCGGCTGGGCGAGGACGGCGAAGTTGTCCTTGTACAGCTCCATCGCAGCGGGGCTGGCGGAGAAGTCGGCAAGTTTTTTGGCCGCATCGGCGTGAGCAGTGCCCTTGATCACGGCAGTCGCTTCGATGTCCCAGCCCAAGCCTTCTTTGGGCAAGATAATGTCCAGCGGCGCGCCTTGGCGTTTGAGCTGCACGGCCGGGTACTCAAACGAAATACCAATCGGGAATTCCCCGGAAGCCGCCAGCTTGCACGGCTTGGAGCCGGAGTGAACGTACTGGCCGATGTTCTGGTGCAGGTCGTCCATGTACTGCCAGCCCTGCTTCTCGCCGAAGGTCTGCAGCCAGGCGCTCACATCCAGGAAACCGGTGCCGGACGACGCCGGGTTCGGCATCACGATCTTGCCCTTGTACTCAGGCTTGGTCAGGTCTTGCCAGCTCACCGGCTTGGTCAGGCCTTGTTTCTCGGCTTCGACAGTGTTGAAGCAGATGGTCGCAGCCCACACGTCCATGCCGACCCAGGCCGGTGGGTTGGCGGCGTCACGGTAGTTTTTGCCGATCTTGTCCAAGTCCTTGGGTGCGTAGCTATCCAGCATGCCTTGCTGATCGAGAATCGCCAGGCTGGAGGCAGCCAGCCCCCACACCACATCCGCCTGCGGGCGGGCTTTTTCGGCCAGCAGTTTGGCAGTGATGATGCCGGTGGAGTCTCGCACCCATTTAATATCGATATCCGGGTTGGCTTTTTCGAAGGCCTGTTTGTAGGTCTTCAACTGCTCGGCTTCGAGGGCCGTGTACACCGTCAACTCGGTTTTGGCGGCAAAGGCATTCAGGCTGAATGCGCTGAGTAGAGCAGCGGCCAGGGCCAAGGGCTTGAACATGGAGCACCTCCTTCAGGGACTTTTATTGGCCGGGCGCGGTTTGGCGCCAGGCTTGAGAGCGGCGTAAAGCGCCACGTGAGGCCCACGCCAGCAGCAGCGAGACGCCGGCCGACGTGAACAGGATCAGGGTCGACATGGCCGCAGCGCCGCCCACATTGCCGGCGTCGTCCATGTTCAACACGGCGACGGCGGCGAGGATGGTGTCGGGGCTGTAGAGGAAGATCGCGGCGGACACGGTGGTCATCGCCGACACAAACAGGTAGCGCACGATATCCAGCAGCGCGGGCAGGCAGATCGGCACGGTGACACGCAGATAGTGGCGGTACAGCGGCGCCTTGAGGGACAGCGCAGCGGCTTCGAACTCGGCATCCAACTGGCGCAGCGCGGTGGTTGCGGTCATTTGCGCAGTGGTCAAATAGTGAGCAATGGTGCACACCACCAACAATGTCATGGTGCCGTAGAACACATGCAGCGGGTTGCCGTTGAGGTTGAAGAAGAACACGTAACCCAGGCCCAGCACCAAGCCCGGCACAGCCATCGGCACAAAGCTGAGCATGCGCAGCGCCAGGTTCAGGCCTTTCTGGCCCTTGGTCTTTTCCATCAGGTAGGCGCCGGTGAAGATCAGTACGCTGCCGATCAGCGCGGTGCACAGCGCCATGGTCAGGCTGTTGCGATACGCCAGCCAGCCGCCGCCGGCCGTGTCTTCAAACTGGTAGTGATTGAGCGATAGAGAGAGGTTGTACGGCCAGAACTTCACCAGCGAGGAATACACCGCCATGCCGAACACCAGCAGCAACACGGCGCATATCAACAACACAATCGCCAGGTAGCAGCCATCCCTCAAGCGCGATGGCGCCGGCTGGAACACCTGGGCGCGGCCGCTCATGGCATCGCCATGACGACGGCGCAGCCAGGCGTCCACAGCAAAGCTGAACAGCGCCGGCAGCAACAACACCATGCCGATCAAGGCGCCGCGACCGAACTGTTGCTGGCCGACCACCGCCTTGTAGGCTTCCAGCGCCAACACCTGATAATCGCCACCCACCACCACGGGCACGCCGAAGTCGGTGATGGTCAGGGTGAACACCAGGCAAAACGCCGCGAATACCGCCTGACGCGTGGCCGGCCAGGTAATGCTGCGAAACGCCCGGGCCGGGCTGGCGCCCATGCTGGAGGCGGCATCGAACAGGCGCGCATCCGCCAGGGACAGCGCCGACAGCAGAATCATCAAGGCGTGTGGGAAGGTGTAGATCACTTCACCCAGCACAATGCCCCAGAAGCCGTAGATATTGTCCGAGAGCAAACCACGCAACATGCCCTGGTTGCCGAACAGATAGACCAGCGCAATACCCGGCAACATCGAAGGGGCCATCAATGGCAGCAGTGACAGGCCGCGCCAGATCGGCTTGCCGGGAATCAGCGTGCGTTGCAGTGCGTAGGCAAACAGGTAGGCCAGCGGTACGACGATGGCCGCCACGCTGAGGGAAACTTTCAGGCTATTGCCCAACAACCAATGGAAGTTGGCGCTGGTCACCAGCTCTCGCGCCGCGACCAGGCCGCCGCCCTGCCCGGCTTCGCTGCTGAAGCCGCGCCAGAAGATCGCCAGCAACGGCAACAACACCGCAATGCCCAGCAGGAGTAACCAAAGCAGCTTGCCGCCGACCACAAAGAGGCGGTCGCCAAGCTCAGCGCGGGAAACCTGACGAGCCACGTGGTCGGGTATCGGCAGACTCATATCAGCAGCCATCTCAGGCAAACACCTGCAGGCTGCGCGGCGGCAGAGCCACCCAGATATCCTGCGCGCCCAGGCGCGGCATGGCTTCGGGGGCCAGTTCGGCCAACAGCGGGTGGCCAGGCAATTGCTCCAGCTCAAAGCTCATGCGGCAGCGGTTGCCGAGGAAAGTGATCTCGCGGACCTTGGCCGGGAACAGGTTTTCTTCATGCACCAGCGGGTTGACGCTGATGGCTTCCGGGCGGCAGAACAAGCGGCCGGACTTGGCTTTGCTGGCGCTGTCATCCAGGCGCATGTGCAGGCCGCCGACTTGGGCATGACTGTCGCTGCTGCGGCTGAACGGCAGCCAGTTGCCCTGGCCGACAAATTCCGCCACAAACGGCGTGGCCGGGCGGTCGTAGATTTCCTGGGGCGTGGCGTACTGCTCGACCTTGCCGTTGTTCATCACGGCAATTCGGTCGGCCATCAGCATGGCCTCGTCCTGGTTGTGGGTGACCATCAGCGTGGTGATGCCCAGGCGCCGTTGCAATTGGCGCAGCTCGGTACACAGATGCTCACGCACGCGGGCGTCGAGGGCCGACATGGGTTCATCCAGCAGCAGCAATGACGGCGCCGGTGCCAGGGCGCGAGCCAAGGCGACGCGCTGTTGTTGGCCGCCGGAGAGTTGGCCGGGGTACTTTTTTTCGCTGCCGACCAGGCCAACCAGTTCGAGCATCTGCCCGACGCGCTTGCGCACTTCGTCGCGACCACTGCCGGTGAGGCCGTAGCCGATGTTCGCTTCGACGGTCAGGTTGGGAAACAGCGCGTAAGACTGGAACAGAATGCCGTAGTCCCGCGCCTGCGGCGGCAGCAAGGAAACATCGCGGTTGCCCAGGTAAAGCTCCCCGCTGTCCTGGCGCTCCAGGCCGGCGATACAGCGCAGCAAGGTGGTTTTGCCGCAGCCGGACGGGCCTAGCAGGCACACCAGCTCGCCGGCCGCGACCTCCAGGGACACGTTGTCCAGCGCGGTGAATGCGCCGAAGCGTTTCTGGATACCGCGCACCTTCATTGGCGCACCGGGTTGGGTCAGGGCTGTGTTCATGCAAGGCACCTCATCAAACTGATGAAGGCCATGCTAGGCGGGCAATGCGTCCCTCTTGTGGCAGAAAGGCAAAAGGCAGTGATAGTGGTATTGGTGGATTTGGGTGTAAGGCGATCGTTCCCACGCTCTGCGTGGGAATGCATCTTGTGACGCTCCGCGTCACGACATTCAAGCGCAGACGCGGAGCGTCCAGGGCGGCATTCCCACGCGGAGCGTGGGAACGATCAGAGCGGCGACATTTCCTGCGCCAACCCCAGAAACGCCGCCGGCAACCGCGCGCCTTTGCGCTCTTTGAGGCAGTACAAATACTCGGGAATCTGCGGTGCATTCTCGATGGTCAGCACCCGCAGTTGTGGGTCATGGGGCACTTCCTGGCGGGCAATGATGCTGATGCCGATGTTGCGCAGCACCGCCTCGCGAATCGACTCACGGCTGCCGATTTCCAGTAACGGCCCGTAACTCACGCCGGCGCCCTGCAACATCTCTTCAGTCAGCCGCCGCGTGGTAGAGCCGGCTTCGCGCATCAGCAGCGTATGCCCGGCCAGCGCACTCAGTGGCACATGTTCAAGCTTGGCCAGGGGATGATTGCGATGCACCGCCAGTACCAGCGGGTCGGTGCCCAGCACGCGGCGGATCAGGCGTGGGTCTTCGAGCAGTTGCGAGGAGGCCGCGACATCGACGCGGTAATCGTCCAGTGCTTCGAGCACTTGTTGGGAATTGCCGATTTCCACCGAGACGTCCACATGGGGCAGGCGTTCGCGAAAGGCTTTGACCAGATCGAGGATGTAATACGGCGCCGTGGCGGCAATCCTCAAAGCGCCCTGGACCTGGCCAGTATTGCGCAGGAAAAACTCGATATCGGCCTCTTGCTGCAACAGCGCCTTGACCATCGGCAGCAGGCGCGCGCCGTCGTCACTGACGGTGAGGCGCCGCCCGCCGCGGTAGAACAGTTCAACGCCGTATTGGCTTTCCAGGTTGCGAATCTGGGTGGTGACGGTGGGCTGGCTCAAGCCGAGTTTTTTCGCCGCCTGGGTAATGCTGCCCAGGCGGGCGACCATAAAAAACGCCTTTAACTCAGCACTCAGCACACCGCCCTCTCATCCTCTATTTGCGCAACAGGCGCAGACCGTTGAATACCACCAGCAGGCTCACGCCCATGTCCGCGAACACCGCCATCCACATGGTCGCCATGCCCAGGAAGGTGACTGCCAGGAAGATCGCCTTGATCACCAACGCCAGGGCGATGTTCTGCTTGAGGATACTCGACGTTTGCCGCGACAGACGAATGAATGCCGGAATCTTGCGCAGATCATCGTCCATCAGCGCCACGTCGGCAGTCTCGATTGCCGTGTCAGTGCCGGCGGCGGCCATGGCAAAGCCGATTTCGGCGCGGGCCAGGGCCGGGGCGTCGTTGATGCCGTCGCCGACCATGCCTACCCGGCGGCCTTGGCCGTAGAGGGTTTCAATGGCTTGCAGCTTGTCGGTGGGCAACAGATCGCCCTGGGCCTGATCAATGCCAACCTGCGCCGCAATCGCCTGGGCGGTGTGGGTGTTGTCGCCGGTGAGCATCAGGGTCTTGATGCCCAGCGCGTGCAGTTGCTGGATGGCTTCGCGGCTGCTGTCTTTTACCGTGTCAGCCACGGCGAACAACGCCAGCGGGCCGGACTTGTCGAGCAGCAGCACCACTGACTTGCCTTGTTTTTCCAGGGCGAACAGCTTTTCTTCCAGCGCCGGCGAGCACAGGCCCAGGTCTTCCACCAGACGGTGGTTGCCCAAGTGGTAGGTTTCGCCGTTGATGTCGCCACGTACACCGCGACCTGGCAAGGCCTCGAAGTTATCCACAACGTGGCTTGGCAAGTTTTTATCCACAGCTGCCTTGGCGATGGCCAGCGACACCGGGTGGTCGGAGCGCCCGGCCAGGCTGGCCGCCAAGGCGGGTGCGCTGTCTTCGACGTTGGGGAACAGCGCCAGGTAATCGGTTTGCACCGGTTTACCGTGGGTGATGGTGCCGGTCTTGTCGAGGGCCAGGTAGTCGAGCTTGTAACCACCCTCCAGGTACACGCCGCCCTTGATCAGGATGCCTTTGCGCGCCGCAGCCGCCAGGCCGCTGACGATGGTCACCGGGGTGGAAATCACCAGGGCGCATGGGCACGCGACCACCAGCAATACGAGGGCGCGGTAGATCCAGTCGAACCACACGCCGGCCATGAACAACGGTGGGATAATCGCCACGCCCAGGGCAAACAGGAAGACTGCCGGGGTGTAGACCTTCGAGAAGCTGTCGACAAAGCGCTGGGTCGGCGCCCGTGCGCCCTGGGCCTGTTCCACCGCGTGAATGATGCGCGCCAGGGTCGAATTGTTGGCCGCTGCGGTGACCTTGTACTCAAGGGAACCGGCCTGGTTGATGGTGCCGGCGAAGACCTTATCGCCTACGGTTTTTTCAATCGGCAGGCTTTCGCCGGTGATCGGCGCCTGATCGATGGTGGATTGGCCGGCAGTAACTTCACCGTCCAGGCCTATGCGTTCGCCGGGTTTTACCCGCACGATCGCGCCCAATTCAATACTTTTTACCTCCTGTTCAAGCCACGAACCATCGGCCTGCTGCACCGTGGCCTGTTCCGGCGTCATTTGCATCAGGCCGCTGATGGCATTACGCGCACGGTCCAGAGACTTGGCTTCGATCAACTCGGCCACCGTAAACAGGAACATCACCATGGCCGCTTCCGGCCACTGGCCGATCAGGATCGCACCAGTTACCGCGATGCTCATCAGCGCGTTGATGTTCAGGTTGAGATTTTTCAGGGCGATCCAGCCCTTTTTATAGGTGGTGAGGCCGCCGCTGAGGATCGATACCAGCGCCACCAGGGCAATCACCCAGGTCGGCGCCACGCCGGTGAAATGCAGCACTTCGGCGCCCAACGCGCCTACGCCGGAAACTGCCAACGGCCACCAATGCTTCTTGGCAGGCGGCGCGGCAGCAGGTGTGCCCTCTTCGATAGGGTCGGCCTGCATGCCGATGGATTTGATCGCCGCGATGATCGGCGCAGTGCTCGGCAGGTCATGGGTGACGCCGAGGATGCGGTTGATCAGGTTGAATTCCAGCTGCTGCACACCGGCAAGCTTGCCCAGTTTGTTCTGGATCAGCGTCTGTTCGGTGGGGCAGTCCATGGCTTCGATGCGGAAAGTGCTCAGGCGCGAGCCGGCCGTCGGCGCTTCGCTGAGCGTAACCACAGCAGGCGCTACCTTGCTGGAACAGCAGGAATCGCCATGGCTGCCATGATCATGCTTTTTGACCGGGGTCAGCGTGGCGCCGTGGTCGTGGCTATGTTCGTGGCTATGGTCATGATCATGGTCGTGCTTGTGATCATGTTTTTTCGGGGTGTGGATGGAATCGCTCATTCTGTCGCGTCCGTAAAGGTGCCTGTTGCCAAGTAAAGACCCTGTAGCCACTATAGGGTCAAGCACCCATTTGGAGATTGCTGCGATGAAGATCGGTGAATTGGCCAAACTGACCGATTGTCAGGTGGAAACCATCCGTTATTACGAAAAAGAAGGCCTGCTGCCGCCCCCGGCGCGCACCGATGCCAATTATCGCGTGTACACCCAGGCGCACACCGAGCGGCTGATCTTTATCCGCAACTGCCGCAGCCTGGACATGACGCTTGAAGAAATCCGCAGCCTGCTGGGGCTGCGCGACAGCCCGCAGGACCAGTGCGAGAGTGTGAATGCGTTGATCGACGAGCATATCCACCATGTGAAAGCGCGGATCGATGGGCTGTTGGCGTTGCAGGCGCAATTGCTCGACCTGCGCCAACGCTGCGGCGGTGGGCCGGATCTGGACCAGTGCGGGATTTTGCAGCGGCTGGAGGTCAGCGGCAGTGTGGCGGCCAGCGAGGCTGAGCCTTCGCATGTGGGCAGAAGCCACGGGCATTAAGGTGCATACAGAACAACTGTGGGAGCTGGCTTGCCTGCGATAGCGGTGGATCAGAGGCATTTGTATCGCCTGACACTTCGCTATCGCAGGCAAGCTAGCTCCCACATAAGCCAGTTGCCACATTTTTAACCGAGACAGGCTTTAGATGGCGACGTCAGCCTTGATGCTCGGATCGGCGTCGTAGCCCACAATCTCGAAATCTTCGAACTTGTAGTCGTAAATCGACGCCGGCTTACGCTTGATTACCAGTTCCGGCAGCTTCTTCGGCGTGCGCGCCAGCTGCGTACGGATCTGTTCCATATGGTTGCTATAGGCATGGGTGTCGCCGGTGGTGACGATGATCTCGTGCGGGATCAGGTCGCATTGCTGGGCCAGCATATGGGTCAGCAACGCCAGCGCGGCGGTGTTGTACGGCAGGCCGAGGAATACGTCGGAGCTGCGGATGTACAACTGCATCGACAGATGGCCGTCATGCACAAACGCCTGGTACAGCAGGTGGCACGGCGGCAGGGCTTGCTTGCCGTTGCGCGCGTTTTCCTGCGGGCTCTTGGTTTCGTCCGGCAGGTATTCGACGTTCCAGCCGTGGAACAGGATGCGACGGCTGTTGGGGTTGTTTTTCAACGTGTCGACCATGTAGTCGATCTGGTTGATGGTGCCACCGTCCTTGGTTGGCCAGGCGGTCCACTGCTCGCCGTACACCGGGCCGAGGTCGCCGTCTTCGGTGGCCCACTCGTCCCAGATTTTCACGCCGTTTTCGTTCAGCCACTTGATGTTGGTATTGCCGCTCAACATCCAGATCAATTCGTTGGCGATGCTTTTGAAATGAAGCTTCTTGGTGGTCAGCAGCGGGAAGCCGTCGGCCAAGTTATGCCGATACTGACGGGCAAACACGGCTTTGGTGCCGGTGCCGGTGCGATCGCCCTTGGTCAATCCATTGGTCACGACGTCGTTCAGTAGTTCGAGATATTGCTTCATGTTTTTACCCGTATCAAAGAAGCCGAGGCTCGCAAAAGCCTCGGCATTCGAATTTAAAGCGCGGCGTTCTTGATGCCTTGCGGGCGATTGTACGCCCACCACAGCAGGCCCAGGCCCGCCAGGATCATCGGCATGCTGAGAATCTGCCCCATGGTCAACCAGCCCCACGCCAGGTAGCCCAGCTGTGCATCCGGCACGCGGACGAACTCGACGATGAAGCGGAAGATCCCGTAGAACAACGCAAACATGCCGGAAACCGCCATGGTTGGGCGTGGCTTGCGCGAGAAGATATAAAGAATCAGGAACAGTGCCACACCTTCCAGAGCGAACTGGTAGAGCTGCGACGGGTGGCGTGGCAGTTGCGCCGGGTCGCTGAAGGGTGGGAACACCATCGCCCACGGCACGTCGCTCGGCTTGCCCCACAACTCGGCGTTGATGAAGTTACCGATACGCCCGGCACCCAGGCCAATCGGCACGAACGGTGCGACGAAGTCCATCAGTTGGAAGAACGACTTGCCGTTGCGGCGGCCGAACCACCATGCGGCAATCATCACGCCGACAAAGCCACCGTGGAACGCCATGCCGCCCTTCCACACTTCGAAAATCAGCGTCGGGTTGGCGATATAGGCCGGAAGATCGTAGAACAGCACATACCCCAGGCGTCCGCCGACGATCACGCCCATCGACATCCAGAACACCATGTCGGAGAGCTTCTCCTTGGTCCAGGTCGGGTCGAAACGGTTCAGGCGCCGGGAAGCCAGCAGCCAGGCACCGCCGATGCCGATCAGGTACATCAACCCGTACCAGTGGATTTGCAGCGGACCGATGGCCACGGCCACCGGGTTGATCTGCGGGTAAGGCAGCATTGCGACTCCTCGTTAAATCATTAGTCATGGCGCACCGGACCATGCCGGTGTGGGATTAAGCCTGCGTTACAGCCGCAATTTCAAATTAAGAAGTTCAGACACGCCCAATAGCCCGGCATGTTAACGGATGGAAGGCGCTCGGCCCAACTTCGATACGATGGATAGCCATCCGCTGTATGGGTAGAGTGAACAAAACACAAAGGGAACGCCTTATGTGCCTGATTGTTTTCGCCTGGCGGCCGGGCCACGCCCAGCCGCTGATCGTCGCGGCCAACCGTGATGAGTTCTACGCCCGCCCCAGCCTGCCGCTGGCTCAGTGGCCGGATGCGCCACATGTCTACGCTGGTCGCGACCAGGAAGCCGGTGGCACCTGGCTTGGGGTGAACGCCGAGGGGCGGTTTGCTGCCCTGACCAATATTCGCGACCCGCACCAGCCGCCTGCACGTAAGTCCCGAGGGGAGTTGGTGGCGCGATTTCTCAGTGGATCGCTGCCAATTGACGAATATTTGGCCGATGTTAACGGCCGTTCGATTGAATACTCCGGTTTTAACCTGCTGGTAGGCACGCGGGATGAGCTGTGGCATTACAACGCCAATGAGACCGAGCCGACGCGGTTGGAGGCTGGGGTTTATGGCCTGTCGAATGCCGGCCTGAATACGCCCTGGCCCAAATTGCTCAAGGCCAGGGCGGCGTTGGGTGAATTGCTGGAGCACCCACAGCCGCAGGCCTTGCTGGAAATCTTGAGCGACCCGCAGACCGCACCATTTGCCGACTTGCCGGACACCGGCGTGGGCTTGGCGACCGAAAGCCTGCTCTCCAGCGTGTTTATCGCCAGCCCCAGTTATGGGACGCGGGCGAGTACGGCGCTGATTGTGAATGCCGATGGGTCGCGGCAGATGGTGGAGCGTAGTTTTGGGCCGTTGGGGGGACGGTTGGGAGAGGTCGAACTGAACATTTGATGGCGCTTGGGCTGCCGTCATCGCAGGCAAGCCAGCTCCCACATGTTGAACTGTGAACACAGTCAAATGTGGGAGCTGGCTTGCCTGCGATAGCGGTCTAGAGGGTTTTTGCAGAAGCCGGGTTGATCATTCGCGTCAGCCCCAGGTTCTTCAGCGCCAGTTGCAGCGAGCTGTGGATAACTTGCGGGTTATCGATGGTCATCAACTCCGCCAGCAAGTCCTTGGCCATGCTCAGTTCAACCTGACGCAGCATCCACTTCACCTTCGGCAAGTTGGTGGCGTTCATCGACAGGCTATCAAAGCCCATTGCCATCAACAGCACCGCTGCCGCCGGGTCGCCGGCCATTTCACCGCAGATGCTCACCGGCTTGCCTTCGGCATGGGCGTCGCGCACCACATGCTGCAGGGCTTGCAGCACTGCCGGGTGCAGGTAATCGTAGAGGTCGGCCACCCGTGGGTTGTTGCGGTCCACGGCCAGCAGGTACTGGGTCAGGTCGTTGGAGCCGACCGAGAGGAAGTCCACTTGCCGCGCCAGTTCTTTGGCCTGGTACACCGCCGCCGGAATTTCGATCATCACGCCAATCGGTGGCATCGGCACGTCGGCGCCTTCGTCGCGTACTTCGCCCCAGGCGCGGTGGATCAGGTGCAGCGCTTCTTCCAGCTCGTGCGTGCCGGAGATCATCGGCAGCAGGATACGCAGGTTGTTCAGGCCTTCGCTGGCCTTGAGCATGGCGCGGGTCTGGACCAGGAAAATTTCAGGATGGTCGAGGGTTACACGAATACCGCGCCAGCCAAGGAAGGGGTTGTCTTCCTTGATCGGGAAATACGACAGTGACTTGTCGCCGCCGATGTCCAGGCTGCGCATCGTCACCGGCAACGGGTGGAAGGCGGACAGTTGCTCGCGATAAATCGCCAGCTGCTCCTTCTCACTCGGGAAACGTTGGTTGATCATGAACGGCACTTCGGTGCGGTACAGCCCCACGCCTTCAGCGCCACGCTGTTGCGCTCGGGCCACATCGGCCAGCAAGCCGGTGTTGACCAGCAGCGGCACCCGGTGGCCATCGAGGGTGACGCACGGCAGCTCGCGCAGCGAATCGAGGCCCAGCGCCAGTTGTTTCTCTTCTTCCACCACCTCGGCGTATTGCTTGCGCAGCAGCTCGCTGGGGTTGGTAAAGACTTCACCACGATGGCCGTCGACGATCATGTCGATGCCGTCGACCTTGGAATACGGCAGGTCCACCAGGCCCATTACCGTCGGAATACCCATGGCCCGAGCCAGGATCGCGACGTGGGAGTTACCCGAACCCAGTACCGACACCAAACCCACCAACTTGCCCTCTGGCACTTCGCCGAGCATGGTGGCGGTCAGTTCTTCACTGATCAGGATGGTGTTGTCGGGGTAGACCAGGTTGGTGGTGCGGTCTTCCTGCAAGTAGGCCAGCAGACGGCGGCCGAGGTCGCGCACATCCGAGGCGCGCTCACGCAGGTAGGCGTCGTCCATCAGTTCGAAACGGTTGACGTGATCGGTGACCACCTGGCGCAACGCGCCCTGGGCCCACTGGCCGGTCTTGATCACGGTTTTGACTTCGTTACCCAGGGACGCGTCGTCGAGCATCATCTGGTACACGTCGAACAGCGCGCGCTCTTCGGGGCGCAGTTGCGTGGCCAGCTTGGTCGACAGGTTGCGCATGTCGGCGCGCACGCCTTCCAGGGCAGTCTTGAACAGTTTGATTTCAGCGTCGATGTCATCGACGGTTTTGTCCGGCACCACATCCAGGTCGGCTGGCGGCAGCATGACCACGGCCGTACCAACCGCAGCGCCCGGCGAACCTGGCACGCCGACGAACTTGGCTTCCTGGATGCCCTTGCCCTGACGGCCCAAACCACGAATCGAACCCGTCGCCTCAGCGTGGGCAATAACCCCGGCGAGCTGCGCGCTCATGGTCACGAGGAAGGCTTCTTCGCCTTCATCGAACTGGCGGCGTTCTTTTTGCTGGATGACCAACACGCCGACAACGCGGCGGTGGTGAATGATCGGTGCGCCGAGGAACGAGGCGTAGCGCTCTTCGCCGGTTTCGGCAAAGTAGCGATAACGCGGGTGATCGGCCGCGTTTTCAAGGTTCAGGGGTTCTTCACGCGTCCCCACCAGGCCCACCAGACCTTCATTGGGCGCCATGCTGACCTTGCCGATCGAGCGCTTGTTCAAGCCCTCGGTGGCCATCAGCACAAAACGGTTGGTCTCTGGGTCCAGCAGGTAAACCGAGCAGACCTGGCTGCCCATGGCTTCCTTGACGCGCAACACAATAATCCCCAACGCCGCCTTGAGATCCTTGGCGGAGTTAACTTCCTGGACGATCTTGCGCAGCGTATTGAGCATGGCTCGGGGTCGAACTCCGTCGTCAGTCGCGCGCTAAAAGGCGCGGGGCAAGCTCTTTGAGAGCGCGACGATAAACCTCGCGCTTGAATGTCACCACCTGGCCCAACGGGTACCAATAGCTGACCCAGCGCCAGCCATCGAACTCCGGTTTACCGGTCAAATCCATTCGCACCCGCTGCTCGTTGGAGATCAGGCGCAAAAGAAACCATTTTTGCTTCTGGCCGATGCACAGCGGTTGGCTGTGGGTACGCACCAGGCGTTGCGGCAAACGATAGCGCAACCAGCCACGGGTACAGGCCAGAATTTGCACATCTTCGCGCTCAAGGCCGACTTCTTCATTCAACTCACGGTACAAGGCGTCTTCAGGGGTCTCGTCGGGGTTGATTCCGCCTTGAGGAAACTGCCAGGCATCTTGGTTGATTCGGCGAGCCCATAGCACCTGTCCGGCATCATTCGTAAGAATAATCCCGACATTAGGACGGAAACCATCGGGGTCGATCACGGCAACAACCTCGCAAACGCATGTCGCCGCATTGTTCCACAAAGGTTGTTCCAGCGGCAACGAGGCTTCTTACCTTATGTGCACTCTTGTGAAAAGACCGTATTCTGGACGCCTTTTTACAGACTTTTCAGCGAGTAACTGCAATGCGCCTGGCTTTATTCGACTTGGACAACACGCTTCTCGGCGGTGACAGCGATCACGCGTGGGGCGATTACCTCTGTGAGCGTGGGATTCTTGACCCGGTGGCCTACAAAGCCCGTAACGACGAGTTTTACCAGGATTACCTGGCCGGCAAGCTGGATAACGCCGCCTACCTGAACTTCAGCCTGGAAATCCTTGGCCGCACCGAGATGGCCCAGTTGGACGAATGGCACCGCGACTTCATGCGCGACTGCATCGCCCCACTGATGCTGCCGCTCGCCCTGGAACTGCTGGACAAACACCGCGCCGCTGGCGACAAGCTGGTGATCATCACCGCCACCAACCGCTTCGTGACCGCGCCGATCGCCGAGCTGCTGGGGGTTGAAACCCTGATCGCCACTGAATGCGAGATGGAAAACGGCCGATATACCGGGCGCAGCACGGATATCCCGTGCTTCCGTGAAGGCAAAGTGACGCGCTTGAATCGTTGGCTGGAAGAAACCGGGTACAGCCTGGAAGACAGCTACTTCTATAGCGATTCGATGAATGATTTGCCGTTGCTGGAGCAGGTAGCGCATGCGGTGGCGGTGGACCCGGACCCGAATTTGCGTGCCGAAGCCGAGAAGCGTGGCTGGCCGGTGATTACCCTGCGCGGCTGATGACGACATCGCAGGCAAGCCAGCTCCCACACTTTAGATGTATTCACAGATCAAAATGTGGGAGCTGGCTTGCCTGCGATGAAGCCGGCTCGGTCCCAAGCCCTACATCGGCTTGGCCACCATCAAATAGAAAATCACCAGAAACGCCAGAAACGCCGGCCAGCCCAGGCCAAACCACCAGCGCATATAGGTCGCGGCCTTGATCGGCATCGCCGTGCCATCGCGCAGCGCCTGCTCCGCCATCTTGTGCACACGAATCTGCAGCCACACCACCGGCAGCCAGCAGACACCCGCCAGCACATACAACGCGAACGTCCACTGCAACCAGCTCTGCTGCATCGACCAGCCCGCCAAGTACATCAAGCCGATGCCACTCAACGGCTGAAAAACCGCCGTGGTCGTGGTAAATGCCCAATCCGCGAACACCAGGTGTTTGAAGGTGACCGCGATCACTTCCACCTTGCCGCTGCGCCAGGCGCGCAAGGCGTAATACGCCGAGCCCGCACCCAGGCCAAACAGGATGGTCGAGGACAGGATATGCAGGGTTTTCAACAGCAGGTAAGCGTTCATCGGCGGGGCTCGGTCGAAAAAGGTTCAGTCCAGAGAAGGTTCAGTCCAGAGGAGCCAAAGGGTCGCCACCATGAGTACCAGATTTTTGGCGACCGCCGCGTAAGGATCAAACCAGTAATGGGGCAGGACTATGCTGATAATCACGGTATAGCCGCCCATCAACAGTAATTGCAGGATCAGCGCCGACCTGCGCCAGCGCGCAACCAGCAACCCCAGGCCCAACAGGCCATCACACACCGCCCCGGCGATCACGGCCACTGTCGCCCAAGTGCCCTGCACACCGGCCTCGGACATGATGCGCAGGCCCCAGGCGTAACCCGGCCCAACGCAAACCGCCGCCGTCCCCAGCCAGATCAGCACCAATACCGCCAGCATCAGCGGGCGAATGGTGCGCTGGCTGCTTTGGGCCGCCGTGGGCCAGCCTTGCAGGCGTGAGGCTAACGGCGCGGCGGTGTAGCCGCAGACCGACGCCAGCACCTCGGGGTCGGCGACGTTATCCCGCTGAGCCAGGGCAATGCTTTGTGAGTTCAAGGCGCGCCAGCCCAGGCGATCACCCAGCCAGCCGCCCAACCCCAGCAATGGCGCTTGCAGGTATCGGCCTGCGCGCCAGCCTTGAGCGACGCGCAGGTGATCAATGACTTGAGCGAGCCGCATCGGTGCTGGCCCCACCAACGGCAGTACCAATGATTCGGCAGGCCACTGGCGCAACACGGCCAGCACCGCGCCGACCAGGTCGTCGATATGCACCGGCTGCAGTTGAGCGTTGAGGTCCAGCAATGGAATCAGCGGCCAGGGCGACAGCCCCGCCAACCAGGCACTGCTGGCGCCCCCCTCGCCCACCACCAGCGAAGGCCGCAGCACCACGGCGGGTACGCCAAGGCTCAGCAGATAGTCGTCAGCAGCGCCTTTGCTGGCAAGAAATGGCACATCCGATTGCGCTGAGGCGCCGAGGGCAGAGATCTGCAACACTCGCACACCGTGATGGGCGGCCAGATCAAACAGCGCGCGGGCGCCCTGATCCTGGACGCGGCTCAGCTCGGCCGCATCCACGCTCAACAACCCCGCCGCATTGATGACTAAATCGACCGACTCAGGAAACACCCAGCAACCTGGGTCGGCAGCCAACCGGCCCAAATCCAGCGCCTGCCATTGCACCCCTGGCCAGCCCTGACTTCGAGGCTTGCGACACGTCGCGATCACACTGTGCCCAGCCTGCTGCAGGGCGCGCAGCAAGTGGCCACCGACAAAGCCGGTGGCGCCGACAAGCAAAATATTCATACGGTTAAACCGGCTTGGCACCCATCAACCCGGCAATCGCCACAAACCCCACCAGGCTGACCACCGCCAGCACCAGGGTGAAATTCAGGCTACCGCCCTCGCCCTTACGCAGGCGATTAAGCCGCGCCACCAGCCAGAACCACGCCAGTGCGGCCACGGTGTAGAGAATGCTGGAACCCAAAATCCAGGTTTGCCCCAGCGGCCAGCCAAGCAGATGCACCAGCCACCAGCCGGTGAACGGCATGCTGACCACGCAAACCCCCATCAGCAACCACACGAACGCCCACGGGCGCTGCACGGTAACCGCCGGGCCGGCGCTGCGTTTGCGCCAGGCCAGTACCGCCAGCCCGAGGCCGCTGAGCAACAGCAACACGGTGGCGGTGATGTGAATAACCTTGAGGGTGGTCAGCGTTTCCATGGTCTTGATTCCTTAAAGGCCGCCCAGTCAGCGTAGTCGCTCAACCGAGGAACAGCTGGTAAGCCGGGTTTTCGCTTTCATCCCAATACGGGTAGCCGATTTCTGCCAATGCGGCCGGCACCAGGTGGCGCTCGTCTGTCGGCACTTGCAGGCCTGCGACCACACGGCCGTCGGCTGCGCCGTGGTTGCGATAGTGGAACATCGAGATGTTCCAGCGCCCGCCTAATTTGTTAAGAAAGTTGAACAGCGCGCCCGGACGCTCGGGGAATTCGAAGCGAAACACCAGCTCGTCGCTGACTTTGGCTGCATGGCCACCCACCATATGGCGAATGTGCAACTTGGCCAGCTCGTTTTCGGTCAGGTCCAGCACCGGGAAACCCTGGCTTGTGAGGCTGGTGATCAACGCGCTGCGCGGGTCGTTTTCCGGGTGAGTCTGCACACCCACGAAGATGTGCGCCTCGCGGCCGGAGTGATAGCGGTAGTTGAATTCGGTGATCTGGCGCTTGCCCACGGCCTCGCAGAACGCCTTGAAGCTCCCCGGTTGCTCGGGGATGGTCACGGCGATGATGGCTTCGCGGCCTTCACCCAGCTCGGCGCGCTCGGCCACATGGCGCAGGCGGTCGAAGTTGACGTTGGCGCCGGAGTCGATGGCCACCAGGGTCTGCCCGGTCACGCCACGGGTCTCCACGTATTTCTTGATACCCGCCACGCCCAGCGCGCCCGCAGGCTCGGTGATGGAGCGGGTGTCGTCGTAGATGTCCTTGATGGCCGCGCAGATTTCGTCGGTGCTGACGGTGATCACTTCGTCTACATAGTCTTTGCAGATATCAAAGGTGTGCTGGCCGATCTGCGCCACCGCCACGCCATCAGCAAAGATGCCGACCGTTGGCAGCACCACGCGCTCGCCTGCGGCCATGGCGGCTTGCAGGCAGTTGGAGTCGTCCGGCTCGACGCCGATGATCTTGATTTCCGGGCGCAGGTATTTCACATACGCCGCAATACCGGCGATCAGCCCGCCGCCGCCCACGGGTACAAAAATCGCGTCCAAAGGCCCAGGGTGCTGGCGCAGAATCTCCATCGCCACGGTGCCCTGCCCGGCAATGGTGTGTGGATCATCGTAAGGGTGAATGTAAACGTAGCCTTTTTCGTCGACCAGTTTCAGCGAGTAGGCCAGGGCTTCCGGAAAGGAATCACCGTGCAGCACCACTTTGCCGCCACGCGAGCGCACGCCTTCGACCTTGATCTCCGGCGTGGTCTTGGGCATCACGATGGTGGCTTTCACCCCCAGCACCTTGGCCGCCAGGGCCAGGCCCTGGGCGTGGTTGCCCGCAGAAGCGGTGACCACGCCGCGCGCGCGTTCTTCGGCGCTCAGTTGGGTCAGCTTGTTGTAGGCACCGCGAATCTTGAACGAGAACACCGGCTGCAAGTCTTCACGCTTGAGCCAGACCTTGTTGCCCAGCCGCTCGGAGAGCTGGCGCGCGGTCTGCAAGGGGGTTTCTACGGCAACGTCGTAAACGCGCGAGGTGAGGATCTTTTTGACGTACTGTTCAAGCATCGGAAAGCATCACTGGGCGGGTTGGGCAGGGCCAAGGAGTCTAACCCAGCGTTTAGCCGGGCGACCACACGAATCCCGAGGTTTTGTTGGGTTATACTCGCCGCCCTCGATAATTCCCCGCCCGTTCCGGAGCCCGCATGACCCAGGATCAACTCAAACAGGCAGTGGCCCAGGCCGCCGTCGATTTAATCCTTCCTAAACTCGACGACAAAAGCATCGTCGGTGTCGGCACCGGCTCCACCGCCAACTGCTTTATCGATGCACTGGCCCAGCACAAGGGTGCCTTCGACGGCGCCGTAGCCAGCTCCGAAGCCACCGCCGCGCGCCTCAAGGGCCATGGCATTCCAGTGTATGAGCTCAACACCGTGAGCGACCTGGAGTTCTACGTCGACGGCGCCGATGAAAGCGACGAGCACCTGAACCTGATCAAAGGCGGCGGCGCAGCCCTGACCCGCGAGAAGATCGTTGCGGCCGTGGCCAAGACCTTTATCTGCATCGCCGACGCCAGCAAGCTGGTGCCGGTGCTCGGCGCCTTCCCGCTGCCGGTGGAAGTTATCCCCATGGCCCGCAGCCACGTGGCCCGCGAGCTGGTGAAACTGGGCGGCGACCCGGTGTACCGCGAAGGCGTGCTGACCGACAACGGCAATATCATCATTGATGTGTTCAACATGCAGATCACCAACCCGGTGGAGCTGGAGACGCAGATCAATGCGATCGTTGGCGTGGTGACCAATGGCCTGTTCGCGGCGCGCCCGGCGGATGTGTTGCTGCTGGGTACTTCCGAAGGCGTGAAAACCCTCAAGGCCTAAAACTCACGGCCTGGCTTTATGTGGGAGCTGGCTTGCCTGCAATAGCATCACCTCGGTCTGACTTAAAGACCGAGGCGTCTGCATCGCGGGCAAGCCCGGCTCCCACACAAGCCAGCTCCCACAGGAGGCCTCATCGTTTAGAAGATCCGTGTAACAAAACCGCTACTTTTCGCAGCACCCCCGCCCAAAACCGTGCGCCATGTCACGGCATCCCACGCCTTTATTGGTATCAAATCCGTTACAAATGACAGCCAGGCGACCCAAGCGTTTAACAATGCGCCACTTCGCGCTCGCCCAGGGAATGAGGCGCGCATTGTGCAAAGGGTCTGGGCTGGAAAACTTCAATCACCTCAAGGAAGACCTTGTGATAAAGCCCCTCGCCCTCGCGATCAGCGTGGTCGGCAGCCTGCTGTCGGCGCAAACCCAGGCCTACGATTACGGCCAGCACGCCAATACCACCCTGGAAAAGCTGATCAACGATTACCCCGGCCGGTATCGCGGCACGGCCAATTTCGCCGGCGCGGCAGATTGGATGCAAAGCCAGATGGGTTCGGCCTACAGCCTCAGTCGACAGAACTTCACCTGGAACAACGGCACTCGCGCTGCGCAAAACGTGGTGGCCTATGCTGCGGGCACTAAACCGCAATACGTGGTGATTGGCGCGCACTTCGACACCTACTTCGGCCGCCCGACCTTACAAGGCCTGGACGATAACGGCTCCGGCGCCAGCGTGCTGACCGAAGTGGCGAAGAACCTCGGCGGCTTGCAGCTGGAAAACGGCCTGCAAGTGGTCGCCTTCGGCGCCGAAGAGGAAGGCCTGCGCGGCTCCAAAGCCTTTGTCGATTCACTCAGCGCCAGCCAACGCGCGAATATGCTGGCGATGATCAACCTCGACAGCCTGATCACCGGCGACATGATGTACGCCCACGCAGGCCAGAACAGCACCGCCAACCCCGCGCTGGCATCGCTGCGCGAACACACCTTCCAGATCGCCAGGGAATTGAACATCCCGTTGTTCACCAACCCCGGCCTGGACCCGCAATACCCCAAGGGCACCGGCTGCTGCAGTGATGGCGAGCCGTTCGAACCGCTGAAGATCCCGATTCTGTATATCGAAGCCACCAACTGGGAGCTGGGCGATCTGGACGGCTACACCCAGACCAACAACCCGAAAATACCCGGCGGCTCCACCTGGCACGACCCGGCAGAAGACAACAAAACCGTGCTGACCAATGCCTTCGGCCAGGAACGCATCGACCAGCGCCTGCGCGATTACTCGCGCCTGCTCAGCCGCCTGGTGTTGGAACTGACCAACGCCGACCTGCTGGCCTCGACCGCCTCGGGTGGCGCCGTTGCGCGCAACATGCAGGACAACCTGCAACGCCAGCATCAGGCCATGGTGCGCCTGCATGATCGCCGTTGGTTGACCTTGCAAGCGGCCAGCCGCGAGGTCGGAAGCTTCGATGGCGAAATCGGCATGGACGGCGAATACACCCCGGACAGCGGCTTCGACAGCCCGCTCAACCGCGATGCCCGACGCCTGGGCGTACACGCCTTGGGCGACTATCAGCTCACCTCCAGCCTGAATATCGGCGCCAGCCTCAGCTACCTCAACGGTCGTGACAAGCTGCAGCAGCGCGGCAAACTCGACAGCGACACCTGGCAGGCCGCGGTCTATGCCTTGCTCAACGATGGCGGGCCAAGCTGGCTGGCGGGCGATTTGAGCATCGGCCATACGCGTTTTGAGGCCAAGCGTAACCTGCTGATCCAAGCCAATGGCGGCCCGGTGCTGCTCAATCAACAACTGAGCGGCAATACCGACGCACTGTCCCTGGGCGCACGCGTACTCGGCGGTTATGACTTCGACTTCGGCGCAATCAAAAGCGGGCCGTTTGCCGGCCTGGACTACAGCCATTCGCGTATCGACAAGTTCCACGAGAAACAGAACCTGCGCACCGCGCTGGAGTACGAAGAACAGTCTTTCGACTCCCTGGAAGCCAGCCTCGGCTGGCGCGTGCGCGGTGCCGTCGCCCTGCCCTATGGCCTGAGCCTGATGCCTTACGGCGACATCGCCTGGGTCAAGGAGCTGGCCGATGGCCGTCTCGATGACCTGCAATTGACCGCCCGCGCCGATGGCCAGGCGCGCACCGCCAAGCTGGGTTCAGTGGACAAAAGCTTTGGCCGCGCGCAAATCGGCAGCCAGTTGGCGATCACCCCGCAGTTGGGTGTGTACGCCGAGGTCAACAGCCGCCTTGGGCACGCCGAGGGCAGCCAGACCGGCTACTCCCTGGGCGTGCAATGGATGTTTTGATCAGGGCTTTTTGAACACGTAAAACAGGTTCGGCTCGCTGACCAGGTACAGCGAGCCCTCGTCATCCATGGCGATCCCTTCGGCCTGAGGCACGCGTTTTTTCAGGCCATGGCGCCCGTTAAGCAGGGAAAGACTGCTCAACGGGCGACCATCGATGTCCAGTTCCAACACCAGGAACGACTCATCCGACAGCGCCAGCAAATGCCCGCTGCGCTCGTCGTATTGCAGGCTCGACAGGTCGCGCACAAACAGCCCGGCATCGCGCTTGGGGTTGTTGATCACATGCACCGAGTAGGTTTTTTCCGGTTTGAAATGGGGAAACCCGTGCACCTCGTAAATCAGCATCGGGTCGCGCTCCTTGGCCACGAACAGGCGCTTGCCCACCGAGTCATAGGCCAGCCCTTCGAAACCTTTATTGCCACCAAGGTGTACGCCCAGGGTCATCTGCTCCGCGTCGGCGGCGTCGAGAAATTGGGTGTCGTCATTCACGTGCACCTTGATCAGCCGCTGCTGGGCTTCATCGCTGATCACATAAATGTTGTCACTGATGAACTCCACCGCCTCGGCATCGCCAAAGCCCACCAACGGGATACGCCGCAGGATCCTGCCGTCCAGGGACAACTCGATCAGCTCGGCGTTTTTATTGGTGACCGTAAACAGGCTTTTGCGTATCGGGTCGTACGTGAGGGCCGAGACATCATCGTCGAGCCCTTCGATGACCTTGGCTTCCAGGCTGACCCGGTAATCATTCAGGCCAATGGAGCGTTCATCGGCAGGATGGCGCCAGTGTTGAAGGTTGAACCAGGCCCGCTCGAACAAGCGAAAGTTCTGCGCGACCGCCCCGGCAATCACCAGGGCGAGCAGCAACAGGATAAAAAACGCGGGTTTGGGGCGGGCGAGTCGACGCATCAGGCAAGCTCAAAGTCAAAAAGTGGCGAATAAGTATCACGCCCGTCTGAATTTAAACTTAAACGCAGTCGACTGTCTGGCGAATGCCGCTGATAGCGAAGTATCCGACGTAATCGTCGGCTATTTCTGCTTCTCGAAACGATAGAACAGGTTGGGTTCGCTGACCATGTACAAGGTGCCGGCTTCGTCCATGGTGACGCCTTCGGCACGCGGGATGGTGTGTTTGAGACCATTGAAGCCGCCGAGCAGGGTCATGAAGCTGACTTGCTCGCCCTGCGCGTCCAGCTCCAGCAGCAGGTGGGAATCGGCCGACAGCACCAGCAAATGCCCGGTGCGCGGGTCGACGGCCAGGGCTGAGAGGTTACGCATGTCCAGCTCGGTGCTGGCGATCTTCTGCTTATCGCCGGTCAGCGTGGCGCCATCGCTTTTCCAGGTGAACAACGCCGGTGGGCGCTCTTCCCCGAGCACGATCTGCTGGTTGCGCTTGTCCCAGGTCACACCTTCAAATGCCTTGTTCTGGTCCTTGGACGGGCCAAGGTCATAGTGCTTGAAGTCGGCATAGTTCAGTTGCTGGGTGCTGGCGTCGACGTTCACCACGCTCAAGGTGTGCATGCGCTCGTCGACAATGGCCATCAGGCCGTTTTCCATCACTGTCACGCCTTCCGGGTTGTTCCAGCCGTTGAGCGGCATCTTGCGCAACACATCGCCTTGCAGGTTCAGCTCAACCAGGAAAGGGTTTTTGCCCATCACGGAAAACAGGGTTTTGGTCTGCGGGTTGTAGGACAGGTCCGAAGCCTCGTCCTTTTCCATGCCGGGCAGCAATTTGCCATCGATCACCGCGTGGTAATCCGGCAGCCAGACGCTGGCCTGGCGTTCGGCCGGGGTTTCGAACCGCTCAGCGATCCACAGCACCCCACGGTCGTCCCAATGCATCGCCCAGGCAATGCCGTACACAATGGCCCCGACCAGAAACAGCCAGGAATACCAGCGCAGGGCAAAACGTGAACGGGGCTTGGAAGTGAGGGTAGGCAGGGACACGGCCATTGAGCGCTTTTCCGCAGAGTCAGCTTTAGGTGATAGCACAGGATCAACAGGCCCGCGTGCAGGAGGCTGGGGATTATCCGGATGGCGTGTGAAAAAAATGCAAAACCAAGCGCGCGTAAACCAGTGTGGGAACTGATTTGTGTGGGAGCTGGCTTGCCTGCGATGCAGACGACTCGGTTTTTCAGTTAGACCGAGGCGATGCTATCGCAGGCAAGCCAGCTCCCACAGCTGATTGCATGCAGCCTTTAGCGAACGACGCTTTCGAAACGGCTACCGCCACCCAATTCCAGCACCAGCTCATCGCCCACATTCAACGGGCCTACACCGGCTGGAGTGCCGGTGAGGATCACATCACCCGCCTGCAGCGAGAAGCAGCCGGCCATGTGCTGGATCATCGGGACGATCGGGTTGAGCATCTGCGAGCTGTTGCCGTCCTGGCGCACTTCGCCGTTGATGGTCAGGCGAATGCCGATGTCGGTCACGTCGGCAAAGGTGCTGCTGACCACAAAGGGGGCAATCACGGCGGCGCCGTCAAAAGACTTGGCGATTTCCCACGGCAAGCCCTTGGCTTTCAGCTCGGCTTGCTTATCGCGCAGGGTCAAATCCAGGGCCGGAGCGAAGCCGGAGATGGCATCCAGCACTTCTTCACGGCTGGGCTTGGTCGACAACGGTTTGCCGATCAACACCGCAATTTCCGCTTCGTAGTGCACCGAACCGCGCTCGGTCGGAATGGCGAAACCGCCTTCCAGCGCGACCACGCAACTGCCCGGCTTGATGAACAGCAACGGTTCGGTCGGCACCGGGTTGTCCAGTTCCTTGGCGTGTTCGGCGTAGTTACGCCCGATGCACACCACTTTGCCCAGGGGAAAGTGGATGTTGGTGCCGTCGACATACTTGTGCTGGTAGCTCATGAAACGACTCCTTCAGGGCGGTTAAACAGCGAAGATCTTGCCAGGGTTCATGATCCCGTTCGGGTCGAACACCGCTTTTACTGCTTTCATGTATTCGATTTCAACCGGGGAACGGCTATAGGTCAGGTAATCGCGCTTGGTCATGCCCACGCCGTGTTCGGCGGAGATCGAGCCGTTGTACTTCTGGACGGTCTCGAACACCCATTTGTTCACGGTGGCGCACTTGGCGAAGAACTCATCCTTGCTCAGGTTTTCTGGCTTGAGGATGTTCAGGTGCAGGTTGCCGTCGCCGATGTGGCCGAACCAGACGATTTCGAAGTCCGGGTAGTGTTCGCCGACGATCGCATCAATTTCCTTCAAGAACGCTGGCACTTTGGAGACAGTTACCGAAATGTCGTTCTTGTACGGCGTCCAGTGGGAAATGGTCTCGGAGATGTACTCGCGCAGTTTCCACAGGTTGTGCAGTTGGGTTTCGCTCTGGCTCATCACGCCGTCCAGCACCCAGCCCTGCTCTACGCAGTGCTCGAAGGTTTCCAGGGCGTGGTTGGCAACTTCTTCGGTGGTGGCTTCGAATTCCAGCAGCGCGTAGAACGGGCACTCGGTTTCAAAGGGAGCCGGCACGTCGCCACGGCCCATGACCTTGGCCAGGGCTTTGTCGGAGAAAAATTCGAAGGCGGTCAGGTCCAGCTTGCTCTGGAACGCGTGCAATACCGGCATGATCGAATCGAAATCGGTGGTACCGAGCACCATCGCGGTGAGATTTTTCGGCGCACGGTCCAGGCGCATGGTGGCTTCGACCACAAAGCCCAACGTCCCTTCGGCACCGATAAACAGCTGGCGCATGTCGTAGCCGGTGGCGTTCTTGATCAGGTCGCGGTTCAGTTCCAGCACGTCACCCTTGCCGGTGACCACTTTCATGCCGGCCACCCAGTTGCGGGTCATGCCGTAGCGAATCACCTTGATCCCGCCGGCATTGGTGCCGATATTGCCGCCGATCTGGCTCGAACCCGACGAAGCGAAGTCCACCGGGTAGTACAGGCCTTTTTCTTCGGCGACGTTCTGCAATTGCTTGGTGACCACACCCGGCTGGCACACGGCGGTGCGGTCGGTGAGGTTCACGTCGAGAATCTGGTTCATGTAGTCAAACGAGACGACCACTTCGCCATTGGCCGCCACCGCAGCGGCCGACAAACCGGTACGACCACCCGATGGCACCAGCGCCACCTTGTGTTCATTGGCCCAACGGACGATGGCTTGGACCTGCTCGATGGTCTTGGGAAAGACGATAGCGGTAGGCGCGGGGGCGAAGTGCTTGGTCCAATCCTTGCCGTAAGCCTCCAGGGAGTCTGCATCGGTCAGCACTTTGCCAGGCTCAACCAGGGTCTTCAGCTCATCAATCAGGGCAGGATGGGTCATCGACGGAACTCTCGAACAATTCATGGTCATCCTGAGAACGCTTCACGTCGCAGGAATGGGTGTTTAGCGGGGCACGTATGCTAGCATACCGCCCCCGCAGGACAGAGCCCAAGGGCGTTCTGCGGTGACGGCTTTCCTGCCGTCCGGGTCAGCTCTGTGCCCTGATTTGCCAATACGTTTCTGTTTGACGAGCGGCTGTTGTTGTCAGGCAAGGCGCCGCGACGAGTCATAGCTTGCTATGGGGAGGAGCGGCAACGCAGCATGGCGGCAACAGACGCCGTCAAACAGGAACAGTATTGGTGAATCAGGGCACATCCTGCTGCTCGATTCCCTGCCATTTTTCTCCGGGATACAGGTTTACGCAGATGAGCAAGACTTCTCTCGATAAGAGCAAGATCAAGTTCCTTCTTCTGGAAGGCGTCCACCCATCGGCTGTCGACGTACTGAAAGCCGCTGGGTACTCCAGCATTGAGTACATCACCAGTTCTCTGCCGGAAGCCCAGTTAAAGGAAAAGATCGCCGACGCGCACTTTATCGGCATTCGCTCCCGCACTCAGCTGACCGAAGAGATCTTCGACCACGCCAAGAAACTCGTGGCTGTCGGCTGTTTCTGCATCGGCACCAACCAGGTCGACCTTAACGCTGCGCGCGAGCGCGGTATCGCGGTGTTTAACGCACCGTACTCCAACACCCGTTCCGTTGCTGAGCTGGTGCTGGCCGAGGCGATCCTGCTGCTGCGCGGCATTCCTGAGAAAAACGCTTCCTGCCACCGTGGCGGCTGGATCAAAAGCGCGGCCAACTCCTTCGAAATCCGTGGCAAAAAGCTGGGTATCGTCGGTTACGGCTCGATCGGCACGCAGCTGTCGGTGCTGGCCGAAGGCTTGGGGATGCAGGTGTTCTTCTACGACACCCTGACCAAGCTGCCATTGGGCAACGCCACCCAAGTGGCGAGCCTGACCGAGCTGCTGGGCATGTCCGACATCGTCACCCTGCACGTACCGGAAACCGCTGAAACCCAGTGGATGATCGGCGAGAAGGAAATCCGCGCCATCAAGAAGGGCGGCATCCTGATCAACGCGGCACGCGGCACCGTGGTTAAGCTGGACGCCCTGGCCGACGCGATCAAGGACAAGCACCTGATCGGCGCCGCTATCGACGTGTTCCCGGTAGAGCCACGCTCTAACGACGACATCTTCGAAAGCCCGCTGCGTGGCCTGGACAACGTGATCCTGACTCCGCACATCGGCGGCTCCACCGCTGAAGCTCAGGCCAACATCGGCCTGGAAGTGTCGGAAAAGCTGGTCAAGTACAGCGACAACGGTACCTCGGTGTCTTCGGTCAACTTTCCCGAAGTGGCGCTGCCGGCTCACCCTGGCAAGCACCGTCTGCTGCACATCCACCAGAACATCCCTGGCGTGATGATGGAGATCAACAAGGTCTTCGCAGAAAACGGCATCAACATCTCCGGTCAGTTCCTGCAGACCAACGAGAAGGTTGGCTACGTGGTTATCGACGTCGACGCCGAGTACTCGGACCTGGCGCAAGAGAAGCTGCAGCACATCAACGGCACCATTCGTAGCCGCGTGTTGTTCTAACGCTTTGAACGCTGCACAAAAAAGGGAGCCTTCGGGGCTCCCTTTTTTTGTCTGAACAAATCTTACTTGACGTTAACCGTGATGACTTTCGAGGCTACAGTCGGGTTGAACTGCATGTGCAGTTTGTCGCCAGCGACCAGTTGCAAGGTGTGCTTGCCTGGGGTGAGGGTCAACTCGGTCTCGGTCTGGGCCTTGCCGTAGTGGATCACGGTGTCGGTGGCCGGGATCGGCACACTGGCGTCCGGCAGTTCTTTCTGGTCGATCAGCAGGTGGTGGTGGCCGGTGCCTGGGTCCTGGCTGGTCGCTGGCGCCAGTTTCAGGCCTTCCATACCGAACTTCACAGTGAAGGTTTTATCGACGGTGGCGCCGTCTTTTGGCGACACGATAAAGACTTTGGCGCCTTCCGGTGGTGCGCTGCGCGGGATACCGTCAGCGGCTGTGGCCAACATCGAAGCACCCAGCAAGAGGCTGGCCAGGGTTGCACGGGACAAAAGGGCTTTCATTCGCTTCTCCAGTTTTACGGTGAAATCTGTAGGGTTATGACAACTTCGCGACAAATTGCTGTCCAAGGCACTCAACACCATAGCAAGCGATGCTCAATGGCGCCTCGCACGCACAAATTCTTTAGGAGCGACCATGCGCTTTGTGCCTGGCCTTGTACTTTTACTGCCCCTGTTGAGCCCACTGGCTCACGCCGAACTGATCGATGACGTGTTTGATCGCGGCGAACTGCGCATCGCCCTGGAGGCCAACACCCCGCCGTACAACTTCAAGGACGGTGACAAGCTAACCGGTTTTGAAGTGGAGCTGGGTGAACAATTAGCCAAGGAAATGGAGGTTCGCCCCTCGTTCATCACTGTCGATGACGCCGACCTGCTGCCGGGTGTGGAAAGCGGCAAGTTCGACGTGGCCATCAACCATATCGCTATGACTGCCGCGCTGCAGGATCGGTTCGATTTCAGTGAGGCCTATAAGCAAACACCTGAGCTGGCCATTCCATTCCAAAAGGGCAACCCGGCCTTCAAAAGCAGCCTGGACAATGCATTACAGCGGGTGAAGGCCGATGGTCGCTTGAAGGCGCTGACGCAGAAGTGGTTTGCACCTGAGTGAAACACAGTCGATGTGGGAGCCAGCTCCCACATTTGATCTGGGTTGAACCTCAAAGTTGTGCCAGGGCAATTGCCGCCTCAGGCAACTCCAGCTCACTGAACACCCGCACGCCATGGCGCTTGAGCAGCGCCGCCGTCACGCCCTCGCCGCTGACCTTCACGCCGCTGAAGGTGCCGTCATAGGTCAGCAGATTGCCGCAGGACGGGCTATTGGCCTTGAGAATCGCGATGCGGATGTTATGCCGCTGCGCCAACGCCAGTGCCTGGCGGGCCCCGTCGAGGAAGGCGGCACTGAAGTCTTCGCCCTCGGCCGTCAGCACTTGCGCACGCCCTTCCCACACATCAATGCCCTGCCCGCCCGGGATCTCGGCGGAGGGACGCGGTGTCGGCAAACCGCCTGATACTTCCGGGCAAATCGCAACCACCCGGCCTTCGGCCTGCCAGGCCGCCAATTGATCGAAGGGGCCGCTGGCGCCACCGTCGTAGCGCACCTTGTGCCCGAGCAGGCAGCGGCTGATCAGAATCTTTTGCATGGTTAAAACGGCTCGTTACCGCGTCGGCGAAACCAGCCGGTCAGGGACAGGCGTTCGCGCGTGGCGGGCAGGACTTCGTGGGGCACCTCCCCGGACAGGAACACCACCAGGCTACCGCCGGTGGGTACCACATCGTATTCCACGCCGCCCTTGAGGTACATGCGCAACTGGCCGCCATGCTCAGGTAACCAGGCGTCATTCAAATAGACCACTGCCGAGACCATGCGCCGGTCATCGTCGCGAAAACGGTCCAGGTGCTTGAGGTAAAACGCCCCTGGCGGATACATCGCGAAGTGGCTTTCGAAATCTTCCAGGCCCAGGAACAGGCTGCGGTTCATGGCCAGGCGCAGGCTGTCCATCACGCTCATGTATGTCTCGCAGACAGCGGCGTCGCCCTCCTCCAGCCACTGGATATGGTCGCCGCGAATGCCCTCGCGTATCTCCTGCGCGGGTCCGCGTCCTACAGCCGCCGGAGCCAATTCACCCTCAGCCGCACGTTTACGGCACTCAGCCGCCAACTCCAGGGTCAGAGCCTGGGGCAGGAAGCCGTTCTGCTGCGACCAACCTTTTTCGGCCAGGTCGTCGACGATGCGTTGCAGCAGCGGGTGTTCGAGGGATATTTGCATGGCGCGCATAGTATCCATACGCCTATGAATCCGACAGAGCCGCCGAGCGTCTGAACACACTTTAGTCAGGTGACTGATAGGATTTCTCGACAAATCCTACGCCCGACACGGACAATAGTGGCCGACTGACAGGAGTCCCTATGCGTCGTTTGTTTTTTTCCTTGCTGATGTTCTGCGTTTTGCCCGCCTGGGCAGACGGCCATGACCAGTTGTACAAGGTCGCCGGCTGGGCCGAACAACGTGCGCATTTTAATGACGCCCTGAGTGCCGCACAGCAACGCTATCGCAATAGCCTGCCGCCGGCGGTGTACCAGGCGCTGGTGGATAACAGCAATAAACGCTTCGCCGCCCAGGCCGTGGACCAGCGGGCCGAGGCGCAATTGCGCAAAAACCTGGCGGACCCGAAACCTGCCCTGGCGTTTTTCCAGTCGCCGTTGGGTCGCAAAATCGTTGCAGCTGAATTGCTGGCCACGCGCCGCGACCAGTTGGCAAAAAATGCCAAGGGCCTGCCGCACATCGAAGCCGACGCCACCCGCAGCCTGATCATCGGCCACCTGGCCCAGGCGCTGCCGGCCCGTGAAGCCGGCGCAGAAGTCAGCCTGGCGATTGCCGGCGTAGCAGCCGACAGTTTGAGCCAGATGATTCCCGGCCTGTTGGGCGGCGGTCAGGCGCAAGGCATGTTGAACGGCCAACGTGAGCGGCTGATGCAGCAGATCGGCAATGACTTGAACAACACACTGTTGTACGTCTATCGAGATTTGTCCGACCCGGAACTGGAAGAATTCGCCACGTTTGCGGAGTCGCCGGACGGTCGGGCGTATTACAAGGCGGCGCTGGCCGCGATTCGCGCCGGACTTGCAGTAGGTCAAAGCACTTCCAGCCTGACGCAATAAGTAATGTGGAAACAGGCTTGTGTGGGAGCTGGCTTGCCTGCGATGGCATCAACCCGGTGTGCCTGATACAGCTAGGTGTCTGCATCGCAGCGATGCGGCGACCCGACAAGCCAGCTCCCACATTTGAACGGTGTTACTTCAGATGATCCGTCAGGAATTTGAAGTACTCTTCGCGAATCTCGGGAATCTCATTGGCCAAGTGATGCCGACCACGCGGCAGCATCAGCACCTGCGGCTGATCGAACTTGCCCCGCAGCACCTGCAAGTTGTGCTGCCAGTCCACCGTCATATCTTCCTCTCCCTGCACGATCACCGGCCGCCGTGGGCTTTGCGGCGCAGCTTCGATGCGTTTGATCCAACGCGCCAGCGCGCCCACCCACGCGGTCGGCAGTTGGCGCGGCTGTAGCGGGTCAGCTTCCAGGAAGGGTTTGAACTTGGGATCGTGGGTGTTCTCGCTGAACCGCCGCGCAATGCCTTTGACGAACGGGCGCAGCAGGTAATAGCTGACCTGCGACCAACCCCATGCACGCGGCCGTACCAGGGGCGAGAGCAGGAAGGTCTTGCCCTGGGCCGGGCTGTCGGCGCCGTGGTTGAGCAAATGGTCCACCACCACCGCACCGCCAGTGCTTTGCCCGAACAGGTGCCACGGTTGCGGCAGTTGCAAGCTGTGGGCCTGCGCAAACAGCGCCTGCACCACGTCCTGGTACACCACAAAATCGTCAATGCTGGCGCGCTCGCCACTGGAAAGACCGTGGCCCGGCAAGTCGCAGGCAATCACCACAAAACCTTGATCCAGCGCCCAGTCCACCACATGCCGGTACAGGCCCATATGGTCGTAGAAGCCGTGGTACATGAACATTGTCGCCACCGGCGCAGACGGCCACCACACCTGCGCTACCACCTGGAAGCCATCCACTTCAAAACGGCCCAAACGGCTCACGACGGGTACTTTGCGCGCCGCCAGGTCCAGCCCATAGAAACGCTGGTAGACCCGCGCCTCGGCGCTGAGCGGTTGCGCATCCACCAGTGGCCGCAAGCTCTCGCGCAGATGATCGGGGTCAAAACTCACAGGCATAAAGGCTTCCAGACTGACGGTGAAGATGAATATCGAGCTGCGATATTCATCTGTCAGGGCAAGCATGGCAAGCTACGCGACCTTCGAGGATAGTTCCGAATGCGACAACCCTACCGCTCCGCCTTGTTTGCCGGCCTGCTGTTGGTCATCTGCGCCGGCGTGCTGTGGGCGGCTTATGACTGGTTCCAGGGCCGCTATTTGCGCGCATTCAGCGAACACACCGCGGTGTTTTCCGGTGATGCCCTGCGCCTGCCCGCCGAACTGGCAGGCCCAGGCCCGATTCGCCTGGTGCACTTCTGGGACCCGGCCTGCCCCTGCAACGTCGGCAACCAGCAGCACCTGGGCGAACTGATCGAGCAATACGCGCCCCAGGGCGTCGAGTTCTATGCCCTGCAAAAGGCCGGCAGCCACGGCCAACTGCCCGACAATTTGCGCAAAATGAAACCGCTCAATGCCCTGCTCGGCGCCGACCAAGTGCCGGCGACTCCGGCCGTAGGCATTTGGGATCGCAGCGGCAAACTCGCGTACTTCGGGCCGTACAGCGAAGGGCTGACGTGCAATTCGAGCAACAGCTTTATCGAGCCTATCCTCAAAGCCCTGGAGGCCGGGCGCGAAGTCGATGCCACCCACACCCTGGCGGTGGGCTGCTATTGCCAGTGGAGCAAGGCGTCAAACTGAACGCCGGCTGTTCGACCGGCAAACTCCAGTCACCCCGCCGGCAGGCTCCTGTATTGTAAGCGTCCAGCGACATTGCAAGCAGACGCGAGACTCCATGAGCCAGTTAACCATCATCCTCTGGATGCTCAACGTTATCGTCGATACGTCCGGCCAACTGGCGTTCAAAGCCGCCGCCTCGGCCAGCGCCGAGCATGACGGCCTCGCCCACTGGAAACACATGCTCAAGCGCCCGTGGATCTGGCTGGGGGTGATCTGCTATGTCTTCGAATTCGTGTTGTGGCTGGCGTTCCTGACGCTGGTGCCGTTGTCGGTCGGCGTGATGCTGGGTTCGATCAACATCGTGGTGATCATGATTGCCGGGCGTTTCCTGTTCAAGGAAAGTCTGAGCAAATGGCGGTTGATCGGCATCATGCTGATCGCCTGTGGCGTGACCGTCGTAGGGTTTGAATGATGAAACGTTTTTATATCCTGGGTTTTCTCGCGCTGATCATTTTCGACACCTTGGCGCAGGTCAGTTTCAAATTTGCCTCGGTGCATGCCGAACCGTTGACCATGGACGTCGCGTGGCTGGCCCGGGTGTTTGGCGCACCGTGGATCTACGGCGCCTTTGTCGGCTATATTGGCGCGTTTTTTACCTGGATGACCTTGCTCAAATACGCCCCGGTAGGCCCGGCGTTTGCGGCCTCGCACCTGGAGTTGATCAGCGTGACGCTGATCTCGGTCTGGCTGTTCGATGACACCCTGACCTGGCCGAAAATCATCGGCGGCGCACTGATCATCGCGGGCATCCTGTGCCTGGCGCGCAGTGAAGACAAAGAGAGCAAAACCGTCGAGGCCGAACCTTCGCAGCCTCTGGTGTCATGAACAAAGAAATCCCGCCCACCGCCGGCCTGCCCTTGCGCGGGCGGGATTTGCTCAATTTATCGGGCGACCTCGCCCAGTCGCTGACCCGCCAGTTTTCGATTCCACTGCCTGCACTGCCCTGCTCCGGCACCGCCGCGCTGATCATCGCCTTGCGCGTTTTGCAGCAGCGCATGCCCGGCCGCACCCGGCTGATTGTGCCGGCGTACACCTGCCCGCTGGTGGCATTGGCCGCGCATTACTGCCCGCCGTTGCGGGTGGTGCCCTGTGATTTGCAGCCCGGCAGCATTGACCTCGACGAGCAACACCTCAAGCAACTGTGCGACGACAGCACCCTGGCCGTGGTGGTCACCCACCTGGCCGGGCGCGTGGCGGATGTGGACGCCGCCAAGCGTATTGCCGAATCAGTCGGCGCCGTGGTGATCGAAGACGCCGCCCAAGCCCTGGGCGCCCTCGACGATGGCCGCAGCGTCGGGCTCAAAGGCGATGTGGGGTTTTTCAGCCTGGCGCTGGGCAAAGGCCTGACCACGGCCGAAGGCGGCGTGCTGTTCAGCCGCGACCCGGTGCTGCATCAGGCATTGCACCGCCAGTGCGCGCAAGACCTGCCCTTGAGCCTGCGCTGGGAGCTGCAACGTAGCGCCGAACTCTGGGGTTACGCGCTGCTTTACCAACCGCGCGGCTTGCACTACGTGTATGGCAAGGCGTTGCGCACGGCGCTGGCACAGGGTGATGAAGTGGCCGCCGTGGGTGATGATTTTTCGGTCAACGATATCCCGCTGCACCGCCTCGGCGGTTATCGGCAGAAGGTCGGTGCTGCCGCACTGGCGCGCTTGCCTGACTACTTGCAACAAGGCCGTACCCGCGCCTTACGCCGGGCGGCGCGCTTGAATGACTTGCCCGGCGTCGCGGTGATCATGGACCGACTGGGGCAGCAAGGCACCTGGCCGTTTTTGATGGTGCTGATGCCGTCTGCACAGGCGCGTGATGCCGCCATGGCGCAACTGTGGACATCCGGGCTCGGCGTGACCCGCCTGTTTATCCACACCTTGCCGGACTACCCCGCCGCCGTCCCGCTGTTGCAACCGGGCGGCGACATTAGCCAGGCCCAGGCATTTGCCAGCCGCACACTGTCGATCAGCAACAGCCATTGGCTGACGGACGAACACTTCGAACGCGTATTCGCCCAGCTAAAAGTTATTGTCGCCAACCCTGATTGATACGCGCCACCAGCCGGCCATTCAGCTCGTTCTGCTGCTGTTGCCAGATCTGCACCTGCGCCGGCGGCAGTTCTTCCTGGCCATCGGAGGCACTTAACCAGCGTTTGAACTTGCTCTCATAGTGGTAAGCCGACACATCGCCGGTGATGTCCGCCCCGATGATCCGGCCCTGGCAAGCGTCGATCAGATCGTTCAAATGCTGCTCCAGAAACTCGCCCTGGTCCCAATTGGTGTTGACCACTTCGGGGCTCAGCACGTCTTTGTCGATGGACAGGTAAACCGGCAGTGAACGGTCGAACTGCGCGAGGAACGCACGCATCAGCTCATCGGCGTTGCCGAACGCACGGTTGCTGCGCCCGGCGCCGATCCAGTTCATCCAGCGCGTGTCGACGTTGACGTTCCAGTAAGTCAGCTTGCGCTTGAGCAGCGGCGACCAATGATTCTCCCAGGCATGGCCCAGGCCGATATCCTGGGAACCGATGCCCAACACATGCACATGCTCGACCTGCGGCAAACGGCTGGCCCAGTAAACCCATGAGCCACAATGGATGCCGAACGGGTAGCGCATGTTGTCAGGGTGGTTGTCGCAAATGATCAGTTGGAATTTCTGCTGCGTCGGCAGGCGGTTCAGCAACAGCTGGCTGAGGTGGTGATAATCGCCGCTGCCGGTGAACACACAGCCGTAATCGCTGGGCATCTGCGCGTGCAGAGCGGCTTCCAGCTCCTTGAACTGCGCCCAGCGGCAACCGAAGCGGATTTTTTCCTGCCAGGCCTGCATGGGCAAGGTGATCGCGCCGGGAATATCACTCACGGCACTGTCGAAATCGAGGATCAGCGGCGCGCGGTCCTGGCTCATTCGGGTTTCTCCTGCTGCCACTGTGCATCGCTTTCGAAGTGATGGCGGAAACGGTTGCCGAGCTTGCGCAGCAGCGGGTTGCGGATCCAGACCAGATGACGGGTGAAGGTAAAGTCGGCGCCGAGGCTGGCCTTGACCTGCGGGTCGGTCCAACCCGCCACATAAAATTTCAGCCCATTGGCCACGGCGTATTCCAGGTTCACAAACCAGCTGACGAAGTACAGGTTGAATTCCAACGCTTGCGGGTAGTTAAGCCCGATGTACTTGTCGAGCAGCTTGTCGCCCTCTACGTAGCACAGGTTGTAGCCGATCAGTTCGTCGCAGTGCCAGTAGCAGAACACTCGCCCGTTGCTGGCGGCGTCCTGCAACAAGCTGCGGAAAAACGCCGGGGTCAGCAGGTCAAAGTGAATCTCGCTCTGGTCGTACACCGCCTTGTACAGGCCGTACAACTGCGCAAGCCACGCCTCATCGTTGAAGCGCGCATCGCCAGTGTCCAGGACTTCCACCCGCAACGCCTCGCGGCTGCGCAGTTTGCGTCGGATATTGCGTCGACGGCTGTGGGACAAACGCGCCAGGTACTCGTCGATGCTGCTGAAGTTGATCGGCACATAGGCCAGCGCCTGGCCTTCGAGGCAGATAAAGCCGCGCCGGGTACAGTCCTCGATCAAGGCTTGGGCGTAGCGGTTGTCTGCATCGCTGAGCAGCGGCGAGTCACAGGGCAGATCTTTGACGACTGTGAGTTTGCGCTGCGGCGCGCACTCTTCTTGCAGCCACTGCGCGAGGTCCTGGGGTGGCACGTTGCGGGGCAATGGCGAATATTCGCTGACCGTGGTGCCGACAAAGCAGCTGTCGATACGCAGCCACGCATTCCAAAGACCAAACCCGGGCCAGCCGCGCACACGCTTCACGAACTCGTCTTCAGCCGTCGTCAGCAGGTCAAATGGCGTGAAGAAGTACGGCAGGCCCTCGGCGGACAGGCGGGCGTCAAAGCCCTCCGGCGGGTGCTGCAAAAACCGGCCGATCAACGAGGGCGCTTCCAGGCAGCACGCGTAGGCAACCTCGGGGCGGCTGGAGTCTGGGGTAGGTTGCGTGGCGCAAGTCATGGAAAAAAGCTCAAAGATGACCGGCGCAATAGTAGCGTACTCGACACATTCGGCACTTGAACCTCGGCTGTCGCTGCGGCGTATCAGCAATTCCCGCAGTTCTCACCAAACCGATTAGACTCCGTTGACCTTCAAGGTGACTGACTCAAGGACCGTCCATGAAACGCAGCCTGACCGTGCTCGCTATCCTGATTGCCGCCCTCTTGGCCGGCGCTGGCTGGTATGTGTACAGCAAGCAACCGACCCGCCAGGGCACCGAGACACTGGCCAACCTGCAAGGCGCCGTCACGGTGCGTTATGACGACCGTGGCGTGCCGCACATTCGCGCCGAGAACGAGACCGACCTGTACCGCGCCCTGGGCTATGTGCATGCCCAGGACCGGCTGTTCCAGATGGAAATCATGCGGCGCCTGGCCCGTGGCGAGCTGGCCGAGGTGCTGGGGCCGAAGGTGCTGGAGACCGACAAGCTGTTTCGCAGCCTGCGCATTCGCGAGCGCGCCTTGAGTTACGTCGAGCACATGGACCACGACTCGGCAGCCTGGAAGGCCTTGCAAGCCTACCTGGATGGCATCAACCAATATCAGGACAGCCACGCCAGCCCCGTGGAGTTTGACGTGCTGGGCATTCCTAAACGACGGTTTACCGCCGAAGACACCATCAGTGTTGCCGGGTATATGGCCTACAGCTTTGCTGCCGCGTTTCGTACCGAGCCGCTGCTGACTTACGTGCGCGACCAGCTCGGCAGCGACTACCTGAAAGTCTTCGACCTCGACTGGCAACCCAAGGGCGCCCTCAACCTGGCCGCCAGTGACTGGAAATCCCTCGGCGCCCTTGCCACCTTGAGCGACAAGGCCCTGGCCGACAACGGTTTGCCGCAGTTCGAAGGCAGCAACGCCTGGGCCATCAGCGGCAGCCGCACCAAAAGCGGCAAACCGTTGCTGGCCGGTGACCCGCATATCCGTTTCTCGGTGCCGTCGGTGTGGTACGAGGCGCAATTGTCGGCGCCGGGTTTTGAGCTGTACGGCTATCACAACGCACTGGTGCCGGTGGCGTTTTTGGGGCACAACCTGGATTTCGGCTGGAGCCTGACCATGTTCCAGAACGATGACCTCGACCTGATCGCCGAAAAGGTCAACCCGGACAACCCCAACCAGGTCTGGTACCACGGCCAATGGGTCAACATGACCAGCAGCGAACAGCAGATTGCGGTCAAGGGCCAGGCGCCGGTGACGCTCACCCTGCGTCAGTCGCCCCACGGCCCGATCATCAATGACGTGCTGGGCGAGAATGCCGGCAGCACGCCGATTGCCATGTGGTGGGCGTTCCTCGACACCGAAAACCCTATCCTCGAAGGCTTCTACGAACTCAACCGCGCCGACACCCTGGCCAAAGTGCGCGCCGCCGCTGCCAAGGTGTCCGCGCCGGGCCTGAATATCGTGTGGGCGAATGCCAAGGGCGATATCGGCTGGTGGGCGGCGGCGCAGTTGCCGATCCGCCCGGCCGGCGTTAACCCGGCATTCATTCTCGACGGCAGCACCGCCCAGGCCGACAAGCTGGGCTTCTACCCGTTCAGCGCCAACCCACAGGAAGAAAACCCGGCCCGTGGTTATGTGGTGTCGGCCAACGCCCAGCCGGCCTCGCCCACTGGCATGGAGATTCCTGGTTACTACAACCTCGCCGACCGCGGCCAGCAGTTGAACACGCAGTTGAGCGATAAAAGCGTGAAGTGGGACGTGAACAACAGCCAGGCCTTGCAATTGGGCACCACCACCGCCTACGGCCCACGCCTGCTGGCGCCGCTGTTGCCGGTGCTGCGTGAAGTGGTCAAGGACCCGGCGCAGTTGAAACTGGTGGAGCAGCTTGCAAGCTGGAAAGGCGACTACCCGCTGGACTCCACCAGCGCCACGCTGTTCAACCAGTTTCTGTTCAACCTCACCGACGCGGCCTTCCACCCGAAACTGGGCGATGCGATGTTCAAAACCCTGATCACCACGCGGGTGATCGACGCCGCACTGCCACGCCTGACCGCCTCGGCGGACTCGCCATGGTGGAACGGCAAGCGCGCGGACACGGTAAAACTCGCCTGGGACAACAGCCTCGCGCACCTCAAGGCCACCTTTGGCGATGACCCGTCGCAATGGCAGTGGGGCAAGGCCCATACCCTGACCCATGGGCATCCGTTGGGCATGCAGAAGCCACTGGACAAGATTTTCAACGTCGGCCCATTCCCGGCGCCCGGCACCCACGAAGTGCCGAATAACCAATCGGCCATGATCGGCCCTGCGCCGTGGCCCGTGACCTATGGCCCGTCGACCCGGCGCCTGATCGACTTTGCCGACCCGGCCCATGCATTGACCATCAACCCCGTGGGGCAAAGCGGGGTGCCGTTTGACTCGCACTATGGCGACCAGGCGGAAACCTATATCGAGGGTGGGTACGAGCAGGCGCATTTCAGTGAGGAAGAGGTGACGGCGAATACCCGTGGCACGCTGAAGCTGTTGCCTGCCCGGTAACAGCCTGTAAACCCGATCAATGTGGGAGCTGGCTTGTGTGGGAGCTGGCTTGCCTGCGATAGCATCAACTCGGTCCATCAGGCAGACCGAGTTGATGCTATCGCAGTTAGTCTGTGTTCGCCCGCATCCGCCCCGGCGCCTCGCCATAGGTTTCCTTGAACTTCTTGCTGAACGCCGCCTGGGACTGGTAACCCACCTGCGCCGCGATATCCAGCAGGCTCAGGCGCGACTGGCGCAGCAGGTTGAATGCCAGCTCCATGCGCAGCTGCGTCAGCAGCACCCACGGCGACACGCCCGCGACTTTCACAAACGCCCGCATGAAGGTGGCCCGCGACATGGTGGCGGCTGCCGCCAGGCTGTCGATGGTCCACTCATGGCCGGGCTCGGCCAGCATCGCCTGCCAGGCTTTGCTCAGGCGCTTGTCGGCGAGCAAAGCGAAGGTGCCCGCCACCGGCGCCTGGCGGGTCAGCCAGGTGCGCAGGATCAGAGTGAACAAGGCCGACGACAGCGCGTCGATAAACGAGCGTGCGCCCAGTTGCTGGCCGTCCGCTTCGCTGCGCAGTAAAGCAATCAACGCGGCCAACTGCCCATCGCCCTGCCACTCACGGCTCGATACCACCAAAAATTCCGGCAACGCACCAAGCAACAACGATTGGCGGTTGTAGTGAAAGTTGCCGCAGAGCATGTCCACTTCCGGCCGTTCGCCACCCAGGCGATACACCGGCAGTACACCGCCTTCGATCAGGGTGGGCTGCACCGGCCGAATCCGCTCACCCTGGCTGCGCAGCAAATGGGTTGCGCCACCGGGCATCAACAGGATGTCGCCCTCCTCCAGCGTCACCTGCTGGCCGCCCGACAACTCGGCGTGGCAGGTGCCCGCCAGCACAATGTGATACGGCGCCACGCCCAGCGGCTCAGGCCCGTGGTCCATGGCCCACGCGCCCTGGAACTGGCAGCGCAGATCCAGACTGCCGCGCAGGTTGGCCAACGCAATCAGGGTGTCGATAGAGTTCATTTGCGAGCATCGGTCAAAAAGGTGAGTGGATCGAACAAAAGCGCCAAACCTGAACCGCGCAGACTGGCTTCACACCCAACCCGTTCAGGAGTTACCGCAATGTTCAATAACTGGTCCAACTTGCTTGCTAACGTAAACAAAACCTTTGGCGCGCTGGGCAAGAGCAACCCGAAGATGGTCAAAGCCTACATGGCGCTGGGCGAGGCTGCCGAGGAAAACCAAGTACTCGACGCCAAGACCCGTGAGCTGATTTCCATCGCCGTGGCCATCACCACGCGCTGCGACGGCTGTATCGCCGCGCATGCCGACGCGGCGATCAAGGCCGGCGCGACCCGAGAAGAAGTTGCCGCCACCCTGGCCACCGCCATCTCGCTGAATGCCGGTGCTGCGTACATCTATTCGCTGCGCGCGCTGGAAGCCTACGACACGCTCACACCGGCGCCGCAAAGTTAAGCCGGAACTGTTGCGGCGTCACGCCCAGCCGGCGGTTGAACACACTGCGCATGTGCTGGGCGTCACGGAAACCGCATTGATAGGCCACAGTCTTGAGCGGTGCGGGGCTGCTTTCGAGCATCACCCGCGCCGCGTCCACTCGCGCCCGCTCGACAAACTCGGCAGGCGTTATGCGCGCCTCACGAGCAAATACCCGAGAGAAATTACGCGCACTCATGTTGGCCGCCTTGGCCAGATCGGCAATGGTCAAATCCCCGGTCAAGTTCGCCAGTACGTAAAGCTGCACCAACGCCACCGCCGAAGTGCTTTCGGCGTGAGGCGTGAGGAACGGGCTGAACTGCGACTGCCCGCCCGAGCGCTGGGTGAACACCACCAGTCGCTTGGCCACGCTCAGCGCAACTTCCGGGCCGTGATCCTGGGCCAGCAGGTACAGCGACAGGTCGATGCCAGCCGTGACGCCCGCCGAGGTGTAGAGATTACCGTCCTGCACGTAGAGACGGTCGGCATCCACCTGGGCCGAGGGGCACAGGCGCGCCAGGTCGGCGGCATCGTTCCAGTGCGTGGTGACGGTTTTGCCATCGAGCAACCCGGCGCGCGCCAGCATGAAGGCGCCATTGCAGATCGAGCCAAAGCGCTGTGCGCGTGCGGCGGCACCGCGCAGCCAATCATCAAACTGGGCGCCGAAATCCTCGAAGGGCAGCTGAGGGCCACCAGCGATCAGCAGCAAGTCGTAGGCTTGCAGGGCTTCGGGGTAATGCCGATGGGCCTGCAATGAAAGGCCGTTAGAGGCGGCCATCGTACCGTGGCCCAGGCCGATCACTTCAAGCTGATAATGGTCTTCGGGCAGCAGGAAACGGTTGGCCTCGCAGAACACATCCATGGGGCCGGTCACGTCCAGTGACTGGACGCCGGGGAAGATCAGGATGGCGACGGTTTTGCCCATGAACAACACACCTTCTACTGGAGGAACATAAACCCCTGTGGGAGCTGGCTTGCCTGCGATGGCCTCCCCTCAGTCTAACTGACAGACCGAGTCGTCAGCATCGCAGGCAAGCCAGCTCCCACATTTGACCGCATGTGGCTTGATATCGAGCCACATTGGCCGACATCGCACCCTCGCAGCGATAGCCCCATCGCGGGCACGCGACCAGACTTCACTCATCGGCGCCGCCCCCGGCGCTTTGTTGAGGAGAACGACCATGAGCAACTCCATCGCCGGCATCCAGATCCCGGACAGCGCCCTGGCCAAGGCCACTACCGAATACATCCGCGACGTCGAGTCCGACCTGCTGTACCACCACTCGCGCCGGGTGTTTCTGTTCGGTGCGTTGAGCGGTGAGCGCAAGCAACTGGCCTACAACCCGGAGCTGCTTTACGTCGGCGCGATGTTCCATGACCTGGGCCTGGTCGAAGGCCATCGCAGTGACAACGAGCGTTTCGAAGTGGACGGCGCCAATGCAGCGGCCGCGTTCCTCAAGCCTTACGGGCTGAGCGATGACGATATCGAACAAGTCTGGTTGTCGATCGCCCTGCACACCACGCCGGGTGTACCGCAGCACTTGCGCCCGACCGTGGCGCTGGTGACCGCTGGTGTCGAGATGGACGTACTGGGCATGGACTACGCCACCTTTTCCAGCATGCAGCGCGAAGCCGTGGTGCATGCGCATCCACGCGGCGCAGGGTTCAAGGAATGCATCATCTGCGCGTTTGCCGACGGCTTGCGTCATCGCCCGCAGACCACGTTTGGCAACGTGAAGACCGATGTGTTGGTGGATCAGGAGCCGGGGTTCAAGCCGATGAATTTTGTCGAGGTGATTCGCAAGTCGCCGTGGGCTGCATAGTTGACTTGAAATGCAATCAAATGTGGGAGCTGGCTTGCCTGCGATAAGGCCATGTCAGTCGACTCATCCTTCGACTGACACACCGCTATCGCAGGCAAGCCAGCTCCCACATTGTTTACGTGTTGCGCCAGTTAGACCGGCGCAGGCGCCCGGCGCTTGTCCGGTTGCTGCCAACCGTCCGCCGCCGCTTCTTCGATGGCTTGTTGGATCGCCTTCTTGCGCATCTCTTCGGCCCGACGGCTGAAGAACCACACCAGGAAGGTCACCAGCGACACCGCCAGCAGAATCAAACTGGCCACGGCGTTGATCTCGGGTTTAACCCCCAGACGTACTGCCGAGAACACTTCCATCGGCAACGTAGTCGAACCCGGCCCCGACACGAAGCTGGCCAGTACCAGGTCGTCCAGCGACAGCGCGAACGACATCATGCCGCCCGCTGCCAGGGACGGCGCGATCATCGGGATGGTGATCAGGAAGAACACCTTCCATGGCCGTGCACCCAAGTCCATCGCCGCTTCTTCGATCGACAGGTCCAGCTCACGCAAGCGCGCCGACACCACGACCGCCACATACGCCGCACAGAACGTGGTGTGGGCGATCCAGATGGTGACGATGCCACGTTCCTGGGGCCAGCCGATCATCTGCGCCATCGCCACGAACAGCAGCAACAGCGACAGACCGGTGATCACTTCGGGCATCACCAATGGCGCAGTCACCAGGCCGCCGAACAGCGTGCGGCCCTTGAAGTGGCTGATACGGGTCAGCACGAACGCCGCCAGCGTACCCAATGCCACCGCCGCAACGGCGGTGTAGCAGGCGATTTCCAGCGAGCGCGCCACCGAGCCCATCAACTGGGTGTTGTCCAGCAAGCCCACGTACCACTTGATCGACCAACCGCCCCACACCGTCACCAGTTTGGATTCGTTGAACGAGTAGATCACCAGGATCAGCATCGGCAGGTAGATAAACAGCAACCCCGCCACCAGCATGAAACTCGAGAAACTGAAGCGCTTCATATCTTGCCCTCCATCTCTTTGGCTTGGCTGCGGTTAAACAGGATGATCGGCACGATCAGGATCGCCAGCATCACCACCGCCAGGGCAGACGCCACCGGCCAGTCACGGTTGTTGAAGAATTCTTGCCACAGCACTTTACCGATCATCAGGGTTTCCGGGCCGCCGAGCAGTTCAGGAATCACGAACTCGCCCACCACCGGGATAAACACCAGCATGCAACCGGCGATGATGCCGTTCTTGGACAGCGGCACGGTGATTTTCCAGAAGCTGTTGAAGGTGCTCGAACCCAGGTCCGATGCGGCTTCCAGCAGGCTCTGGTCGTGTTTAACCAGGTTGGCGTACAGCGGCAGGATCATGAACGGCAGGTACGAATAGACCACGCCGATATACACCGCAATGTTGGTGTTGAGGATCTGCAGCGGCTCGTTGATCAGCCCGATGGACATCAGGAAGCCGTTGAGCAACCCGTTGTTGCTGAGGATGCCCATCCACGCATACACGCGGATCAGGATCGCGGTCCAGGTCGGCATCATGATCAGCAGCACCAGCACGGTCTGCATCTCTTTGCGCGCGCTGGCAATGGCGTAGGCCATCGGGTAGCCGATCAACAGGCACAAGATCGTGCTGAAAAACGCCATCTTCAGCGAGCCGAGGTAGGCGGCGATGTACAGCTCATCGTCGCCGAGCATCGCGTAGTTGCCCAGGTTGAGCACCAATTGCAGCTTTTGCTCAACGAAGGTGTAGATCTCGGTGTAAGGCGGGATCGCCACGTCGGCTTCGGCAAAGCTGATCTTCAGGACGATGAAGAACGGCAGCGCAAAAAACAGGAACAGCCAGAGGAAAGGGATCCCGATGACCACATGCCGGCCACCGGGTGTTATTCGTTGCAGTTGGCGTTTGAACTTCTTCATGTTCATGAGCGAAGTACCACGCCGCTGTCGTCTTCCCACCACACGTACACCTGGTCACCCCAGGTTGGGCGCTGGCCACGGCGTTCGGCGTTGGCCACAAAGGACTGCACCAGCTTGCCGCTCGGCAGTTCCACGTAGAACACCGAATGGCCGCCCAGGTAGGCGATGTCGTGCACCTTGCCGCTGGACCAGTTGTGCTCGCAGGTCGGCATTTCGGTGGTGACCAGCAGCTTTTCCGGGCGGATCGCGTAGGTCACCGACTTGTCTTCCACCGAGGTGGCGATGCCGTAGCCCACGTAGATGTCGCGGTCCAGGTCCGGGCACTTGAGCACCGCGTGGCCTTCGGCGTCGTCCACCACTTGGGTGTCGAAAATGTTCACGTTGCCGATGAACTCGCACACCAGGCGGCTGGTTGGGGTTTCGTAGATGTCGATCGGGCTGCCGATCTGCGCGATCCAACCCAGGTGCATGATCGCGATGCGCTCGGCCATGGTCATGGCCTCTTCCTGGTCGTGGGTCACCATCACGCAAGTCACGCCGACGCGCTCGATGATTTCCACCAGTTCCAGCTGCATCTGCGAACGCAGCTTTTTGTCCAATGCGCCCATCGGCTCATCGAGCAGCAGCAGTTTCGGGCGCTTGGCCAGGGAACGTGCCAACGCCACACGCTGGCGCTGGCCACCGGACAGCTGGTGCGGCTTGCGCTTGGCGTACTGGCTCATCTGCACCAGCTTGAGCATCTCGGCCACGCGGGCGTCGACTTCAGCCTTGGGGATCTTGTCCTGTTGCAGGCCGAAGGCGATGTTCTGCGCCACGGTCATGTGTGGGAACAAGGCGTAGGACTGGAACATCATGTTGATCGGCCGCTCGTAGGGCGGCATGTCGGTGATGTCCACACCGTCGAGGTAGATGCGACCTTCCGTTGGGCGCTCGAAGCCTGCGAGCATGCGCAGCAGGGTGGATTTGCCCGAACCCGAGCCGCCGAGCAAGGCGAAGATCTCGCCTTTTTTGATTTCCAGGGACACATCGTCCACGGCAATCGTCTCGTCGAACTTCTTCGTGACCCGGTCGATTTTGACCAACACCTTTTTCGGTGTCTGGTCGCCCTCGAGGGCTTTCTTATAGGCGCCGGAGGCAACTGCCATTTACGAAACTCCCAACAAAATTTGAGGTTCGCCCAAGACGGGCAAAACCTTGGATAGTTTGAGCTTTACTTGCCCGTCTTGACCTTGGTCCAGCTACGGGTCATTAAACGTTGCACTTTCGGGGGTAGCTCGAAGTTGACGAACGTCCGGTCGAGAACCGCCTGCGGTGGGTAAACCGCTGCGTCAGTGCGTATCGATTGCTCCATCAGTTTGTCCGCGCCTGGGTTAGGGTTGGCGTAACCGACTTGATCACTGACCTGAGCGATCACCTCAGGTTGCAGTAAATAGTTGATGAAGGCGTGGGCCTCTTTGACGTTGGTGGCGTCCTTGGGAATCGCCAGCACGTCAAACCACAAATTGCCGCCTTCTTTGGGAATCGTGTAGGCGATGTTCACGCCTTTGCCAGCCTCGGCCGCACGGGCCTTGGCCTGGAACACATCACCGGAGAAACCGGCCGCCACGCAAATGTTGCCGTTGGCCAGGTCCGAGATGTATTTGGAAGAATGGAAATAGGTCACGTAGGGCCGCACTTTGAGCAGCTTCTCTTCGGCCTTCTTGTAGTCTTCAGGGTTGGTGCTGTTGGGGTTCAGGCCCATGTAGTTGAGCACCGCCGGCAGCATTTCATCGGCCGAGTCCATGAACGAAACGCCACAGGTGGCGAGTTTCTTCATGTTCTCCGGCTCGAACAGCACGGCCCAGGAGTCGATATGGTCGACGCCCAGCACTTCTTTGACTTTATCGACGTTGTAGCCAATGCCGTTGGTACCCCACAGGTACGGCACGGAATACTGGTTACCTGGATCGTTCTTTTCCAGGCGCTTCAGCAGCGCCGGGTCGAGGTTGGCATAGTTTGTCAGCAATGACTTATCGAGCTTCTGGAACGCGCCAGCCTTGATCTGCTTGCCGAGAAAATGGTTGGACGGCACCACCACGTCGTAACCGGTACGACCGGCGAGCAACTTGCCTTCCAGGGTTTCGTTGGAATCAAACACGTCATACACGGGCTTGATGCCTGTCGCCTTTTCAAAGTTGGCCAGGGTGTCCGGGCCAATGTAGTCCGACCAGTTATAAATATGCACCGTCGGTGCGGCCTGCACGCTCACAGCCAGCGTGATACCTGCACCCACCAGCATGGCTTTGCGAAATAAAGAAATTGGCAAGTGGAGGTCCTCTTAAATAGTTGGGCCTTAAAGTTGTTGCCCGGCAACAAAACCGGCGCGCAACTTACCCTCGATAAACCGATCCGGCAAAACTTTCTGTCATTTAATTTTTGTGAACGGGTTTGTGCAGGAGCGGGCAAGCCCGCTCCCACAGGTTTCAACGTTTATTTACCCGATTTGATCTTGGTCCAGCTGCGTGTCATTTCACGCTGGGTTGCAGCCGGCAAGTCAGCAATGGCGTAGAGCTTGGCCTGCACATCGGCTGGCGGGTAGATGCCCGGGTCGCTGGTGATGTCTTTGTCGACCAGTGCGGTAGCCTTCTCGTTACCGTTCGGGAAACGCACGCTGTTGGTGATCGAGGCCATGACTTCCGGCTTGAGCAGGTAGTTCATGAACTTGTAGGCGGCGTCGACGTTTTCGGCATCTTTAGGGATGGCGACCATGTCGAAGAAGCTGCCGGCGCCTTCTTTCGGAATGTCGTAGGCCACTTTGACCTTGCCACCGGCTTCAGCCGCGCGGGACTTGGCCTGCTGGATGTCACCCGAGTAACCCACGGCTACGCAGATGTTGCCGTTGGCCAGGTCCGAGATGTACTTGGACGAGTGGAAGTAGCCGATCGATGGGCGCAGCTTGAGGAACAGGTCTTCAGCTTGCTTGAGGTCAGCTTTCTTCTGGGTGTCGGTCGGCAGGCCCAGGTAGTGCAGTGCCACCGGGAGCATTTCGGTTGGCGAATCAAGGAAGCTCACACCACAGCTTTTCAGCTTGGCGATGTTTTCAGGCTTGAGCAGCACGTCCCACGAGTCGATCTTGTCGATACCCAGTGCAGCCTTGACCTTCTCCGGGTTGTAGCCGATGCCGATCGAGCCCCACATGTACGGGAAGGCGTGCTTGTTGTCCGGGTCGCTGATCGACACGGCTTTGAGCAGGGATTTATTCAGGTTGTCGTAGTTAGTCAGCTTGGACTTGTCCAGCTCCTGATAGACACCGGCCTTGATCTGCTTGGCGAGGAAGTTGTTCGACGGCACGACGATGTCGTAACCGGACTTGCCTGCCAGCAACTTGGCTTCGAGGGTCTCGTTGCTGTCAAAAACGTCGTACACCACCTTGATGCCGGACTCTTTTTCAAAGTTGGCGATGGTGTCCGGTGCAATGTAGTCGGACCAGTTGTACACATGCAGGACTTTATCGTCTGCCTGGGCCGCGCCCGCCATTGCGCCCAACAGGGACAAGGCGAGGAGGGTCTTGCCAGCGTTCTTCAAACCTAATGCCTTCATTTGGTGATGCTCCAATTTTTCTTTTTTGGGCCACGTTCTTACAGTGTTAAGCGGCCCGTCTAAAGGGCAACAAAACAGGGCGACAGTCTGGCAAGTTCCGAGGCCGGCTTTCAACCAAAGCCTCATTTATAGCTGCTCAGAATGCAGCGCCCGAAAGCCGCTGCGTTCTGAGCCTAGCACTTAGCCCTGCAATGCCGCCAAAGTCAGGTCCAGGCAGTGGCGAGCCTTGGTCACCAGCTCGTCGATTTCCGCGTTGCTGATTACCAGCGGCGGCGAAATGATCATGGTGTCGCCCACGGCGCGCATGATCAGGCCATTCTCGAAGCAGAACGTGCGGCAGATCATGCCCACACCACGGCCTTCGTAACGTTTGCGCGTGGCCTTGTCCTGCACCAGCTCAATCGCCCCGAGCATGCCCACACCGCGCACTTCACCCACCAGCGGGTGATCAGCCAGTTCCCTCAGACGTTTCTGCAAATACGGTGCCGCTTCTTCGTGCACCCGCTTAATGATTTTTTCATCACGCATGATGCGGATGTTTTCCAGGGCCACGGCGGCGGCCACCGGGTGACCGGAATAGGTGAAGCCGTGGTTGAAATCGCCGCCTTCATTGAGCACGGCAACCACGTCGTCATGCACGATCAAGCCGCCCATGGGGATGTAACCCGAGGTCAGGCCTTTGGCGATGGTCATCATGTGGGGCTTGAGGTCGTAGAAATCACTGCCAAACCACTCACCGGTGCGGCCAAAACCGCAGATCACTTCGTCGGCGACGAACAGGATGTCGTACTTGGCGAGGATTTCCTTGATGCGCGGCCAGTAGGTCTCAGGCGGCACGATCACGCCACCGGCACCCTGGATCGGCTCGGCAATAAAGGCCCCGACGTTGTCCACGCCCAGTTCCAGAATCTTTTCTTCCAACTGGTTGGCAGCCCAGATCCCGAACTCTTCCGGGCTCATGTCGCCGCCGTCGCCATACCAGTACGGCTGGGCGATGTGGGTGATGCCCGGAATCGGCAGGTCGCCCTGTTCATGCATATAGGTCATGCCGCCCAGGCTCGCGCCGGCCACGGTGGAACCGTGGTAGCCATTCTTGCGGCTGATGATGGTTTTCTTGTTCGGCTGGCCCTTGACCGCCCAGTAGTGGCGGACCATGCGCAGCATGGTGTCGTTGCCTTCGGAGCCGGAACCGGTAAAGAACACGTGGTTCATGCCGGCAGGCGCGACATCGGCAATGACTTTGGCCAACTCCAGCACCGGCGGGTGCGCGGTCTGGAAGAACAGGTTGTAGTACGGCAGTTCTTTCATCTGCTTGGCGGCGGCGTCAGCCAGTTCATCGCGACCGTAACCGATCGCCACGCACCACAGGCCGGCCATGCCGTCGAGGATCTTGTTGCCTTCGCTGTCCCACAGGTAAACGCCGTGGGCTTTGGTGATGATCCGTGGGCCTTTCTCTTTCAATTGCTTGAAGTCGCTGAACGGCGCCAGGTGGTGATCATTGCTCAAGGCTTGCCATTCACGGGTTTGCGGGTTGTTGCTGGACATACCGGTCTCCTAGACTTTTCGGTGAAGGGCGCGCGGGTTGCCCCGCGCGCCCGGCGCATCAGACGGCGAAGAGCAGGAATTCCCGCTCCCACGAACTGATCACGCGCTTGAAGTTTTCATGCTCGGCCCGCTTGACCGCGACGTAGCCTGTGATGAATTTCTGCCCCAGGTACTTCTCGATGGTCTTGCTGTTTTCCATGCGCTCCAGGGCGTCTTCGATGGTCAACGGCAGGCGCAGGTTGCGGCGCTCGTAACCACGACCCACTACAGGTGCGCTGGGGTTATGGCCTTCGACCATGCCGATGTAGCCACACAGCAAGCTGGCGGCAATCGCCAGGTACGGGTTGGCATCGGCGCCTGGCAGGCGGTTTTCGACACGGCGGTTCTGCGGGCCGGCATCCGGTACACGCAGGCCGACGGTGCGGTTCTCTTCGCCCCACTCCACGTTAACCGGCGCCGAGGTGTCGGGCAGGAAGCGGCGGAACGAGTTCACGTTGGGGGCAAACAGCGGCAGCAATTCAGGGATGAATTTCTGCAGGCCGCCAATGTGGTTCAGGAACAGCTGGCTCATGGTCCCGTCTTCATTAGAGAAGACGTTTTTGCCGGTGGCGATGTCGATGATGCTCTGGTGCAGGTGCATCGCGCTGCCCGGCTCGCCGGTCATCGGCTTGGCCATAAAGGTGGCGGCCACGTTGTGCTTGAGCGCGGCTTCACGCATGGTGCGCTTGAACACCAGGATCTGGTCGGCCAGGGACAAAGCATCGCCGTGACGGAAGTTGATTTCCATCTGCGCCGTGCCGTCCTCGTGAATCAGCGTGTCGAGGTCCAGCTCCTGCAGTTCGCACCAGTCGTAGACGTCTTCGAACAACGGGTCGAATTCGTTGGCGGCTTCTATAGAGAAGGACTGGCGGCCCGTCTCCGGGCGACCGGAACGGCCAATCGGCGGTTGCAACGGGAAGTCCGGGTCTTCGCAGCGCTGGGTCAGGTAGAACTCCATCTCCGGCGCCACGATCGGCTGCCAGCCCCGGTCGGAATAGAGCTTGAGTACCTTCTTGAGCACGTTGCGCGGCGACAGCTCGATGGGGTTGCCTTGTTTGTCGTAGGTGTCGTGGATCACCTGGGCGGTGGGCTCGATGGCCCAAGGCACCAGGAATACCGCGTTCTGGTCGGGGCGGCAGATCATGTCGATGTCGGCCGGGTCGAGCAATTCGTAATAGATGTCGTCTTCGACATAGTCGCCGGTCACGGTCTGCAACAGAACGCTCTCGGGCAGGCGCATGCCTTTTTCGGCGATGAACTTGTTGGTCGGCGAGATCTTGCCCCGGGTGATGCCCGTGAGGTCGCCAATCATGCATTCGACTTCTGTGATCTTGTGGTCTTTCAACCAATCGGTGAGCTGGTCGAGGTTGTTACTCATAAATGCCTCTGGGCTGTGTTTCCTGACATCCATTAAAGGTCAGGCGTTGGTTGACGCAGCATCCGCGTCGCGTTGCATCGCCCGCTTTCGACAAGCCGAGCCAAAGGCCTGGAAGATCGCGAGGTAGTGCGGGTTAGAGCTTACCTGCCATTCGGGGTGCCATTGCACTCCTAAAGCAAAAGCCTTGCCCGACGTGTAAGAAAAAGCTTCGATCAACCCATCGGGTGCGGTCGCTTCGACCTGCATACCCGGCGCCAGGCGATCAACGCCCTGGCTATGAATCGAGTTGACCTGGATCGTCGGCGGCAAACCCAGGCCTGCCAATACCCCATTGGGGGTAATCGCCACGGCGTGCGCCGGGCCGTACTGGACTTCCAGCGGCTGGGTCTCGTCTTCGCGGTGATCCATCATGCCCGGCACTTCATGAACCTTCTGGTGCAGGCTGCCGCCGAACGCCACGTTCATTTCCTGAAAGCCACGGCAGATGCCCAGCACCGGCACGCCGGCCGCAATCGCGGCGCGCAGCAACGGCAAGGTGGTCTGGTCGCGTGCAGAATCATGAGCAGTCCCGGGCGCGCTGGCCGGACCATCGTAGTGAAAGGGTTCGATATTGGACGGGGAGCCGGTAAAGAGAATGCCATCCAGGCCGTCAAGAATATTGGCCGGGTCGAGCAGATCACCCAAGGATGGAATGATCAATGGCAAGCCCTTGGCAGCGACTGCGACTGCACGGACGTATTTGTCGCCACTGATGTGATAAGCATGCAAACCGACCTGTTTGGAGCAGGCGGTGACGCCGATTAACGGCAGGCGAGACATGAAGCACCCCGGTATTATTGCTGTTATGGGTTTGAATCGAGCTTAGCCTTGTTCATTTTTTTACACAACACCCCCGTAAAAAATACAACACGGCCCGCTTTAGCCTGCTAGTCCCAAGCCCTTCAAACCCAAAAAACCGCCCCAAAAAGCCCCAAAAAAGGCCTCAAGGCGCTTTTTTAGGGCAAAAAAGGCCTCGCTTGACTTCGGCATGCCGTTCGGGTTGACTGAAACCAGAAAAGATCAATGATTGATATTTTTAACAACAAAGGTGTTGCATCATGTCGGTACCCCCGCGTGCCGTTCAGCTTAACGAAGCGAACGCGTTCCTTAAGGATCATCCTGAGGTTCTGTACGTAGACCTTCTAATTGCGGATATGAATGGTGTGGTGCGCGGTAAGCGCATCGAACGCACCAGCCTCCACAAGGTTTACGAGAAGGGCATTAACCTGCCTGCCTCTTTATTTGCCCTGGATATCAACGGCTCGACGGTGGAAAGCACCGGCCTGGGTCTGGACATCGGTGATGCTGACCGAATCTGTTATCCAATCCCCGACACCCTGTGCAATGAACCCTGGCAAAAGCGCCCAACCGCGCAACTGCTGATGACCATGCACGAACTTGAAGGTGAACCTTTCTTCGCCGATCCTCGCGAAGTGCTCCGCCAAGTTGTAAGCAAATTTGACGACCTCGGTCTGACCATCTGCGCCGCCTTCGAGCTTGAGTTCTACCTGATCGACCAGGAGAACGTGAACGGCCGCCCACAACCGCCCCGCTCGCCGATCTCCGGCAAACGCCCGCACTCGACACAGGTGTACCTGATCGACGACCTCGACGAATACGTCGACTGCCTCCAGGACATTCTGGAAGGTGCCAAAGAGCAAGGCATCCCGGCTGACGCCATCGTCAAGGAAAGTGCCCCGGCGCAGTTCGAAGTGAACCTGCACCACGTCGCCGACCCGATCAAGGCCTGCGACTACGCGGTACTGCTCAAGCGCCTGATCAAGAACATCGCCTACGACCATGAGATGGACACCACCTTCATGGCCAAGCCTTACCCAGGCCAGGCAGGCAACGGTTTGCACGTACACATCTCCATTTTGGACAAGGACGGCAAGAATATTTTTGCCAGCGAGGATCCCGAGCAGAACGCCGCATTGCGTCACGCGATCGGCGGTGTGCTCGAGACCCTGCCCGCCCAAATGGCGTTCCTGTGCCCCAACGTCAACTCCTACCGTCGTTTCGGCGCACAGTTCTACGTGCCGAACTCGCCGTGCTGGGGCCTGGATAACCGCACTGTGGCCATTCGCGTACCCACCGGCTCGTCCGATGCCGTGCGTATCGAACACCGCGTGGCCGGTGCCGACGCCAACCCGTACCTGCTGATGGCTTCGGTCTTGGCGGGCGTGCACCACGGTCTTACCAACAAGATCGAGCCTGGCGCTCCAGTGGAAGGCAACAGCTACGAGCAGAACGAACAGAGCCTGCCGAACAACCTGCGCGATGCATTGCGTGAGTTGGACGACAGCGAGGTGATGGCCAAGTACATCGATCCTAAATACATCGATATCTTCGTCGCCTGTAAGGAAAGTGAGCTGGAAGAGTTTGAACACTCCATCTCCGACCTTGAGTACAACTGGTATCTGCATACGGTGTAAGCCGTTGCTGCTTTAAAAAATGCCGCAGGCTTTATGGCCTGCGGCATTTTTTTGAGTTTATTCCGGTAGACCGCGTTGTATTCATCGCAGGCAAGCCAGCTCCCACACTTGAATGCGTTCACAGATCAAAGTGTGGGAGCTGGCTTGCCTGCGATGAGGCCCTGGCAGACAACACACCCTCCTGCTCATACAATGCGCTCTGCCTTGTAGGAGACTTCCATGCCCACCCGCCCCGCCGCCACTCGCAAACCCCGCGCCCGCAGCCAGGCCCGGATCGATGCGATCCTCGACGCCGCCCGCACCTTGCTGGCGAGCGAAGGCGTGGCGAGCTTGTCGATCTACAGCGTGGCCGAACGGGCGCAGATCCCACCGTCGTCGGTGTATCACTTTTTCGCCAGCGTGCCGGCGCTGCTGGAGGCATTGACCGCCGATGTCCATGCCGCTTTCCGCGCGGCGATCCAGGCCCCCATCGAGCATGATTCACTCAAGGTGTGGCGCGACCTGTCCTCTATCGTCGAGCAACGCATGCTCAGCATCTACAGCAACGACGCGGCTGCACGCCAGTTGATCCTGGCGCAACACGGGCTTGCCGAAGTGACCCAGGCGGACCGTCAGCATGATTTGGAGCTGGGGGATTTAATGCTTGAAGTATTCAACCGCCACTTCGAAGTGCCGACCTTGCCCACCGACGTGGACGTGTTCGCGTTGGCGCTGGAGTTGAGCGACCGCGTGTACGCGCGCTCGGTGCATCAGCATGGGCAGATTACGCCGCGCATGGCCGAAGAAGGGATGCGGGTGTTTGATGCGTATGTGGGGCTTTATTTGCCGGCGTATTTGCCCAAGCGCTGATCGTTCCCACGCTCTGCGTGGGAATGCCGCCTGGGACGCTCCGCGTCCCGCCTGCATTGCGGTGACGCAGAGCGTCACGAGATGCATTACCACGCGGAGCGTGGGAACGATCAGTGGAGTGATCACAACTTGGCGATCGACACCTCGGTGGACTTCACAAAGGCAATCACTTCGCTGCCAATCACCAGTTCCAGCTCTTTGACCGAGCGGGTAGTGATCACCGAAGTCACGATGCCGGACGCGGTCTGCACGTCGATTTCCGACAGCACGTCGCCTTCGACGATTTCCTTGATTGTGCCTTTGAACTGGTTACGTACGTTGATGGCTTTGATAGTCATGATGGTTTTCCTCTATGAGTTATTGAGCCCAACGCAATTGCGTAGGCAGCGGTGAAACAGGTTCAGGTTCCGGCGGTGAGCCTGGCAGCGACAGCACCCGGTTAAGCACTTCAGCTTCCAGCGCGGCCAGGCGATGTGAGCCACGGGCACGCGGGCGTGGCAGGTCGACTATCAGGTCGAGGCCGATTTCGCCGTCTTCAATCAGAATCACGCGGTCAGCAATCGCCACGGCTTCGCTGACATCATGGGTGACCAGCAACACGGTGAAGCCGTGCTTCTGCCAAAGATTTTCGATCAGTTGCTGCATCTCGATGCGGGTCAGGGCGTCCAGCGCCCCCAACGGCTCATCGAGCAGCAACAGGCGCGGCTGGTGAATCAACGCGCGAGCCAAAGCCACGCGTTGCTTCTGGCCACCGGACAAGGCCGCCGGCCACTCATTGGCGCGCTCGGCCAAACCCACTGCCTCCAACGCTTCCAATGCCTTGGGACGCCAGTTGCCTTTAAGGCCCAGGCCCACGTTGTCGATGATTTTTTTCCACGGCAGCAAACGCGCTTCCTGGAACATCAACCGCGTGTCTTCAATCGCCTCGCTCAACGGCGCGGAGCCGGCCAGCAGCTCGCCGCCACTGGCTTTATCCAGGCCTGCGAGCAGACGCAGCAAGGTACTTTTGCCGCAGCCGCTGCGGCCGACCACGGCCACGAACTGACCGGCCGGAATGTGCAGATCAATCTCTTTGAGTACTTCCCGCGCACCAAAGGCCTTGCGCAATTTGCGCACCGCCAGCGGGATGCCCTTGAGCAGGCGCGGAGGTTGTTGAGCGGTCATGCCGCACCTCCTTTATTCACTTGGTAAGCCGGATGCCAGCGCAGCCACACACGTTCCAGGCCACGCGCCGCGAGGTCGGCGAGCTTGCCGAGGATGGCGTAGAGCACAATCGCCAGTACCACCACGTCGGTTTGCAGGAATTCGCGGGCGTTCATCGCCAGGTAACCGATGCCGGAACTGGCCGAGATGGTTTCCGCCACGATCAGCGTCAGCCACATAAAGCCCAGGGCGAAGCGCACGCCCACCAGAATCGAAGGCAACGCGCCCGGCAGGATCACTTGCCAGAACAGGCTGAAACCGGACAAACCGTAGCTGCGCGACATCTCCACCAGCGCCGGGTCGACGTTGCGGATGCCGTGGTAGGTATTCAGGTAAATCGGGAACAGCGTGCCGAGGGCGACCAGGAAAATCTTCGCGGTCTCGTCAATGCCGAACCACAAAATCACCAGCGGAATCAACGCCAGGTGCGGCACGTTGCGGATCATCTGCACCGAGCTGTCCAGCAGGCGCTCGCCCCACTTCGACAGGCCGGTGATAAAGCCCAGGGCCAAACCGATGCTGCCACCGATCACAAAGCCCAGCCCGGCACGCCAGCCGCTGATGGCCAGGTGCGTCCAGATTTCGCCGCTGCGTACCAGGTTGACGCCCGCTTCGATCACGGCGCTGGGCGCCGGCAGAATGCGCGTCGACAACCAGCCCGCCGACACCGACAACTGCCACACCGCCAGCAGTAAAATCGGCAGCACCCAGGGCGCAACACGATGACTTAATTTTTCAAAATCCATAATGGCGCCTCAGCTCTGCGACGCAGCTTTGGGAAGGATGTCGTTGGCGACCATTTCGCCGAACGGGCTGACGTAACCGGCGCTTTTTGGCAGCTCGGGACGCTCGATATCCAGGTGCGGGAACAACAACTCGGCAACCCGATACGACTCTTCCAGGTGTGGGTAACCGGAGAAGATAAAAGTGTCGATGCCCAGCGCCGCGTATTCCTTGACCCGCGCCGCAACGGTTGGGCCGTCACCCACCAGTGCGGTGCCGGCACCGCCGCGCACTAGGCCGACACCGGCCCACAGGTTGGGGCTGACTTCGAGGTTGTCGCGGTTGCCACCGTGCAAAGCGGCCATACGCTGCTGGCCAACCGAGTCGAAACGCGCCAGGGATGCCTGGGCGCGGGCGATGGTTTCGTCATCCAGATGGGAAATCAGTTTGTCGGCGGCTTTCCACGCTTCATCGTTGGTTTCGCGCACGATGACATGCAGGCGAATACCGAAGCGCACGGTGCGCCCAAGTTTTGCTGCCTTGGCCCGCACCTGCTCGATCTTTTCCGCGACGGCGGCCGGTGGTTCGCCCCAGGTCAACACCATTTCCACCTGTTCGGCTGCCAAGTCCTGGGCGGCTTCAGAGGAGCCGCCGAAGTACAGCGGCGGACGTGGCTGCTGGATCGGCGGATAGAGCAATTTGGCGCCTTTGACGCTGATGTGCTCGCCGTCGTAATCCACGGTTTCGCCTTCGAGCACGCGGCGCCAGATGCGGGTGAATTCCACCGAGGCCTGGTAGCGCTCTTCGTGGCTGAGGAACAAGCCATCGCCGGCCAGCTCTTCCGGATCACCGCCGGTGACCAGGTTGAACAAAGCGCGCCCGCCGGACAACCGGTCCAGGGTCGCGGCCTGACGCGCCGCCACCGTCGGGGAGATGATGCCGGGGCGCAGCGCGACAAGGAATTTCAGTCGCTGGGTTACCGGGATCAGCGAGGCGGCGACCAGCCACGAGTCTTCACAGGAGCGGCCGGTAGGAATCAGCACCCCACCGAACCCCAGGCGGTCAGCCGCCTGGGCCACTTGCTGCAGATAACCGTGATCGACGGCGCGGGCGCCTTCGGCGGTGCCAAGGTAATGGCCGTCGCCGTGGGTAGGCAGGAACCAGAAAATATTGAGGCTCATGGAGTTGTCTCCTGAAGAAGTCGGATTACGGCGCTTTGGCGACGGCGGCGGATGGAGTCCAGATCACGTCCTTGATGCTCAAGGGTTTGGGGATCAATTTGAGCTGGTAGAAGGTGTCGGCGATTTTCTGCTGGGCGGCGACCACTTCCGGGGTCAGGAACAGCGCGCCGTAGCCTTGGCGCTTGACCGAGGTCAGGGTGATGTCCGCCGGCAAGCCGAGCAGTGGCGCGACTTGTTCGGTTACTTCCTGAGGGTTGGCCTTGGACCATTCGCCCACTGCGCGCACTTCTTCCACCAGCGCCTTGATCACGTCCGGGTGCTGCGTGGCGTAGGGCTTGGTGGCCAGGTAGAACTGGTGGTTGTCGGCAATGCCGGTGCCGTCACGCAGGGTGCGCGCTTGCAGTTGTTTCTCGGCGGCTGCCTGGTACGGGTCCCAGATCACCCAGGCATCGACGCTGCCACGCTCGAACGCGGCGCGGGCATCGGCGGGTGGCAGGAAGATGGTGTGCACGTCGGTGTATTTGAGGCCGGCATCTTCCAGGGCACGTACCAACAGGTAGTGCACGTTGGAGCCTTTGTTGAGCACGATTTTCTTGCCCTTGAGCTCGGCCACCGATTTGATCGTCGAATCCTTGGGCACCAGGATCGCTTCACTGGTCGGCGCGGGTGGCTCATAGGCGACGTAGAGCAAATCTGCACCCGCCGCCTGGGCGAACACGGGCGGCGTTTCGCCGGTGACACCAAAGTCGATCGCACCGACGTTCAGGCCTTCGAGCAACTGCGGGCCACCGGGGAATTCGGTCCATTGCACTTGCACGCCCTGGGCGGCCAGGCGTTTTTCCAGCGAGCCCTTGGCTTTGAGCAGCACCAGCGTGCCGTACTTCTGATAACCGATCCGCAACGTCTCGGCGGCCTGGGCTTGAACAATGGCGCCGAAGGACACAGCCGCAGCAAACAGTGCGACCAGACCACGACGCAAGATGACAGTGCGCATGGCGCTCTCTCCAAATAATGCGATGAGGGGGTTGGCTGCACCTGCTTGGCCGTTGGCGGCTGAGTAAGGTGAGTACTACAAAATTCGGTACGGCTTAAATGCTCCAGCGAGCACTCAACAAACGTTCATTCAACACATTGGGGTCCAGCGGTTTGGGGCGACGGGCCATGGCGCCATACAGCGTCTCGAGGGCCTCGTGCAGTCGCTGCTCAAGCACCGGCACCAGTTGCGCCTGGGCACTGCCTTCGGCGTAAGCGATCTGGCTGTCTTCGGCAAAGATGCCGTGGAGCAGTTCCTGGGCCTTGAGGGCCGAGAGCACCGGCTTCAAGGCGTAGTCCACCGCCAGCATGTGGGCGATGCTGCCGCCGGTGGCCATTGGCAACACGATCTTGTGGGCCAGGGCGCGCTCGGGCAGCAGGTCGAGTACGGTTTTCAGCGCGCCGGAAAACGAGGCCTTGTACACCGGCGTGGCGATGACCAGGCCGTCGGCATTGGCGATTTGCTGCAACAGATCGATGACTTTGGGGCTGTCGAAGCGGGCGTGCAGCAAGTCTTCGGCGGGGAAGTCCCGTATCTGATAACTCACCACTTCCACGCCTTTGTCTTGCAGCCACTGACGGGTTTTTTCCAGCAAGACCCCGGAGCGCGAACGCTGGCTGGGGCTGCCTCCAAGTGTTACGACCAGCATGCAGGTATTCCTTGGGCAAGTGTCGGCGGTTCGCTGGGTGGCGATGTCGCCAAGATGGAACAGACCCTATCAGCATATTTATATATCTTAAAATCTTATTTTTTCATTTGTTTATTCTATAAATGCATATGCCGTCGAATAATCTCAAGGCGAAAAAAAAGGCCGTCGAAACGGCCTGAAAACCCCTGCTATGTGAGACTGGAAATACCGACAAATGTGGGAGCGGGCTTGCTCGCGAATGCTGACTTTCAGTTGATGCATCTTTGAATGACACACCGCTTTCGCGAGCAAGCCCGCTCCCACATTTAGTTCTGCGTTAACGGTTAGGCTGTGGGGTTAGCCGCAAGTACGGTTTCACCGCACGGTAGCCCTTCGGAAAGCGCTGCTTGATCTCTTCCTCGTCCTTGAGCGACGGCACAATCACCACTTCATCGCCGTCCTGCCAGTTGGCGGGCGTGGCGACCTTGTGGTTGTCGGTCAGTTGCAACGAGTCGATGACCCGCAGGATTTCGTGGAAGTTACGACCGGTGCTGGCCGGGTAAGTGATGGTCAGGCGGATCTTCTTGTTCGGGTCGATCACGAACAAGGAACGCACGGTGAGCGTGTCACTGGCATTCGGGTGGATCAGGTCGTAGAGGTCCGACACCTTGCGATCGGCATCGGCCAGGATCGGGAAGTTGACGACGGTGTTCTGGGTTTCGTTGATGTCTTCGATCCACTTGTGGTGCGAGTCCACCGGGTCGACCGACAGGGCAATGGCCTTGACGCCACGCTTGGCAAATTCGTCTTTGAGCTTGGCGGTAAAGCCCAGCTCCGTGGTGCACACCGGAGTGAAGTCGGCCGGATGGGAAAACAACACGCCCCAGCTATCGCCCAGCCATTCGTGGAAACGAATCTTGCCGGCGCTGGAATCCTGTTCAAAGTCGGGGGCGATGTCGCCCAATCGTAGGCTCATGGTGTGGCTCCTGATGAGTGCTTATGGAGCCCACTGTGCATGGGTTAGGAATTATTTAAAAAGAATAAATATCGATTTATTTAGACGATAAATGAATATTAAAAATCTGTTCATTGGACTTGGGAACGGGCGAGGATCAACATCCATCACAAGGTTCGAGAAGGCCTTGAGACGCTGTACAAAGAGGGGATTCAGGAAGGGCTTGCGGGGGTTGAGCCCGACTTGAAACGCAAAACACCTTGCCCGGCATTGCGCCGGGCAAGGTTTACAGTCTTACAACAGCTTCACACTACTAGAACAGTGGCAGCGAGTAGCTGACGATCAGACGGTTTTCGTCCTGGGAACGGGTGTTCGCCAGGTCGGTACGCCACATCGCGTTTTTCCAGGCAACGCCGAGGTTTTTCAGCGGGCCTTCTGGAATCACGTAGGCAACGGTGATGTCGCGTTCCCACTCGGACTGGCCAGTGGTTTCAGTACGTGCGTTAGTGTTCGCGATGGTGTCGATGTTGCTACCTTTGAGGTACACAACACCAGCCGTCAGGCCAGGTACGCCAACCTTGGCGAAGTCATAAGCGTAACGAGCTTGCCAGGTACGCTCGCCAGCACGGGCGAACTTCTGGATCTGCATGTCGGTAGTGATGTAAGCCGACGAGCCGTCACCTTGGTTCAGCCAAGGGAAGTCGCTGCTGCCATTGCTGACTTGGTAACCGCCACCAAAGGTGTGGCCGGCCACGGAGTACAGGAAAAGGCCGCTGTACAGGTTGTTGTCGACTTTACCCTTACCGGCACGGAAACCGTTGTAGTTACCGCTGGTGTAGTAGGCAGCCGTATTACCGTTCAGGCCGTCGTCAGAACTGTTGAAATAACGCAGGTCAGACTTCAATACGCCCGGGCCGATCGACCAGTTATGGGTCAGACCCAGGAAGTGCTGCTTGTAGAAGTCTTCCAGGTTGCCGTAGTAGTACTGTGCGGTCAGATCTTTGGTGAGCTTGTAGTCACCACCGGCATAGTAGAACTTGTTGACGAACTTGCCTGCGGTGTAGTTCGAGCCACCGTTGGCACCACCCAGCGACAAACCTTCGTTGTTGCTGGAGTTACGGCCTTTGGCATGCTCAATCTGACCGGCAACCAGGGTCAAATCCTTGATGTCGTTGGTAGTGATCTGGCCACCCTGGAAGGTCTGCGGCAGCATACGACCATCGTTGGTCACGATAACTGGCAGCTTAGGCTGCAACGTACCCAGTTTCAGTTCGGTTTGGGAGATCTTCACCTTACCGGTCACACCGAGGCTGGCGAAATCGTTGACCGCGCGATTGCCGTCGCTTGGGAACACAGTACCGCCGGACGAAGTACCGGTGATGTTACCGCTGGTGCCGCGGCCAGAATCGAGGCGCACGCCGTACAGGCCGATTGCATCAACGCCGAACTGAACCGTGCCTTGGGTATAGCCCGAAATGAACCGCAGATCGAAGCCTTGGCCCCATTCTTCGTTCCTGGACGGGTCTGCAGCACCATCACGGTTATCCGTGTTGATGTAGAAGTTACGCAGGCCCAGTGTGGCCTTACTGTCTTCGATGAAACCGGCAGCGCCTGCTTGCTGAGCGATTGCGCCCAGGGTCACAGCCAACGCCAAGGTGGACTTCTTCATGTACCGCTCCTCTCATTTCTAATTTTTGTATTTCTTTGGTCTCGGGTCTGACGCCCTCGATCCACAGATGCGCGATTAGCGCCAGATAGTGACTACCAAGTCAATCGTAACCTTGTGTGTCTACTACCTTCGTCTAACCGCAGTTGATTTGGTCCCTGCAGGGTAATGAGTTTTTCATACACCCAAAAAGAATTGTTTCATTCTTTTTCATACGATTCAGGAATAAGCCTCAGCAGGCAGTGAGTCGATCAGCATAGATCAACCGCTCCATAAGCTAATTCCTAAAGGGTATTTACCAGCCTTTTTTTAGATCGATTAGTGTGATCGTACTGTTGCATACGTCACCCACGATCAAAAAGGCGACGCCATCATGGCCAAACGCACATCCTCCCGTCAATTTGTTACAGTTTTTGTGTCACTAATACTTTCTTTTGGTGTCAAAGCCGCCGATTTGACCATCGGCTATCAAACCGGCATCGACCCCAGCAAAGTCCCCCAGGCTGACGGCCTCTATGAAAAGGCCATCGGCGAGAACATCGCCTGGCGCCGTTTCAACAGCGGCCCTGAAGTGATCACCGCTATCGCCTCCGGCGATGTGCAGATCGGCAATCTCGGTTCCAGCCCCCTTGCAGCAGCGGCGTCACGTAATCTACCGATCGTGGCGTTTATCGTATCGGCGCAGATCAACACTTCTGAAGCCCTGGTGGTACGCAACGGCAGTGGCATCGACAAACCCGCAGACCTGGTGGGTAAAACCATCGCCACCCCGTTCGTTTCGACCTCCCATTACAGCCTGCTCGGTGCGCTGAAGCACTGAGGCCTGGACACTCAAAAAGTCAAAGTGGTGAACCTGCAACCGGCAGAAATCGCCGCCGCGTGGAAACGTGGCGATATTGACGGCGCGTTCGTGTGGTCACCGGCGCTGGGGGAGATCCGCAAGACCGGAAAAACCCTGACCGACGCGGCCCAGGTAGGTCAGTGGGGCGCGCCGACGTTCGAAGTGTGGGTGGCGCGCAAGGATTTCGCGCAAAAACATCCTGACGTAGTGGCCAAGTTTGCCAAGGTCACGCTGGATTCGTTTGCTGACTATGCGGCCCATAAAGACCGCTGGACCGTCGATTCCGAACCTGTGCAAAAAATCGCCAAATTGACAGGTGCGAATGCCGCCGATATTCCTGAACTGTTGGCCGGCACCACCTTCCCGGATGCCCAGGCACAGCAGACCGAGGCACTGCTTAAAGGCGGCACCGCGAAGGCGATTGGGGAGACGGCGAAGTTTTTGAAGGAACAGGGGAAGGTCGAAACGGTGCTGCCGGATTACTCGGCCTTTGTGACCGATAAATTCATCAAAGAATAAATGCAGTCCCCTGTGGGAGCTGGCTTGCCTGCGATTGCATCACCTCGGTTTACCTGACAGACCGAGGTGCCCGCATCGCAGGCAAGCCAGCTCCCACATAAGCCAGCCCTTGGTCTTAGCTAGAGGGCCTTCTCGAAAATCTTCGAATTACGCTGATAGTTGTACAGCGAGGCCCGTGCCGACGGCAGGCGGTCCACGCTGCTCGGCTCAAAGCCGCGCTCACGGAACCAGTGGGCGGTACGGGTGGTAAGCACGAACAACGTTTTCAAACCCTGGGCCCGCGCGCGGGTCTCGATGCGCTCCAGCAATACATCACCGCGTGCGCCGTGGCGATACTCCGGGTTGACCGCCAGGCACGCCAGCTCACCGGCATCCGAATCGGCGATCTGATACAACGCCGCACAAGCGATGATCATGCCTTCGCGCTCGACCACGCTGAACTGCTCGATCTCACGCTCCAACACCTCACGCGAACGCCGCACCAGAATGCCCTGCTCTTCCAGCGGGCTGATCAGGTCGAGCAAGCCACCGACGTCTTCAATCGCCGCTTCACGCACCAGTTCGAATTGCTCCTGGGCCACCAACGTGCCGCCACCGTCGCGGGTGAACAGCTCGGTGAGCAACGCGCCGTCTTCGGCATAACTGACGATATGGCTGCGCCCTACTCCGCCACGGCAAGCCTCGGCGGCGGCATCCAGCAACTCAGCCTGATAGTTGTTACCCAGCCGCTGCAGGTGCGCCGGCACTTGTTGCGGGCGCAACTCACGCACCAGGCGACCATGCTCATCGAGCAAACCGAGGTCGGCACCAAACAGCAGCAGCTTGTCGGCGCCCAGGTCGATGGCGGCGCGGGTGGCGACGTCTTCGCAGGCCAGGTTGAAGATCTCGCCGGTGGGCGAATAACCCAATGGCGACAGCAGCACGATGGACCGCTCGTCCAGCAGGCGATTGATGCCTTTGCGGTCGACCCGGCGCACTTCGCCGGTATGGTGGTAGTCCACGCCTTCGAGTACACCGATCGGGCGCGCTGTTACCAGATTGCCGCTGGCCACGCGCAAGCGCGAGCCCTGCATCGGCGACGAGGCCATGTCCATGGACAGGCGCGCCTCGATAGCAATGCGCAGATGCCCGACCGCGTCGATCACGCATTCCAGGGTCGCCGCATCAGTGATGCGCAAACCTTCGTGGTAAGCCGGGGTGAGGCCGCGTGCTTCAAGGCGGGTTTCAATCTGCGGGCGCGAACCGTGCACCAGCACCAGCCGCACACCCAGGCTGTGGAGCAGCACCAGGTCGTGGACGATATTGCCGAAGTTAGGGTGATCCACGCCATCGCCGGGCAGCATGACCACAAAGGTGCAGTCGCGGTGGGCGTTGATGTAAGGCGAAGCGTGACGAAGCCAATTGACGTATTCGGGCATAAAACCTGGGCCTGTAATAAAAAGCAGCCAAAAAAGGATGAATCGTGAAAGCGCACAGCGGGCTGATGGTTATCGTCGGAACAGGCTTGGCGACACGCTCGCTCTCCTTCTATGTACGAATAGGCAGGGGTTAATTTATGCAGGTTTCAGGCAGTAATGCTCGATCAGTTCCCGCAATAGACGCACTGTAGGCGTCAAGCGTGACATTTCGAGGTACTCGCCCGGTTGGTGAGCACAGGCGATATCGCCAGGGCCGAGCACCAGGGTTTCACAACCAAGGCGCTGAAGATAAGGCGCTTCGGTGCCGAACGCTACTGCTTGCGCACGATGACCGGTCAATCGTTCCGCCACCCGCACCAGCTCGGCATCTTCGGCCTGCTCGAACGGCGGCACTTCGGGGAACAACGGTGCGTAGTCGATCTTGACTTTATGACGCTCCGCCAAGGGTTCGAGCTTCTGACGAATGGCGGCGCGCAGTACCTGCGGGTCCATGCCCGGCAACGGCCGCAGGTCGAATTCCAGCGAGCATTGGCCGCAGATGCGGTTGGGGTTGTCGCCACCGTGAATACAACCAAAGTTCATGGTCGGTTGCGGCACGCTGAATTGCGGGTTGCGGTACTCACGCTGCCAGGCCAGGCGCAGGCCACGCAGTTCGCCAATAGCGTCGTGCATGGCTTCAAGGGCGCTATGACCCAGGCTTGGGTCCGACGAATGGCCGCTTTGGCCCAGAATATCGATGCGCTCCATCATCACGCCTTTGTGCAGGCGGATCGGCTTGAGCCCCGTCGGCTCACCAATCACCGCCGCACGGCCCAACGGGCGCCCGGCCTCGGCCAGTGCACGAGCACCGGACATCGAGCTTTCTTCATCGCAGGTGGCGAGGATCAGCAAAGGTTGCTTGAACGGCTGATCCAGCAAGGGCAGCACGGCTTCGATGGCCAGGGCAAAAAAACCCTTCATGTCGCAGCTGCCCAAGCCTACCCAGCGGCCGTCGACTTCCGTCAGCTTAAGCGGATCGGTCTTCCACAGCGCGGCGTCATACGGCACGGTATCGCTATGCCCGGCCAGCACCAGCCCGCCGGGGCCACTGCCGAAACTGGCGAGCAAGTTGAACTTGCCGGGGCTGACTTGCTGGATATCGATGGCAAAACCCAGGTCGCCCAGCCAACTGGCGAGCAGATCGATGACCGGGCGGTTGGTCTGGTCGAGAGACGCTTGGGTGCAACTGACCGACGGCGCGGCAATCAGCGCGGCGAATTGCTCTTTCATGGACGGTAACGGCATGCGCAGCCTCTCAACTTCCCGGATGAGCCCCACTATAGAACCATCTGCACGACACAATAAACCGTTGCGGCACGTTGCCGGGCTCAGTCCTGTACACTGCACGACCTTGGCAGCCACACATTTCCCCGGCTGCGCTCCCGATCCTGGATTTTCCGGCCATGCAGAAAGAAACCGAAATCAAGCTCCGCGTCAGCCGCGAAACCCTCGCCGCGCTGCGTGAGCACCCGCTACTGAAAAAACGCAACAAAAGTGGCTGGGAACGCCGTGAGTTGATGAACCAGTACTTCGACACCCCTGAACGCGACCTGGCCCAGGCCAAAGTCGCCCTGCGCCTGCGCAAGGACGGTGACGACATCATCCAGACCCTCAAGACCCGCGGCCAAAGCGTCGCCGGCTTGTCGGAACGCAATGAATACAACTGGGACCTGCCCAAAGCCAAGCTCGATGTGAAGAAACTCGACGGCGAGTGCTGGCCCGAGCAATTGGCCGAGCTGGACAAAAAGACCCTCAAGCCAATCTTCACCACCGATTTCGTGCGTGAGCGCGCCGAAATCGCTTGGGGCCGTGGCAAGGCCAAGGTGGTGATCGAAGCCGCCCTGGACCTGGGCCATGTGGTGGTCGGCAAGCAGAAAGAAGAAATCTGCGAGCTGGAACTGGAACTGCGCGAAGGCGAACCGGCTGCCCTGCTGGAACTGGCCGCCGAACTGGCCGCGACCCTGGCGCTGATGCCGTGCGATATCAGCAAGGCCGAGCGCGGCTACCGCCTGTACGACGCCAGCAGCTACTCGCTGAGCCTGCCAGCCCCGCAGATCCACGCCGAAATGCCGTTGGACGACGCCTTCGCCGCAATCATGTGGCACCTGTTGGGCAGCAGCCAGCGTCTGGCTGAGCAATACCGTTTCAACGGTCATTGGCGTCTGCTGCAGGACTGGGTCGACAACCTCGGCGAACTGCGCGCCCTGGTCGGCAGCCTCGGCCAGGCCGCGCCGCGTCAATCCACCAGCGAACTGCGCAGTGCACTGGACGCACTGCTGGAAGACTGGCGCCCACTGGTACAGGCTGGCGATGACGATGAAGACATCCGCAAAGCCGCGCCGGAACAGTTCGCCGAAGAACTCGAAGACGTGCGCTGGGGCCTGTTCTCGCTGAACACCTCGCGCTGGCTGCTGGCCCGCGCCTGGACCACCGACCGCAATGTGCGTGGCAACCGCCAGGGCGCCGCGCAAATCACCAACTGGCTGCCACGCCTGCTGGCTGACGACGCCGTCGCCCTGCAACTGCCGCGCTACCAGCAGCAACCGGAAGACCTGGCCGAGCAACTGCCGCGCATCGAGCGCATCCAGGCCTGGCTGCACCACGCACGCCAGGTGGTGGACATCCCGGAGCTGGACCGCTTGTACGGCGAGCTGAACAAGCTGGCGTTGCTGGCCAACCAGCCGATCACCGATGAATCGCTGGATGCGCGCATGCATCAGGCGATTGCGGTGTATCAGAACCGGGCCTGGAAGACCCTGCTGCGCCTGTAAGATCGCTATCGCGGGCAAGCCCGCTCCCACAGGGGAATGCATTCCAATGTGGGAGCCGGGCTTGCCCGCGATGAGCATAGGTATCTACACAACTTCTGAAGGCAGCCGATTTCTCCTGTGGCGAGCAGACTTGTCCTGCGTTGGGCCGCGAAGCGGCCCCTGTAAAGGCACTGCAATTTTCCTGAAAGAACTCAGTGTCTGGGTTTGGGGCTGCTTCGCGGCCCAACGCAGGACAAGCCTGCTCGCCACAACAGCCCACTGGCCACTAACCGGTTGTGTAGATACCTATGCCGCGATGAGGCAGGCCTTATCAACGCAAGACTGGCAGGCTGGTGGTGGACTTGATCTCCGATAAAGCCACGATCGAGTTCACCTCCTGAATCCCCGGCACCATCGACAGCTTCTCGAAGAAAAACCGCTCATACGCCTCGATGTCCGAGGTGACGATGCGCAGCAGAAAATCCACCGCACCCATCAGCACATAACACTCCAGCACTTCCGGAAACCCGCGAATCGCTTCGGTGAACTCGGTGAAGTTGGAACGGCCGTGGGCGTTGAGTTTGACCTCGGCAAAAATCTGCGTGTTAAGGCCGATCTTCTTGCGGTCCAGCAATGTGACCTGGCCGCGAATCACCCCTTCCTCCTTGAGCCGCTGGATACGCCGCCAGCACGGCGACTGGGACAGGCCCACCTGTTCGGCGATCTGAGCACTGGACAGCGAAGCATCCTCTTGCAGCAGCGCCAGGATACGGCGGTCGTAGGCGTCCAACTCACTGTGCATAAAAATACCTTTGAATGTGCTTATCCTGAATTGATCTATTCAATAAATCGCAGATAGAACCCATCTTAGATAAGAAATCTCCGCCCGCGAATGTAAAAATTTCTCCAGTCGAATTTGGAGAGTCAGCATGCACGCCGTCGAAACCACCCACACTCCCGCACGCGTCGACGCCTGGGCTGTCAACAGCGCCCATTGCCAGGCGCATTATCAGATCGTCGCCGAGGCCGAGCCGGACGTGCTGTGCCGGGTGCTCAACTATTTCGCTTTGCAGTTCCTGACCCCGCAACAGGTCAATGTGAGCCGTGAAGACGACCTGTTGAACATTGATATCGTCATGGACGGTTTGAGCTGGCACCGCGCCCAGGTGATCGGTGAAAAGATTAGAAACCTGATCAGCGTCTGCTCGCTGGAAGTGTGGCGAGCTGACTCTCTGCGGCCTGCAGCGATGACGGCGGCCAGCCTGTAAAAGCCGGCAATACTCATGGGAAGGTGGATGTTCGGGGGCAGGCTAGCCTGGGTTTACACCCGACGCCTGCCAGGAAATGCCCATGCCTACCGCCTTGCACACTCACCGCCTGGAACTGCATCAGTTGCTGCCGACGCTGGTCGAGCAAGGGCTGATAACCGCAGAGGTGGCACATTCACTGGCGGCGGCGCCCGCTACCCAGCAACACCCTCTGGCATCCATCGCAGCCCACGGGCTGTGCCTGGAAACCTTGACGCAATGGCTGGCCACGCAGGTCGGGCAGCCTTATCTGCGTATCGACCCGCTCAAGATAGACGTGGCAACGGTAGTGCCATTGATGTCCCACGCCTTTGCGCAGCGCCACGGGATCCTGGCGGTGGCCGTGGATGCGCAGACCGTCACCGTCGCCAGCGCCCAGCCCCATGTCCGCGACTGGGAAGCCGGGTTGGCACAGGTGCTCAAGCGCTCGATCAAGCGCGTGGTCGCCAACCCCAAGGCTATTGAGCGCTGCATCGGCGAGTTCTACCGCTTGGCCAAATCCGTCAGCGGCGCCGATCAAAAGGCGACGGTGGCCGGCAATGTCGAACTGCTCAGCCTCGGCGCCAGCGATCAGGAGCCGGATGCCAATGACGCGCATATCGTCACTATCGTCGACTGGCTGTTGCAGTACGCCTTTGGGCAGCGGGCCAGTGATATCCATGTCGAACCCTGTCGCGACCAAGGCCGCGTGCGTTTTCGCATCGACGGGCTGCTGCACGATGTGTATCAGTTTCCGCCTCAGGTCACGATGGCGGTGGTCAGCCGCCTCAAGAGCCTGGGTCGGATGAACGTCGCGGAAAAACGCAAACCCCAGGACGGCCGGGTCAAGACCAAAAGCCCGGCGGGCATAGAGGTGGAACTGCGCCTTTCGACTTTGCCAACAGCGTTTGGTGAAAAACTGGTGATGCGGATTTTCGACCCACAGGTGCTGCTGAAAAATTTTGACCAGCTTGGTTTGTCAGATGACGACCAACAACGCTGGCACGCCATGACCGGCCAGGCCAACGGCATCATCCTCGTCACCGGGCCAACCGGCTCCGGCAAGACCAGCACCCTCTACGCCACGCTCAAGCAACTGGCAACCCGCGAGGTCAACCTGTGCACGGTAGAGGACCCGATTGAAATGATTGAACCGGCCTTCAACCAGATGCAGGTGCAACACAACATCGACCTGACCTTCGCCAGCGGCGTCCGCGCCCTGCTGCGCCAGGACCCGGACATCATCATGATCGGTGAGATCCGTGACCGGGAAACCGCAGAAATGGCGATTCAGGCCGCATTGACCGGGCATCTGGTGCTGTCGACGCTGCACACCAATGATGCGCCCAGCGCCATCAGCCGGTTGCAGGAGCTTGGCATTGCTCATTATTTGATCAAGGCTACCCTTATAGGGGTGATGGCGCAGCGTTTGGTGCGGCTTTTATGCCCTCACTGCAAACGCGCGGTGGGCGCGCCGGGCACCGCGCATGAAGCTGTCGGCTGTGCAGAATGCCGCGAAAGTGGTTATCGAGGCCGCGCCGGGCTCTACGAAATCATGCCGATGAGCGAGGCGTTCAAGGCGCTGATCACCCCAGGTGCCGACGTGCAGGCTCTACGCCGGGCCTCAGTGGAGCAAGGCATGCGCAGCCTGCGCATGGCTGGTATCGACAAAGTGAACGCCGGGCTGACCACCCTGGCAGAGGTATTACGGGTAACGCCTGGGGATTCAGAAACAAATGATTTGATTGTTGGCCCGTGAAACCGTCCTTATCCGTGACTGGGCCGTTACAATCGGCCACACGTCGCATCACTGACACCATCAGATAGGGAATCGCTATGCAGATCGGAACCGTACTGCTTCTTTTCGTGGGTTTGGCCGTTGCCATCCTGTTCATGGGCTTTAAAGTGGTGCCCCAGGGCTACCAGTGGACTGTCGAGCGTTTCGGCCGCTACACCAACACACTCAAGCCCGGCCTCAACATCATTATTCCGATCATGGACCGCATCGGTCGCAAGATAAACGTGATGGAAAGCGTGCTGGATATTCCACCGCAGGAAGTGATCACCGCCGACAACGCCACCGTGCAGATCGACGCCGTGTGCTTCTTCCAGGTGGTCAACACCGCCCAGGCCGCCTACGAGGTCAATAACCTCGAGCACGCCATCCGCAACCTGCTGCAAACCAACATCCGCACCGTGCTTGGCTCCATGGAGCTGGATGCCATGCTGAGCCAGCGTGACGGCATCAACGAAAAACTGCTGCGTACCGTGGATGAAGCCACGGCGCCGTGGGGCATCAAGATCACCCGCATCGAGATCAAGGACATCAGCCCGCCTGCCGACCTGATGGCCGCCATGTCCGGCCAGATGAAAGCCGAGCGGATCAAGCGTGCGCAGATCCTGGAAGCCGAAGGCCTGCGGGCATCGGCGATCCTGACGGCCGAAGGTAAAAAACAGGCGCAAATCCTTGAGGCCGAGGGCAGTCGCCAGGCGGCTTTCCTGGAGTCCGAAGCCCGTGAGCGTCAGGCCGAGGCCGAAGCCCGTGCCACACAAGTGGTCTCCGAGGCCATCGCGTCGGGCAACGTGCAGGCGGTTAACTACTTCGTCGCGCAAAAATACATCGATGCCCTGGGCAAGCTGGCATCGGCCAACAACAGCAAAGTCATCCTGATGCCGCTGGAAGCCAGCCAGGTAATTGGCGCCGTCGGTGGCATCGGCGAAATCGTCAAGGCAACCTTCGACAACAAGAAAGGCTGAGGCAACTGCCATGTGGGAATTCCTGCAGCATCTGTCGTTCTGGGATTGGCTGGCACTGGGCACGGTGCTGTTGATTCTTGAAGTGTTCGGCGCCGGCGGTTACCTGCTGTGGATGGGCATCGCCGCTGCCGCTGTAGGCGTGATCAAGTTCGTGGTGCCGCCGCTGGGGTTGGAATGGCAACTGCTGCTGTTCGCCGTGCTGTCGATTTTGACCGCCGTCTATTGGTGGAAACGCCAACGCAGTAGCGCCAAGGTCAGCGACCAGCCGGGGCTGAACATGCGTGGCTCGGAGCTGGTTGGCCGCACGTTTGTGGTGCACCAGGCCATCGTCGATGGCCGGGGCAAGATAAAAGTCGGTGATGGCGTGTGGATGGCCACTGGCCCGGATACCCCGATAGGCGCTCAAGTACGTGTCATTGGTCAGGACGGCGTGGTTTTACAGGTCGAAACTGTTTAGTCAGTGATGGAACTCGACTGAGCTAACTACAATCAAACTGTTCAGATAACCCAGTCGGAGTCACCCATCATGCGTTTCAAATATGCTGTCGCAACCCTCGCTGTGCTTTCCCTTCCTGTCGGTTCAGCCATGGCCGACAGCTTTTGGCGTAATGTCATTTCATCGGGCGCTACTACCGGCTCGACGTACCTGACCTTCAAGGACCACAAGCTGGTGGTTGCCGCCCAAGACGACGCAGGCAGCTTTGTTGCCAGCGACGGCGGCATCCGCGGTCCATACCTGGAAGCCGCCATGCAGAAAGTCCGCGCTGACAACCCAGGCCTCAAGGCCACCGATATGGAATTGGCCAACGCTATCCTCGCGAAAAACGCTGTGACCGAGTAAAGCGCCCATAAAAAATGCCGCTCTTTGGGAGCGGCATTTTTTTGCTCGTAACATGACGATTCATTCACGTGTGACAGGCTATATTCAGTCGAACCGTGCAACCATGCGGTACTGATACGTTTATTACTCATCGCCTATCTGAAACGGATGCCTTCGTCGTTATGAGCCAACAGCCCTTTCTGCCGTTTTCCAAACCTACCATTGATGAAGCCACCATCTCGGCGGTCGGCGATGTACTGCGCTCGGGCTGGATCACCAGCGGGCCAAAAGTGCAGGCGTTCGAAGCACAGCTGTCGGAATACTTTGGCGGCCGGCCGGTGCGGACGTTCAACTCCGGCACCTGCACCATGGAAATTGCTTTGCGCATCGCCGGGATTGGCCCAGGGGACGAAGTCATCACCACGCCGATCTCCTGGGTCGCCACTGCCAACGTGATCCTGGAAGTCGGTGCCACGCCGGTATTTGCCGATATCGACCCGGTAACCCGCAATATCGACCTGGCCCAAGTAGAAGCTGCAATCACCCCACGTACCAAGGCGATCATTCCGGTGTACCTGGCGGGCCTGCCCCTGGACATGCCGATGCTGTATGCACTGGCCAACAAGTACAACCTGCGTATCGTCGAAGACGCCGCCCAGGCACTGGGTTCCAGCTGGGATGGCGAACGCATTGGCGCAACCGGCGACTTTGTATCCTTCAGCTTCCAGGCCAACAAGAACATCACCTCTTCCGAGGGCGGTTGCCTGGTATTGAACAATGCCGAAGAAGCCCGCCTGGCCGAGAAATATCGCTTGCAGGGCGTTACCCGCACGGGTTTCGATGGCCTGGACGTAGATGTGTTGGGCGGCAAGTTCAACATGACCGACATTGCCGCAGCCATCGGCCTGGGCCAGTTCGCTCATATCGAGAAGATCACTGCCCATCGCCAGAACCTGGCGCGCCACTACTTCAAATGCTTCGGCAGTGATTTCGAAGCGCAATACGGCGCACAACTGCCACCGGCAGACTTCGAAAACAGCAACTGGCACCTGTTCCAACTGGTATTGCCGGAGCGTCAGGATGGCAAGCCGGCACGCGCCACCTTCATGGAACAGATGCAGGCGCATGGCGTCGGCATTGGCTATCACTACCCGCCGATCCACCTGCTGAGCCTGTATCGGGCACAGGGTTTCAAGGAAGGCATGTTCCCGGTGTCGGAGCGTGTTGGGCGTTTGATCGTGTCGTTGCCGATGTTCACGGCGATGACAGAGGCGGACGTAGAGCGGTCGGTTGCGGCGGTTAAAGCGGTATTGAAAGCGGGTTAAACAAAAAAGCGTTGGCTTGCAACAATCAACTGTGGGAGCTGGCTTGCCTGCTCCCACATTGATTTGTGTCGTGTTTACTCGCCGATGGCAGCTTTGTAACCCGCAGCATCCAGCAGTTTTTCCAGATCGGCCGGGTTGCTTGGCTTGAGCTTGAAGATCCAGGCGCCGTAAGGGTCGGTGTTCAACAGCTCAGGGCTGCCACTCAGTTCCTCGTTGACGGCAATCACTTCGCCAGCAATCGGGGCGTAGATATCCGAAGCAGCCTTCACCGACTCAACCACGCCAGCCTGGCCTTCAGCTTCAAACTGGGCGCCAACTTCCGCCAGCTCAACAAACACCACATCACCCAACGCTTCCTGTGCATGGTCGGAAATCCCGACGGTCACAGTGCCGTCGGCTTCCAGACGGGCCCATTCGTGACTTTCGGCAAAACGCAGGTCAGCTGGGATATCGCTCATAATCTGTGTCCTCAAGAAGAAATGTCAGCGGCCTTCGGCCTGCCGGAAATAGTTAGATCAAGGTTTTGCCATGGCGTACGAAGGTCGGCTTGACCACTCGAACCGGGTACCACTTGCCGCGGATTTCCACTTCGGCCCGATCGGCGGTGGCCGTCGGTACGCGCGCCAGGGCAATGGATTTGCTCAGCGTAGGAGAGAAACTACCACTGGTGATCTCTCCTTCGCCAACATTGGCGATACGAACCACTTGGTGAGCGCGCAAAACCCCACGCTCCTCCAGTACCAGCCCGACCAATTTGTACTGCACACCCGCCGCTAACTCTGCTTGCAGCGCGCTGCGACCAATGAAGTTGCGACCGGCGGGTTCCCAGGCAATGCTCCAGGCCATGTTAGCCGCCAAGGGCGAAACATCCTGGTGGATATCCTGACCATACAGGTTCATGCCGGCTTCCAGGCGCAGGGTATCGCGGGCGCCAAGACCAATGGGTGAAATACCCGCGCCGACCAGGTCGTTGAAAAAGCCTGGCGCCTGATCGGCAGGCAGGACTATTTCCAGGCCGTCTTCACCGGTATATCCGGTACGGGCGATAAACCAGTCACCGTCCGCCTGGCCTTCAAAGGGCTTGAGTTGATGAATCAGGTTGCTGCGCGACTGGGTGACCAGTTCGGCGATTTTCTGCCGGGCATGGGGACCCTGAATGGCGAGCATGGCCAACTCGGGCCGCTCCTGCAGTTGCACCGAATAGTTGCCCAGTTGCGCCTGCATCCAGGCCATATCCTGGTCGCGGGTGGCTGCGTTGACCACCAACCGGTAACCGGCTTCGGTGCGGTAGACGATCATGTCGTCCACCACGCCGCCCTGCTCATTGAGCATGGCGCTGTAGAGCGCACGGCCGCAGCCATGCAAACGATCGACATCATTGGCCAGCAGGTGCTGGAGCCAGTCCTTGGCCTGAGGGCCGGTGACATCGATCACGGTCATATGAGATACATCGAACACCCCGCAGTCGCGTCGCACCTGATGGTGTTCTTCAACTTGCGAGCCGTAGTGCAGAGGCATATCCCAACCGCCAAAATCGACCATTTTCGCGCCGAGGGCGAGATGCAGGTCATACAGAGGCGTACGCTGTCCCATGGGTTTCTCCTTCCGGGCTTGGCGAAGGTGCGCGGAGCTGCTGTTTGCGCTGAACACCTTGAATTACAAGGCCTGCAGCCACGCCCAGCGACTCGCTCCGAAAGACGAAGCGCACCGAATGCCGCGCATTGTAGCCGCAAGCCGTAGGACTGGCACCTAACCGATTTGCCGCGCAGAGCGTCGGATCAAGCCGATGACCGGCAGTAACCCCACCAGTACGAGGGTCAGCGCCGGCAACGAGGCTCGCGCCCATTCGCCTTCACTGGTCATTTCAAAGATGCGAACCGCCAGGGTGTCCCAGCCAAATGGGCGCATCAGCAAAGTTGCGGGCATTTCCTTGAGCACATCGACGAACACCAGCAACGCTGCGCTCAACGTGCCCGGCAGCAATAACGGCAGATACACTTTGCAAAACAGTCGTGGCCCGCTTACCCCGAGACTGCGTGCCGCTTCCGGCAACGACGGGCGGATTCGCGCCAGGCTGTTTTCCAACGGCCCGTAGGCCACCGCCAGAAAGCGCACCAGATAGGCCAGCACCAGTGCCGACAGGCTGCCAAGCAGCAAGGGTTTGCCCGCGCCGCCGAGCCACCCCGAGAGCGGTACCACCAGCTCTCGGTCCAAGTAGCTGAATGCCAACATGATCGACACCGCCAGCACCGAACCCGGCAAGGCATAGCCGACGTTAGCCAGGCTGATACCAGAGCGAATCGCCCGTGTCGGCGCCAGCCGGTTGGCGAAGGCGAGTATCAACGCCACGCTGACCGTGATCAGCGCCGCGATACCGCCTAAGTAAAGGGTGTGAACGATCAGGCCGGTGTAGCGCTCATCCAGGTCGAAGCGGCCGCGCTGCCAGAACCAGGCGACCAGTTGCAGCATGGGGATGACAAAGGCGCAGGCGAACACCAACCCGCACCACGTGCTGGCCGCTGCCGCCTTGAACCCTCGCAAGTGATACAACGCCTGGCCCCGTGGCCGCTCGTTGCTTGGGCGGCTGGCACCGCGGGCTCGCCGTTCGCCGTACAGCACCAGCATCACCACCAGCAGCAACAGGCTGGCCAGTTGGGCAGCGCTGGAAAGGCTGAAAAAGCCGTACCAGGTCTTGTAGATGGCGGTGGTGAAGGTGTCGAAATTGAACACCGAGACCGCGCCGAAATCCGCCAGGGTTTCCATCAAGGCCAGGGCCACGCCGGCACCAATCGCCGGCCGTGCCATGGGCAGCGCGACGCGCCAGAACGCTTGCCAGGGCGATTGCCCGAGCACACGTGCCGCCTCCATCAGCCCTTTGCCCTGGGCAATAAACGCCGTGCGCGCCAGCAGGTAGACGTAGGGGTAGAACACCAGCACCAACACGATAATCACGCCGCTGGTGGAGCGCACCCGCGGCAGCCGCAGGCCGGTGCCGAACCAATCACGCAGCAGGCTTTGCACCGGGCCAGCGAAATCCAGCAGGCCGACAAACACAAAGGCCAGTACGTAGGCGGGAATGGCAAAAGGCAGCATCAAGGCCCAATCGAGCCAGCGCCGCCCAGGAAACTCGCAGAGGCTGGTCAACCAGGCCAGGCTCACGCCCAGCAGGGTCACACCCACACCGACGCCCAGCACCAAAGTAAGGGTATTGCCCATCAGGCGCGGCATCTGGGTGTCCCACAGGTGCGACCAGATTTGCGCATCAATGCTTTGCCAGGACAGCAACAGCACACTCAGCGGCAACAGCACCAGGGCGGCGACGCTGAAGACCGGCAGGTACCAGCGGCGTTGGGCGGGGTGGGCCAAGGGCTAGCTCTCAGGGTGGTAAAAAATTCAAGTTGAATACAACGCAATGTGGGAGCTGGCTTGCCTGCGATAGCATCACCCAGGTGTAACTGACACACCGAGGTGCTGCTATCGCAGGCAAGCCAGCTCCCACACAAGCCAGCTCCCACATTTAGTTCGGCGCTTGCCTGCAAATTGTAGTTAGTTCCAGCCGGCGCGATCCATCAGGCGGATAGCCTCAGCCTGGCGCTTGCCTGCCACTTCCACCGGCAAGGTGTCAGCCACGAACTTGCCCCAGGTCGCCACTTCTGCTGATGGCGGCACCGCCGGGTTGGCCGGGAACTCCTGGTTCACATCGGCAAAGATCTGCTGTGCCTCAGGCGTGGTCATCCACTCGACCAATGCCTTGGCCGCTTCCGGATGCGGCGCGTGCTTAGTCAGGCCAATGCCCGACAGGTTCACGTGCACACCACGGTCGCCCTGGTTCGGCCAGAACAGTTTTACCGCCAGGTCTGGCTTCTGCTTGTGCAGGCGGCCGTAGTAGTAGGTGTTGACGATGCCCACGTCGCATTGCCCGGCGTTGATCGCCTCCAGCACGGCGATGTCGTCGGAGAACACGTCGGTGGACAGGTTGTTGACCCAGCCTTTGACGATTTCCTCGGTTTTGGCCGCGCCATGGGTTTCGATCAGGGTGGCGGTCAGCGACTGGTTGTAGACCTTCTTCGCCGTGCGCAGGCACAAGCGGCCTTCCCATTGCTTGTCGGCCAGGGCTTCGTAAGTGGTCAGGTCACCGGGTTTTACCCGGTCGGTGGAATAGGCGATGGTCCGTGCACGCAGGCTCAAGCCGGTCCAGGCGTGGTTAGAGGAGCGATATTGCAACGGAATATTCTTGTCGATCACCGCCGAGATGAACGGCTGCAGGATGCCCATTTGCTCAGCCTGCCAAAGGTTGCCGGCGTCGACGGTGAGCAACAGGTCGGCGGTGGCGTTCTCGCCTTCGGCTTTGATGCGCTGCATCAGCGGGGCTTCCTTGTCGGTGATGAACTTCACCTGCACGCCGGTCTTTTTGGTGTAGGCGTCGAACACCGGCTTGATCAGTTCGTCGATGCGCGAGGAGTAGACCACGACTTCGTCGGCTGCCTGCACGGTGGTGCTGCCGATAAGGGTGAGTGCCAGGGCAGTCAGGAGGCGCTTGGGTGCCAACATGGGTGCGGTCTCTCATTTGCAAAAAGAGGGCAAATGATAAGGACTCACATTTGGTAGCGCTTGGTGGAGGCGTTACGAGATGTTGCATGGCTGGGATTTGTGCTGGGGCCAATGGCCCCATCGCGGGCAAGCCCGGCTCCCACAGGGTACTCAGGCGCCCTCAGGGTTTGGCCAGCTCCGGGAGGTCGCCGGTCAGGCCCAAGGCCTGGCGGACGAAGATGGCCTTGGCTTCGGGCATCTGGTCGACCATTTTCAGCCCGGCGTTGCGCAGCCAGCGTAATGGCAACTGGTCGGCCTGGAACAGGCGCTCAAACCCTTCCATAGCCGCCATCAGCGCCAGGTTATGCGGCATGCGCCGACGTTCGTAGCGGCTCAATACTTTCACATCAGCCAGGCGCTCACCACGTTCAGTGGCTGCCAGCAGCACCTCGGCCAGCACCGCCGCATCGAGGAAACCCAGGTTTACGCCCTGCCCCGCCAACGGGTGGATCACGTGGGCCGCGTCGCCGATCAACGCCAGGCCTTCTGCCACGTAGCGTTTGGCGTGTCGTTGGCGCAATGGCACGCACACACGTGGATCGGCGCTGAGCACCGTGCCGAGCCGCCCTTCAAAGGCGCGCTCCAGCTCACGGCAGAAGTTTTCGTCGTCCAGCGCCATCAGGCGCTCGGATTCGGCCGGTGTGGTGGACCAGACGATCGAGCACCAGTCTTCCTGCCCCTCGCGCACCAATGGCAGAAACGCCAGCGGGCCAGTGTCGGTAAAGCGCTGCCACGCCGTGCGCTGGTGGGGCTGGCTGCTGCGAACGCTGGTGACAATGGCGTTATGCAAGTAATCCCACTCGCGGGTCGCAGTGCCGGTCAGGCGGCGTACGGCGGAGTTGGCGCCATCGGCGGCGACCACCAGCGGTGCACGCAATGTGCGGCCGTCGGCAAGGGTCAGCAGCCAGTCATCGCCGGAGCGGCGCATCTGTTCCAGGCGGGCGTTGGCCAGCAGGCCCAGGTCGCAGTCATGCAGGCGGTCGAGCAGAGCGTCCTGAACCACGCGGTTCTCGACGATATGCCCGAGCACTTCGGCGTGCACACTGGCCGCCGAGAAGTGGATCTGCCCGGTGCCGCTGCCGTCCCACACTTGCATCTCGCCATAAGGGCTGGCGCGCCGCGATACAATGCCATCCCACACGCCGAGGCGCTCAAGGATGCGCTGGCTCGCGGCCGACAAGGCGCTCACCCGTGGCTCGAAGGCAGCCTCACGGTCAAATGGCTTGACGCTCAGCGGGCTGCCGTCGAGCAGCAGCACCTGCAGGCCACTGCCCTGCAACGCGAGCGCCAGGGCGCTTCCGACCATTCCGGCCCCGACAATCAGCACATCTGCGCGCATGTCCATGCTTTAAGCCTGCTTTGCTGGCGGCTTGCGCCGCACGTAAAGGATTTTGTCGACCCGCGCCACCAGGGTGCCGGAGCCGTCATGAATCTCGACCTTGAGGTGGGGCAGGTACTTCTCGCCACCTTCGGTTTGCCGGCGAATCTCGTCCAGCAAGGCGTCGTCGATGGAGAACTCGGCGTACACCGGGCCTTTGCCCGGCGACACAAAGTCGATGCTCGCGGCCTTGTCCCACACGATGTAGTCGCGGCCCAGGTTCTCCATCAACAGCAACATGTAGAACGGGTCAACCATCGAATACAGGCTGCCGCCAAATTGCGTGCCGACGTAATTACGGTTGTACCAGCCCAAGCCCATGCGCACTTTGACATGACGAAAGTCAGCGCTCATGTGCTGCACGCTTATCCCCGCCCCGAGATAAGGCGGATAAAGGGTCATGACCCAACGCAACAGCCGCGCTTTACCCAAACGTTGGATCAACCACTTACGCATCGGGGCGCGTACCCAAGCCCATGGCCTGACGGGCGAACCAGCGTTTGGCCGGCGGTAGCAGGTCCAGGCCAAGCAGGCCCATGTTGCGGCCCAAAGCCACTAACGGCTGGGCACTGCCAAACAGGCGTGTGACTTGATCGGAGAAGCCCACTGTGAGCTTCTGGTCCAGGTGCTGGCTTTCGCGGTAGCGCTGCAAGGTCGCCAAGTCTCCCGGCACCTGCGGCCCGGCCAACAAGGCTTCGGCCAAGGCATTGGCATCGCGCAGGGACAGGTTGAACCCCTGCCCGGCAATCGGGTGCAGGCTGTGGGCGGCATTGCCGAGGATCGCCAGGTGCGAGCGCACTTGTTCTTCGGCCTCCACCAGCGTCAGCGGGTACAGGTGCCGTGCGCCGACTTGCTTGAGGGTGCCCAGGCGATAGCCGAACACGCCCTGCAGTTCGCTCAAGAAACTGCGCTCGTCGAGGTTGGCCAAACGCTGGGCGTCCATGCCGATGCGCGTCCATACCAGCGCGCAGCGGTTGTCCGGCAACGGCAACAGGGCCATCGGGCCTTCATCGGTAAAGCGCTCGAAGGCCTCGCCGTTGTGGGCTTCGCTGGGGGTGATGTTGGCGATCAGCGCGCTCTGGTTGTACGGGCGGGTTTTCACGCCAATACCTAACTGCTCGCGCAAACCGGAGCGACCACCGTCGGCCAATACCGCAAGGTCGCATTCCAGTACGGTTTCATCGTTGAGGGTCAGGCGATAGCCGTCGGGCAGCGGCTCCATACGCGTGACTTCCGCCGGGCAGCGCCAACTCACCACCTCTTTGTCCAGGCCTTGCCACAGGCACTGTCCGAGCCAGGCGTTTTCCACCACATAGCCGAGGGCCGGCACGCCCTCCTCCATGGCGGACAAGCGCGCAGTCGAGAAACGCCCACGGTCAGACACGTGGATCTGCTTGATCGGCTCGGCGCGGCGGGAGATGTCCTGCCACACACCCAGGCGCTGATAGATCTGACGGGCACCGTAAGACAACGCCGAAGAACGTGCATCGTAGCTCGGTTGGTAAGTGTCGCCTGGGGCAAATGGCTCGATCAGCACGATCTTCCAACCCCGCGCCTTGGCGCCGGCCTGCAAGGCCAACGCCAGGCTGGCGCCCACCAGGCCACCACCGATAATCGCCAGGTTGACCCGGCTCATCGGGCAGCCGCCATCAGCGCTTCGATCTCAGCGACAGTTTTAGGCACACCACCGGTCAGAATTTCACAGCCTTGCTTGGTCACTACCACGTCATCCTCGATGCGTACGCCAATGCCACGCCATTTCTTTGCCACGTTCTGGTTGTCCGGCGAAATATAAATCCCCGGCTCCACGGTCAAGGCCATGCCCACTTCCAGCACTCGCCATTCACCGCCCACTTTGTATTCGCCCACATCGTGCACATCCATGCCCAGCCAGTGGCCGGCGCGGTGCATATAAAAGGCACGGTAGGCTTCGCTGGCGATCAACTCGTCGACGTTACCTTGCAACAGCCCCAACTTCACCAGCCCGGCGGTGATGACCTGCACGGTCGCCTCGTGGGCCTGGTTCCAATGTTTGTTCGGTGCAATCTGGGCGAAGGCGGCTTCCTGGGAGGCCAGCACAATTTCATAGATCGCCTTTTGTTCGGGCGAAAACTTGCCGCTGACCGGCCACGTGCGCGTGATATCGCTGGCGTAGCAGTCGATCTCGCAACCGGCGTCGATCAACACCAGATCGCCGTCCTTGAGCAGCGCGTCATTCTGCTGGTAGTGCAGGATGCAGCTGTTGCGCCCGGCGGCGACGATGGAGCCATAGGCCGGCATCTTCGCGCCGCCCTTGCGGAACTCGTAATCCAGCTCGGCTTCGAGGCTGAACTCATACAGCCCCGCGCGGCTGGCCTGCATCGCCTTGACGTGGGCCGCACAGGAAATTCGCGCAGCCTCGCGCATCACCTTCACTTCTGCCGCCGATTTATACAGGCGCATGTCGTGGAGCAGATGATCCAGGGCAACAAATTCGTTCGGCGGCTGGGCGCCCAGGTGCGCCTTGGAACGGATCACGTTGATCCACTCCATCAGATGCCGGTCGAATTCGGCGTTGCTGCCCATGGCCGAATACACCCGGTCGCGGCCTTCGATCAGGCCGGGCAGGATGTCGTCGATATCGGTGATGGGGAACGCATCGTCAGCACCAAAGTCGCGAATGGCGCCTTCGGTGCCGGCGCGAAGGCCGTCCCACAGTTCGCGTTCGACGTTGCGCTCGCGGCAGAACAGCACGTACTCGCCATGCTGGCGACCGGGCATCAGCACGATCACAGCTTCAGGTTCAGGGAAGCCGCTCAGGTACTGGAAGTCGCTGTCCTGGCGGTAGACGTGCTCGACATCACGGTTGCGGATGGCCACGGCGGCGGCCGGCAGGATCGCGATGCTGTTGGGTTCCATCTGCGCCATGAGCGCCTTGCGGCGACGGGTGTATTCCGCTTTCGGGATATGGATCATGGGCAGATGGGCTTCCTTACTTAGTGCAGCGACGGCTTGGGTGCGGCGGGCTCAGCGGATTTTTTGGTCTCGGTGAACAACAGCAGCGGCGCGACACGCAGGTATTCCATCACTTCCATATAGTCGCCTTCGCCGTCTTCGGATTCTTCCAGGGCATCTTGCACCTGGGAGATGGCCGCCAGGTCTTGCAACACTTCTTTGGCATCAGTGCTCAGTTCCAGGCCCCCGGCATTCACACCGAAGCCGTGCAGGAAACCCTGGCACCATTGGCCCAATGCTGCAGCGCGTTCGGTGAGCGGTGCATCGTCGGTCGGCAGCAGCAGAACGACGGTGACGTCATCACCGGTCAGCTCGCCTTTAACCATCTCTTGCAGGCCGATCAGCGCGTTACGCACGTTCTCGGTAGGTTCGGTTTCCAGCAGCTCGGCCACATCGGCCAGCCAATTGTCGGCATCGAAGCCAACGCCCGTGCAGCTGCGGCCCAACAGCACGCCGTGCAGTTCGGCAGGCGAGCAAGGATGACCGCTGGAGCTCAGCAGTTTGGAAAAAGCGTCGTACGGGGAGTTCTGAATAGGCATGGTGAGCTAGGCGCCAGACGGCGCAATGTCTAGAATGAAGCGCTGTATCCTAGCACCGGCAGACGTACCAAGACTATCGAGGGCGTCAGATCGTTTATCCTGAAGTTGCCATTCATCAGACAAATCCAGTGGAACCCAATGGAAGACACCGACCTGCAAGCGCTGATGGCCAGACTCGAACTGCTAATTGATCGGGTTGAGCAACTTAAGAGTCAAAACGGACTCCTATTAGCTCAGGAAAAGACCTGGCGCGAGGAACGCGCTCACCTCATTGAAAAAAACGAAATCGCCCGGCGTAAGGTCGAATCGATGATTTCGCGCCTGAAGGCCCTGGAGCAAGACTCATGAGTTCAAGCAATAGCGTTACCGTGCAGATCCTCGACAAAGAATATTCGATCATCTGCCCCCAGGAAGAACGCAGCAATCTGGTGAGTGCTGCCCGCTATCTGGACGGCAAGATGCGTGAAATCCGCAGCAGCGGCAAAGTCATCGGCGCCGACCGTATCGCCGTGATGGCCGCACTGAACATTACCCACGATCTGCTGCATAAGCAGGAACGGCCTGACGTGCAGGCCAGCGGCTCGACGCGTGAGCAAGTGCGTGACCTGCTCGAACGCGTGGATCTGGCACTTTCTACCGAGCCAGAGCCACCCAAGGGCTGATTGACGCGTCTGTTTAAGGTATACTCGCCCCACTCCCTGGCGTGTTTGCCAGTCGGCGATGTCCCTGAGCCGATTCGCACTACCCTGGAAGTTGCACGTTGGGCTGGTGTGCATGTCCGCTAGACGGAAAGCCTTAAAGCCTACTGCATCTTCCACCTTGAACTTTCGGGTTCAAGGGCTAAGTCGACAGCGGCTCTGTCGGGGAGCCTGAATTCCCAAACTCAATGCCAGTCCCAGGACTGGCATTGTTTTATGAGCCGAACAACCATGACCGAACCTGCGCCGCTTTCCCGTCCGCAACTTCGACGCATGTTGCGCAAAGCCCGCCGCGCGCTTACGCCGAGCGAGCAGCGCAAGGCCGCTCACGGCCTGTATCGGCAACTGGCACAGCACCCGTTGTTTCGCCGGGCCAAACATATCTCTTTATATCTGCCCACGGACGGTGAAATCGATCCGCGTCTGCTGCTGCGCGCTGCGCAGCGCCGGGGCAAGGCCACTTATCTGCCGGTACTCAGTGCCTGGCCGCGCACCAAGATGGTGTTCCAGCGTGTGCGGCCTGGAGATAAGTTGTTGCCCAACCGCTTTCGCATCCTTGAGCCGCACGTAAATGCCAACCGCCAGCGCCAAGTTTGGGCGCTGGACCTGGTGCTGTTGCCGCTGGTGGGCTTCGATGATGTGGGTGGGCGACTGGGCATGGGCGGTGGGTTTTATGACCGCAGCCTGGCCTACCTGGCTCGGCGCAAAAACTGGCGCAAGCCCACGCTGCTGGGCCTGGCCCATGAATGTCAGAAGGTCGAGCGCCTGGCACAGGCAAGCTGGGATGTGCCATTGGCTGGCACGGTCACCGATAAAAAATGGTATGTCGCAGAAACGTCGCTGGAACCAGCGACGCCTTAAAAAGCAGTGTTAACGCTTGAACGGTTGTGGCTGCTGCTGAGCCAGTTCAACCGGTGCATCGGTCTTGCTCGACCACAAGCTCTGGGCATATCCGGTGGTCACGACGCCCAGGCCAAACAAAATAACCAAAATCCATAGTAAATCCGGTTTACGTTGCATCGATTGCCCCCCTTCAGGCACCTCGTACACGATGACAACAACGTTCCAAAGTAGTCCGTTGCAGCTGCGTCAAGCTTAAAAGCGGGCATTCTGCGGTAACGTGACCCAACACGCAAACCTTGACGCCAACCGACTGTCGGTTTGTCATGGAATTGCCTGACAACTTATCCAATGCCTTTTTCAGGAGCCCAAAAATGGCCTACTGGCTGATGAAATCCGAGCCCGATGAACTCTCCATCAAAGGCCTGGAAAAGCTCGGTGAAACGCGCTGGGACGGGGTGCGCAACTATCAGGCACGCAACTTTTTGCGCGCCATGGCCGTTGGTGATGAGTTTTTCTTCTACCACTCCAGTTGCCCTGAGCCGGGCATTGCCGGTATCGGCAAAATTGTCGAGGCGGCCTATCCGGACCCGACCGCGCTGGAACCCGAAAGCCACTACTTCGATGCCAAAGCCACGCCGGAGAAAAACCCGTGGACTGCACTCAACGTGGCCCACGTCGAGACCTTTGCAAAGGTGCTGGGCCTTGGCTACCTGAAACAACAAACCGCCCTCGCCGAATTGCCGCTGGTGCAAAAAGGCAGCCGATTGTCGGTGATGCCGGTGACGGCCGAACAATGGGCAGCGGTACTCGCCCTGCGCTGAAAAGGCAGAACCCTGCGGTCACACCTGTGATGCATGCATCTGCACGCCAAGCGGGTTAGGCTTGCGCTTCATTTGACCGGTATCAAGACCCTTCGGGCGGTTTCGGTCAAACTAGGATGCTAATGCCGCAGGATGCCGTCATGTCTACGAATCACACTATGTCGCGCCTTTTCGCCGTTGCGCTCATCACCTTGTTGCTGGGTGCCGGCGGCTTCGGTTATTGGCGATCGACTCAGGACCGCCTGCCCGAAGGCCTGAGCATGGGCAATGGCCGCCTGGAATCCACCGAAGTGCAGATCGCCGCCAAGATCCCCGGGCGCCTGGCCGAAGTGCGCGTAGATGAAGGCGACAAGGTGCTCAAAGGTCAATTGCTCGCACGCATGGACACCCGCACCCTTGAAGCCCAGCGCACCCAGGCCGAAGCCGAAGTGCTGCGCGCCAAGGAAAACTTCGCCGCCGCCGAGGCCAACGTACAACTGCGCCAAAGCGAACAATTGCTGGCCCATCAGGAACTCAAGCGCACCCAGGAGCTGTACAAGCGCGGCTTTGCCAGCAGCCAGTTGATCGACCAGCAGCAAGCACGCCAGAACACCGGCAATGCGGCCGTGATCGCAGCGCAGGCTCAGGTCAACGCGGTGAAAGCAGCCATCGGCGCGGCGCAGGCCCAGGTGGCCCAGCTCACCAGCGAAATCGACGACAGCAGCCTGCGCGCGCCCATCGACGGCATCATTCAATTGCGCCTGGCTGAACCGGGTGAAGTGCTCGGCGCGGGCGGCAGAGTTTTACTGCTGATTGACCCGAATGATCAGTACATGAACCTGTACCTGCCCGCCTCCGTCACCGGCCGCCTCACCGTCGGCAGCGACGCACGCATCCTGCTCGACGCCCTGCCCCAGCAACCGTTGCCGGCGAAAATCAGCTTTGTCGCGGCCAAATCGCAATTCACCCCCAAAGAGGTGGAGACCCGCGACGAACGCCAGAAACTGGTGTTCCGCGTCAAGCTGCGCCTGACCCAACCCAGCGCCGTGCCGCAAGCCAAACCGGGCATGCCCGGCGCGGGTTATGTACGCACGGCTGATCTCGACTGGCCGGCCAACCTGCAATGACCGACCTGGCGCTGCACGCCACCGGCATCCAACACCGTTACGGCAAGCAACAGGCGCTGATCGACATTGCCTTCAGCCTGCCGGCGGGCACCCGTTGCGGGTTGATCGGCCCGGATGGCGCGGGCAAGTCAAGTTTGCTGGGGCTGATCGCCGGGGTCAAAAAACTTCAGGCTGGCCAGCTTGAGGTGCTCGGCGGCTCCATCGAAGATCGCCGCCATCGCAATAGCCTGTACCCGCGCATCGCCTTTATGCCCCAAGGCCTGGGCGGCAACCTTTACCCTGAGTTGTCCATCAGCGAGAACATCCGTTTCTTCGCCACGTTGTTCGGTTTGTCCAAAGCCGATTGCGAGCAACGCATGCACAACCTGCTGCTGGCCACCGACCTCGCACGCTTCGCCGAGCGCCCGGCCGGGAAATTGTCCGGCGGCATGAAGCAGAAGCTCGGCCTGTGCTGCGCGCTGATCCACGACCCTGATTTGTTGATCCTCGACGAACCCACCACGGGCGTCGACCCACTGTCGCGGCGGCGTTTCTGGGAGCTGGTCGACACCGTGCGCAGCGAGCGCCCACAGCTGACGCTGCTGGTAGCCACCGCCTACATGGAAGAGGCCGAGCAGTTCGAACATTGCCTGATGCTCGATCGCGGCAAGCTGATCGCCGACGGCCTGAGCCGCGAACTGGCAGCCGTTACACCCAGCGGCAAACTCGATGAAGCCTTTACTCATTTCCAGGGTGACAGCGCCCACAACAACCAGCCGCTGGTGATCCCGCCGCGCGAAAGTGGCAACACGGATATCGCCATCGAAGCCCACGACCTGACGCTGCGCTTTGGGGATTTTACGGCGGTGAACAAGGTCAGCTTTGCGATTGGTCGCGGCGAGATATTTGGCTTCCTCGGCTCCAACGGCTGCGGCAAGACGACCACCATGAAAGTTCTCACCGGGCTGATGCCGGCCACCGAAGGCAGCGCCACGCTGCTGGGTAACCCGGTGAATGCCAAGGATTTGGCCACTCGCAAGCGCGTGGGCTTTATGTCGCAAAGCTTTTCGCTGTACGGCGAACTCAGCGTGCGCCAGAACCTGGTGCTGCATGCGCAACTGTTCGACTTGCCCAAGGCCGACAGCGGCCCGCGTATCGACGAGCTGATCCAGCGCTTCGACCTCGATGAAGTGGCCGAGCAACCCTCCGGCGAGTTGCCCCTGGGCCTGCGCCAGCGCTTGTCACTGGCGGTGGCGGTGCTGCATCGCCCCGAAGTGCTGATTCTCGATGAGCCCACTTCGGGCGTCGACCCCGCGGCGCGGGATGATTTCTGGCGGCTATTGGTTGAGTTGTCCCGCGAGCAAGGCGTGACGATCTTTCTGTCCACCCACTTTATGAACGAGGCCCAGCGCTGCGACCGCATCTCGCTGATGCACGCGGGCAAAGTGCTGGCCTGCGACACCCCCGACGCGTTGCAGCAGCAATTCCACGGCGACACATTGGAGGCTGCGTTCGTCACCTGCCTGGAACAGGCCCAAGGCGAAGCCGAACCTGCCGCACCGAACAAAACTGTCAGCGAAAGCAGCACGCCGACCGTCAGCAAACGCGGCTTCAGCATCGCCCGCCTGCTGGCCGTGGCCAGTCGCGAAGGCAAAGAGCTGTTGCGCGACAAAGTGCGCATGGCCTTCGCCCTGCTCGGTGCGATGTTCATGATGGTGATCTTCGGTTACGGCATTTCCCTGGACGTGGAAAACCTTGCCTTCGCCGTCTACGACCAGGACCAGACTCCGCAAAGTCGCGCCTACCTGGAAGCATTCCGCAGCTCGCGCTACTTCGCCGAACAAGCCCCCATCCGCGATGCCAACGAACTGCACCGGCGCCTGCAACGTTCAGAAATCAAACTGGCGCTGGAAATTCCACCCGGTTTTGGCCGCGACCTGTACGCCGGCCGCCAACCCACCGTGGCTGCGTGGATCGATGGCGGCATGCCGTTTCGCGCCGAAACCAGCCGTAACTACGTCGAAGCGGTGCACCAAGGCAATCTCCAGCAACTGGCCGAACTGAGCAGCCTGCCCGGCAGCACACAAGCCGCCGCCAAGCTGGAAACACGCTTTCGCTATAACCAGGACGTGGTCAGCGTAAACGCCATCGGCCCCGGCGTGATGGCGCTGATCCTGGCGTTTATCCCGGCAATGCTCACCGCGTTGGGCATCGTGCGTGAAAAGGAGCTGGGGTCGATCACCAACTTCTACGCCACGCCGCTGACGCGCCTGGAGTTCCTGTTGGGCAAACAGGCGCCGTATCTGGCCGTTAGCCTGGTGAACCTGGCACTGCTGGTGGCGATGAACCGCTGGCTGTTCGGCGTGCCATTCAAGGGCAGCGGCGTGGCGCTGGCGGTAGGCGGCCTGTTGTATGTACTCGCAACGACGAGCATGGGTCTGCTGATTTCCGCGTTCACCCGCACCCAGATCGCGGCTATCCTCGGCACCATGATCATCACCAGCCTGCCGACCATCCAGTTCTCCGGGCTGATCGTACCGCGCTCGTCCCTGGAAGGCGCGGCCGGGCTGATGGGCACGTTATTCCCCGCCGGGCACTTTCTGGATATCGCAGTAGGCACCTTCACCAAGGCCCTGGACCTGCGCCAGTTGTGGCCGCAATGCCTGGCGCTGTTCGGGTTTTTCGTCGGGTTCACTGGGCTGAGCCTGATCATGCTCAAAAAGCAGGAGGCCTGATGCACAAGCTCGCTCATATCCTGCGCCTGGGCTTCAAGGAATTGACCAGCCTGCGTCACGACAGCGTGTTGCTGCTGTTTTTGTTCTACGCCTTCACTGTCGCGATCTACATGCCCGCCGCTGGCTCGGTCATTGGTGTGCACAACGCCAGCGTGGCGTTTGTTGATGAGGACCACAGCGCGCTGTCGCGGCAAATGGCCGAGGCGCTGCAGCCGCCCGAGTTTCAACCGCCTGCACCACTGGACTACGACCAATTGGACAAGGTCATGGACAGCGGCGAGTACACCTTCGTGATCAATGTGCCAGCCAACTTCCAGGCCGACCTGTTGGCCGGGCGCCAGCCGGGTGTGCAGGTGAACGTCGATGCCACAGCGATGAGCCAGGCATTTATGGGCGCAGGCTATATCGGCCGGATTTTCCAGCGTGAGTTGCAAAGCTACAGCGGGCAAACCGACGCGGCTGGCAAGACGCCTGCGCGGCTGACCACACGGGCGTTGTTCAACACCAACCTGGAAGGCGGCTGGTTTTTGGCGGTGATCCAGATCGTCAACAACATCACCATCCTGGCCATCGTGCTCACCGGCACGGCGCTGCTGCGCGAGCGTGAACACGGCACGCTCGACCATTTGCTGGTGCTGCCGCTGACCGCGCTGGAAATCATGCTGGCAAAAATCTGGAGCAATATGCTGGTGGTGGTGCTGTGTACGTGGCTGTCGCTGGAGCTGGTAGTCAAAGGCTTGCTCGGTGTGCCGCTGGCCGGGTCTTTGAGCCTGTTTTTGCTGGTGACGGCGCTGTACCTGTTTGCGAGTACGGCACTGGGGATCTTCCTCGCCACCCTTGCGCGTTCGACGCCTCAGTTTGGCTTGCTGGCGATTCCGGTGATTATTCCGATGCTGCTTCTGTCTGGCGGCAGTACGCCATTGGACAGCATGCCCGAGTGGTTGCAATGGGTGATGCAAGGCTCACCGTCGACGCACTTTGTGAGTTTGAGTGCGGCCATACTGTTTCGTGATGCGGGCGTGGGTGTGGTGTGGCCGGATTTGCTGGCGTTGGTGGGGATTGGGTTGGTGTTTTTTGCGGTGGCCTTGGCCAGGTTTCGTAAAAGCCTGGCTTCCTGAAGCGTCCGTACTGGCGCCATCGCGGGCAAGCCCGCTCCCACCGTTGGAATGCATTCACCTGTGGGAGCGGGCTTGCCCGCGATAGTCGCGCAGCGACTTACTGGATGATCAAGTTGTTGAACAACAGGTCTTCCACCACCGGCTTGCCGGTCTCGTCATTCATGACTTGCTGGGTTTGCTTCAGGGCTTCCTGGCGCAGCTTTTCTTTGCCTTCGACCGTGCTCATGGCTTCGTTGGTCTGCTGGGTAAACAGCGCCACCAGTTGGTTACGAATCAGCGGGTCGTTGGCTTTGACGGCCGCTGCCGCTTCAGGCCCGGTCACGCGCAGGGCGATGTCGGCCTTGTAGACCCGCAGTTTTGCCGTGCCATCCAGGCCGTAGTTGCCCACAAAGGGTGGGGTCAGGCTGATGTAGCTGACCTTCGGCGCCTCGCCTTCTTTCGCTTCTTCGGCCTGGGCTGCCAACGGCAAGGTCAGGGCGAGCATCAACAGGATCCACGCTTTCACAGTTCATTCCTCGAATTCGGTTGCCGGGTAGCATAACGCTAGCAAGGCTGAGTACAAGCTTATGGCGACTTATCAGGGCCAGGCATGCTCGTTGACCCACGGGCGTACCCTCCTACACTTATCGGCCACGACGCCAAAAGGAATAGTCCGATGAAAGCTGTGCTGTGCAAAGCCTTCGGCCCCGCCGAAACCCTGGTGCTGGAAGAGATCGCCAGCCCCGCGATCAAGAAGAACGAAATCCTGCTGGACGTGCACGCGGCCGGGGTGAATTTCCCGGACACCTTGATCATCGAGGGCAAGTACCAGTTCAAGCCGCCCTTCCCGTTCTCGCCGGGTGGCGAAGCGGCCGGCGTGGTCAGCGAAGTGGGTGAAAAGGTCAGCCACCTCAACGTCGGCGACCGGGTCATGGCCCTGACCGGTTGGGGCAGCTTTGCCGAGCAGGTCGCGGTGCCGGGCTATAACGTGCTGCCGATCCCGCCGAGCATGGATTTCACCACTGCCGCCGCCTTCAGCATGACCTACGGCACCTCGATGCATGCACTGAAACAACGCGCCAACCTGCAACCTGGCGAAACCCTGCTGGTGCTCGGCGCTTCCGGCGGCGTGGGCCTGGCGGCGGTGGAAATCGGCAAAGCCATGGGCGCCCGGGTGATTGCCGCCGCCAGCAGCGCCGACAAACTCGCCGTGGCCAAGGCGGCCGGTGCGGATGAGCTGATCAACTACAGCGAAGCCAGCCTCAAAGACGAGATCAAGCGCCTGACCGACGGCAATGGTGTCGATGTGATCTACGACCCCGTCGGCGGCGACCTGTTTGACCAGGCCGTGCGTGGCATTGCCTGGAACGGACGCCTGCTGGTGGTGGGCTTTGCCAGCGGGCGCATTCCCGAACTGCCGGTAAACCTGGCGCTGCTCAAGGGTGCGTCGGTAGTCGGGGTGTTCTGGGGCTCGTTCGCCCAGCGCCAGCCGCAGGACAATGCGGCGAACTTCCAGCAGTTGTTCACCTGGTATGGCGAGGGCAAGTTGAAGCCGTTGGTGTCGCAGACTTACCCGCTTGAGCAGGCTGCGCAGGCGATCAATGACCTGGGGCAACGCAGGGCTGTGGGAAAGGTTGTCGTCCAGACCCGCTGAATGCGGTTCATGTGGGAGCTGGCTTGCCTGCGATGGCGGCGGGTCAGCTCACACAGCTGCAATTGATAGACCGCTATCGCAGGCAAGCCAGCTCCCACAGTTGATCTCTTTAGGTCTTAAGACCTGATACCGACCCACACTTATCTATTAGCGACATGTTCGTAAGAGAACATGCAATCGCTCCAATTTCCTGTGTTTGCAGATAAGAGGCGATGCTATTTTCGGTAACGAAACTGTAACATTCGCATCCGCAGTCAAAACAAGAAATTTGGAGCTCTTGAATGTTTGCTTTCTTTCGTCCTGCCGCACACCAGGCGCCCCTGCCTGAAGAAAAAATAGACAGTACCTATCGACGGCTGCGCTGGCAGATCTTCGCCGGTATTTTCTTCGGTTACGCGGGCTACTACCTGCTGCGCAAAAACTTCTCGCTGGCCATGCCGTACCTGATCGACGAGGGTTACACCCGTGGCGAGCTGGGCCTGGCAATGTCAGCCATCGCGATTGCCTACGGCTTGTCCAAGTTCCTGATGGGCCTGGTGTCCGACCGCTCCAACCCACGCTACTTCCTGCCCTTTGGCCTGTTGATATCGGCCGGTGTGATGTTCATTTTCGGTTTCGCACCTTGGGCGACGTCCAGCGTAACCATGATGTTCATTTTGCTGTTCATCAACGGCTGGGCACAGGGCATGGGCTGGCCGCCGAGTGGGCGCACCATGGTGCACTGGTGGTCGCAGAAAGAACGCGGCGGCGTGGTGTCGGTGTGGAACGTGGCGCATAACGTCGGCGGTGGCCTGATCGGCCCGCTGTTCCTGCTGGGTATGGCGTGGTTCAACGACTGGCACGCAGCGTTCTATGTGCCGGCGACCGTGGCATTGGCCGTGGCGGCATTTGCCTTCATCACCATGCGCGACACCCCGCAATCGGTCGGCCTGCCGCCCATCGAGCAGTACAAGAACGACTACCCGGAAGGCTACAACGCCAGCCACGAAGACGAGTTCAGCGCCAAGGAAATCTTCGTCAAGTACGTGCTGCGCAACAAAATGCTGTGGTACATCGCCTTCGCCAACGTGTTCGTCTACCTGCTGCGCTACGGCGTACTGGACTGGGCACCGACCTACCTCAAAGAAGCCAAGCACTTCGACGTGGATAAAACCTCGTGGGCGTACTTCTTCTACGAGTGGGCGGGCATTCCAGGCACGCTGCTGTGCGGCTGGATGTCGGACAAGATCTTCCGTGGCAACCGTGGACTGACCGGCATCGTGTTCATGGCGTTGGTCACCGTGGCGACCCTGGTTTACTGGCTCAACCCGCCAGGCAACCCAATGGTCGACATGATTGCGCTGTTCTCCATCGGCTTCCTGATCTACGGCCCGGTGATGCTGATCGGCCTGCAGGCGCTGGAACTGGCGCCGAAGAAAGCCGCGGGCACCGCTGCTGGTTTCACGGGCTTGTTCGGCTACCTGGGTGGTTCGGTGGCAGCGAGTGCGGCCATGGGCTACACCGTGGACCATTTCGGCTGGGACGGTGGGTTTGTGTTGCTGGTGGGCGCATGCCTGTTGGCGATCGCGTTCCTGATCCCGACGCTGTGGCACACCAACAGCGTCAGCGCGGCGCGTTAATTCCCGCCGCAGTCTTTGGCACAACGCTTGAGCCGCGCCTCCAGGTTTTTATCTGGCATGGCGTGGCTACGCAGGGCGTTCACGGTCTGCTCGACATAATCGCGAGTGGTGCCGTAACGCCCGCAAGCACTTTCCAACACGTGGTTAAGCACGATATCGGGCAGGTTGCCAGCATAGCTGGGCAAGTGCCGCTCCAACACAAACCCCAGCGCCTGCACTTGGCTGCCATCTTCCAGGCGGCAGCTGAGCCAGTGCGGTCGGTACGACGGGTAAGGCATCTCGCGCTGCCACAAGGCATAAAGCGAGGCCTCAAGCTGGTCTTCCGGCAAGCGGTAGGCAAACCCGCTGCAAGAACCGCCGCGATCCAGGCCGAACACCAACCCCGGCGACTCCGGCGTGCCTCGATGCTCATGTGACCACAGGTACAAACCCCGGTGATAACCGTGAACCCGTGCGCGCATGCGCTGGGTCGACGAGCATTCGGGACGCCAGATCAGCGAACCATAAGCGAATAGCCAGACCGGCCCGCCCTTATGCCTGGCCATGGTGGCCTGCATCGAACTCATTAATTGCTCGTGAGTCAGTTGCGGCCCCAGATCGAGCCGCGGAGGGTAAGCCAATTGCAACAGATCGGTTTCAATAACGGTCATGGCGGATCGCTTAGGTCCCCTGCGTGTTACCAGTTGTAAGCAACTTTACCGTAATAAAACGCGCCGCTGTAACCGTACGGCGAAAAAGTGCTGTAGGCGAGGTTGCCGCCGCTGCTGGCGTAGGCATTGACCTTCTCCGGGTATTTATCGGTGATGTTGTCGCCGCCCAACGTGAAGGTCCAGTTCTTCAACTTATAGTCTGCCGACAGGTCCAGCACCCAGGCGGCCTTGAAGGTCTGGTCGTTGACCTTGTCGGCCTGGTAGCTGGTGAATTCCCCATAGCGCACCAGGTTGCTGTGCAGCGCCCAACGACCGTAGGTGAAGTCGTTGCCCAGGCTGAGCTTGTGCTGCGGCGTGGTATCGCCCAGCAAACCAATGCGCTCACGGCGGTCTACCCGCACCAGGTTGGCGCCCAGGCTGTCCAGAATCGCCGGGTTGGGCTTCACGTCGGTGACTTTGGTGTGGTTGTAGTTGTAGCCCACGGTGCTGTTCCAGCGGATGCCGTTATCGAACGGGTAGCGATAGTTGGCGACCAGGTCGACACCGTCGGTGCTGGTGTCGGTGGCGTTGGTGAAGTAGCGGGCGCTGGTGTAGTTGATGTTGCCGACGCCATTGGCTTGCAGGTAGGCGATAGTCGCCGGGTTGAGATTGAGGTTGGATGACAAGCTGATGCGGTCGCGGATGTCGATGCGGTACACATCGAGCGTCACCGTCAGGTCATCGGCCGGCTCCAGCACCAGGCCAAGACTGTAATTGCGCGACTTCTCGGCCTTCAGGTCTTCGGCGCCCAACAGGCGGGCGACCTGGCTGTTGGCCGGGAAGGTGCCAGCTTCCTGGATGGTGTTGCCGATCAGCTGTGACGAGGTGTAGGCAAAGTTCTGCTGGGCCAGGGATGGCGCACGGAAACCATTGGAAATGCTGCCACGCAAGGCGACCTGCGGGGTGAAGTCATAACGCGCCGACAGCGAGCCGCTGACGTTGGAGCCGAAGTCGCTGTAGTCCTCATGACGTACGGCGGCTGAGGCGCTGAGTTTTTCGGTGAAGTTGGTTTCCAGGTCCAGATACTGAGCCCAGTTGTGCCGCGAGGTGCTACCGGCGTCGGCATCACGGAACCCACCCAGGCCCGAACTGCCGGTCTGGTAGTAGGACGCCGGCTCGCCCGCTTCAATTTGATAACCCTGGCGCAGGTATTCGCCGCCAAAAGCCAACGACACCGGGTACGGCAAAAAGCCCACGTCGAACTCACGGGACAGGTCCAGGCTGACCTGGCGCTGATCGTTGCTCAAGGTACCGTTGTTAAATTTGCGCGGAGTGACCATGCCGAGTGAGGTGTTGATGGTTTCGGTGCCCAGTTCGTACTGGTTCTTGCCATAGTTGGCCGACAGGTCGTAATGCCAATCGTAGGCCAGCAAGCCGCGCAGGCCGACCACCAAGGACGTGTCTTCAAGATTGCCCTTGATCAAAGGCAGGTAGCCATTGGGGTTGAGCGCCGGGATGTTGTTGGACGCGTTGCTCGCCCGATAGAACGCCGCCGTTTCGCCACGACGCTTGCTGTAACCGCCGAAGGTGTAGAACTCGGCTGCATCGTTGAAGGAATATTCGGAGTTGAACTGGAATTTGCCTTCATTGGTGGCCGGCTCGCCCTGACGAAACACGCGCTGACCATAGGTGGTGGAACCCACGCTGCCAGGGCGGAAATCGTCGCCGGCGCGGTTGGTGTAGTCGTTGTCGGCGCCTTCGCCCGAAACGTTGATAAAGCCGTTTTGGCCCAAGGCAAACCCGGTGTTGCCGCTGACGTTGCGCTGGATGCCGTCACCCTTCTTGTACTCGCCAAATTTGGTCGAGACAGAGCCGCCGTGGTCGTCGTGCTTGAGGATCACGTTGATCACCCCGGCAATCGCGTCCGAGCCATAGCGCGCCGACGCGCCGTCGCGCAGCACTTCGATATGGTCGACCGCCGACAGCGGGATCGCATTCAAATCCGCTGGCGCCGAACCGCGCCCCACGGCCCCGCCCAGGTTGACGAAAGCACTGGTGTGGCGGCGTTTACCGTTGACCAGCACCAACACCTGATCCGGCGACAAACCGCGCAACTGCGCCGGGCGTACCAGTTCGGCACCGTCCACCAGACTGGGGCGCGGGAAGTTGATGGAAGGAATCAGACGCGCCAACACCGCGCCCAGCTCATCGGAGCCGGTGCTGCGCAATGTGTCACCGGAAATGACATCGATGGGCGACAACGAAGCACTGGCGGTGCGCTCTTGGGCACGGGTGCCGGTGACGATCACGGTGTCGAGTTTTGGTGCATCGGCGGCTGTTGCGTCCGCCCAGACCGGATTGAATCCCACAGCAGTCAGCAAATTGGCCGACAAAATAGCTGTGTACGCATGTTTCTTGTAACTCCCCATACCGCTCCCCTGCCATTCAAGCCCGGCAATCAAAAAATCAAAGCTTCAATGCTCTGAGTTCACACGATCGGTCCGGCTGGCGGGCGGTAGCGGTCAGTTACTGGTTATTGACGATAAGGCGGTAGTCCGTTGTCTTATAGCTTAATGAGATTATTCCTACATCTAAAATACCTTAATTGCATAAGCATAGGCGGCCGTGTTTTCAGCGCTGGTTCAGGTCATGCCCAACATAAGCCGCCAAACTGCAGATGTTTAGCGACCCACATTAGCCGCTTCTTCAAACGACTATCGAGGTCGAACCATGAAATACCTTTTTTCCGGTCTGCTGCTTTTGCTGCAAACCACCACTGCTCTGGCTTCCGAGGCCGCCGCCAATGACGACAAAGGTTTCTGGTACGCCCAGACCAGTGTCTACACCAAGCATTTTTCGCCGGACCCAAAGCACAACAACAATCAGGACTTGATCAACCTGGAACGTAACGAGGCGTCGGGGTTGGTGTATGGCGGGGCGACGTTTCGCAACTCGTTCAGCCAGCGCTCGTATTACGTCTACGCCGGCAAGCGTTACGATATTGGCGACTCACCGTTTTATATGAAGGTGACCGCGGGCGCGCTACAGGGCTATCGCGGTAAGTACCGCGACAAAATCCCGCTCAACCGTTATGGCGTTGCACCGGCGATCATTCCGTCTGTGGGGGTTCACTTCGGCCCGGTGGCCAGTGAGTTGGTGTTACTGGGGTTCAATGCGGCGATGCTGACGGCAGGCGTGCGTTTCTAGGAACGCCGCCTACCCATGTGGGAGCTGGCTTGCCTGCGATAGCGGCGGGTCAGCTAACACACCTGCAACTGATACACCGCTATCGCAGGCAAGCCAGCTCCCACACTGGTTCAGCTCAAGGCTTCAAGGGCGTGGCGCGTAGGCAAACACATCGGCGCGCATCTGGTGTGCATCCATACCTGCGTCGACCAATGCGTCCAGCGTGCCGTAGATCATCGCCGGTGAACCACTGGCGTAAACGTGCACGGCCTTGAGGTCGCTGATGTCTTCACACACGACCTCATGCAGCAGCCCGCAGCGCCCTTCCCAACCGCACAGGTCGCTGACCACTTTGTGCAGGAACAGGTTGGGCAGTTGCTGCCATTGCTCCCAGTGTTCGATTTCGTAGAAGTCTTCCGGGCGGCGCACGCCCCAATACAGGTGCACAGGGTACTTGAAGCCCGAGGCGCGGCAATGTTCGATCAGGCTGTGCATCTGCGCCATGCCGGTGCCGGCAGCGATCAACACCAGCGGCCCGTCCGGCAGTTCGGCCAAGTGAGTATCACCAAACGGCAGTTCAACACGGGCCATCTGGTTACGCTGCAACTGCTCGATCAAATTGCGCGCACTGTCCTCGCGAACCAGCACATGCAGTTCCAGCTCGCGCCCGGCATGGGGCGCCGAGGCCAGGGAAAACGCCGATTTATCGCCGTTGTCACGCTCGATCATCAGGTATTGCCCGGCGTGGTAACGCACCGCCTTCCCGGCCGGCGCACGCAAGCGCACGCGCCATACATCGCCGCCGACGTCCACGCACTCACTCAATTGGCACGACAACTTGCGCAACGGCAACTCTCCCGGCGCCAGCACGCCATCCCACAACACAATGCAATCTTCCAACGGCTCGGCGATGCAGGTGTAGAACTCACCATGGTCGCGCACCTCACCGGCTTGCTGCACCCGGCCTTCCACCAGCAGCGCGGCGCACACATGGCACACGCCATTGCGACACGCCTGTGGGCATTCGTAGCCCAAGCGACGCGCGCCTTCAAGGATTCGCTCACCAGGGACCAGCTCCAGTACGGCGCCGGAAGGTTGCAGGGTTACACGCATCAATCTATTCCCAATTCTTTCCAGATCGCATCAACACGTGCGGTCACAGCGTCATCCTTGACGATCACCCGACCCCACTCGCGGGTGGTCTCACCCGGCCATTTGTGGGTGGCATCCAGGCCCATCTTCGAGCCCAGGCCCGATACCGGCGAAGCAAAGTCGAGGTAGTCGATCGGCGTGTTATCGATCATCACCGTGTCGCGCTTGGGGTCCATGCGCGTGGTGATGGCCCAGATCACGTCGTTCCAGTCCCGGGCATTGATGTCGTCGTCAGTGACGATAACGAACTTGGTGTACATGAACTGTCGCAAAAACGACCACACACCGAGCATTACCCGCTTGGCATGGCCTGGGTACGACTTCTTCATGGTCACGATGGCCATGCGGTACGAGCAGCCCTCGGGCGGCAGGTAGAAGTCGGTAATTTCCGGGAACTGCTTTTGCAGGATCGGCACAAACACTTCGTTGAGCGCCACACCAAGGATGGCCGGCTCATCCGGCGGGCGGCCGGTGTAGGTGCTGTGGTAGATCGGTTTGATGCGGTGGGTGATGCGCTCGACGGTGAACACCGGGAAGCTGTCGACTTCGTTGTAGTAGCCGGTGTGGTCACCGTAAGGGCCTTCATCGGCCATTTCGCCCGGATGAATCACGCCTTCGAGGATGATTTCGGCGGTGGCCGGCACTTGCAGGTCATTGCCACGGCACTTCACCAGCTCGGTGCGGTTGCCGCGCAGCAGGCCGGCGAAGGCATATTCGGACAGGCTGTCAGGCACCGGCGTCACGGCGCCGAGGATGGTCGCCGGGTCGGCGCCCAGGGCCACGGACACGGGGAACGGCTTGCCTGGGTGCTTTTCGCACCACTCACGGAAGTCCAGCGCGCCGCCACGGTGGCTCAGCCAACGCATGATCACCTTGTTGCGGCCGATCACTTGCTGACGGTAGATCCCCAGGTTCTGGCGATCCTTGTTCGGGCCTTTGGTGACGGTCAGGCCCCAGGTGATCAGCGGGCCGACATCGCCCGGCCAGCAGGTCTGCACCGGCAACATGGCCAGGTCGACGTCATCGCCTTCGATGACCACTTCCTGGCACACCGCGTCCTTGACCACTTTGGGCGCCATGGCAATGATCTTGCGAAAGATCGGCAGCTTCGACCAGGCGTCCTTGAGGCCCTTGGGTGGCTCGGGCTCCTTGAGGAAGGCCAGCAACTTGCCGATCTCGCGCAGCTCGCTGACCGACTCGGCGCCCATGCCAAACGCAACACGGTCGGGCGTGCCGAACAGGTTGCCGAGCACCGGAATATCAAAGCCGGTCGGGTTTTCGAACAGCAGCGCCGGGCCCTTGTTGCGCAAGGTACGGTCGCAAATCTCAGTCATTTCCAGCACCGGGGAAACCGGCACCTGGATACGTTTCAACTCTCCGCGCTGCTCAAGTTGCTGCACGAAATCCCGAAGATCCTTGAATTTCATTAACCATGCCACCCGTAAAATAGGCGTACATCCTACCTGCTCTTAAGAGCGCTGGCAGCTTATTGCACGTCATTGCGACTCACACCCGACTCAACGGACTCATTACGCATGGTGTGGAAGAAGGGCTCAAGGAACCCTTCCACATAACGCGTGCCTACGGCCGAGAGGTGGTTGTCATCGGTATACAGCGACTGGCCATCGCGCTCGACCCGGCACCAGCCATTCGTCTCGCACAGCTTGGGCGCGGGGTCCATGAGTTGCACACCGGGGTCTGCCGCGGCGATGCGCTCAAAAACGCTGCTGATATAGGCCTGGCGCTCGACGTGCTCGGCCAGGGGCAAGCCTTCGCGGTCGGTCGGGCGTCCCAGCATCGCCAGGCGGCTGAGCCGGTAAGGCACGTTGAAAGCCTGCAGCGGTACCTCCTTGACCAGCCACACCCTGTGCCCGCTGGCACGCAGTTGCTGCACCAGCGCACTCACACCCTCGGCAAACAGCCGTTCAGCGACGGCGCGGTCGTACTTGCCCGTTTGCGGGTCATGAAGGGAAGCGCCGGTGTCGCCGGAGCGCTGGCCATAAACGTAAAGGCTCCAGCGGGCTACCAGCACCACATCACTGAACTGTTCCTTGCTCAACAACTGGGTGACACGCTCGTTGAACGCTCGGCAGCCTGGGGTGTTTTCTTTGCGGTCGAACGGCAGGCACCCGGCGTAACCGGCCTGAGTGATGCCGAAGTCGTACTTGCGCGAGCCGTCGTTCAACGCCGGGATGAGTGCCGAGGCATGGCTGTCGCCCCAGACCAATGCGCGGGCAGCACTCGCCTGCGGGCCAAAATGGCAAAGTTTGCGGTTCGGGTCTTTCTTGTCATCCGACAGGCACTTAATCAGCGTGGGGCTCCAGGTATACACTTGGGCAAACTGTAGTGCCTTGGGCGACAGCCGCGATGCAAACCCATCCGACCACACCAGGCCTTTGCCGATCAGACCCAGGCCGGCGAGCCCGACCACGCCCGCGATCAGAATCGACCGACGACCCGCCAGCAGGCGCCGCTCACGAAACGGCCCCTCGACGAACCGCCAGGACACATAACCCAGCACCAGGCTCAAGACGAACAGACCCGCCAGCGCCCAGGAGGGCAGGCCAAAAATACTCGCGTACTTGCCAAACACCAGCACCGGCCAGTGCCACAGGTACCACGAATAGGAAATCAGCCCGATGCCCACCAGCACGCGACTGCCCAGCAAGCGCCCTACCCAGGTTGGGTGTTGGCCGTTAGCCCAAATCAACCCCACCACACCCAATACAGGCAACAAAGCCGCCGCCCCAGGGAACGCGGTGTTGGCGTTGTAGCCCAATACCGCCACCAGAATCAGGCCCAGGCTGAACAGACTCACAGCTTGCGCCAACAGGGGACTTGCGCGCCCTGCCCGCACTGGCATCACAGCCAGCATGGACCCGGCCAACAATTCCCAGGCACGCATGGGCAGCAGGAAGAAGGCTTTGTCCGGCTCATTGGCCACCGCCCACACGCTCGCCGCAAACGACACCAGCAGCAACACAAACAAGGCGCTGCGCCACTGCTTCAGCCAGCTCGACAACAGCGCCAGCAAGAGTGGGAAGGCAATGTAGAACTGCTCTTCAACCGACAGCGACCAGGTGTGCAACATCGGCTTCATGTCGGAGGCCGTGTCGAAATAGCCGTCCTGGCGCATGAAGAACAGATTGGAGATGAACACCACTTGGTTGTGTATCGAGCGTCCCAATTCCGAATAGTCTTTGGGCGCCATTAAGAACCAGCCAGCCACCAATGACGTAAACATCATGACCAGCAAAGCCGGCAGGATACGCCGTGCCCGTCGCGCCCAGAAATCGACGAAGCTGAAACGCCCCGCTTCACGCTCGCGCCAGATGATCGAGGTAATCAGGAAACCTGAAATCACGAAGAACACATCAACGCCGACAAAACCGCCAGTAACGCCGGGAACCCCAAAATGGAACAAAACCACAGCCAGGACAGCAATGGCGCGCAGGCCATCAATGTCTCTTCGGTAAGCAAGAGCGGTCATAAATCGTAATCAGCCTGATACAAATTGAAGAGAGCGTAGGCGTACTCGCCATTTTTGTTTCTTTACTGACACTCTCGGCACACAAACCTCCCTGTTTGGCGCAAAAAAAATGGCACCCTTCAAGGGCACCATTTTCTCAGACCTGAACCGTAGTATTACTTACGCTTCATAGACAGGAAGAACTCGTCGTTGGTCTTGGTGGTTTTCAGCTTGTCGATGAGGAACTCGATGGCGGCTACTTCGTCCATCGGGTGCAGCAGCTTGCGCAGGATCCACATGCGCTGCAGTTCGTCGTCGGCGGTCAGCAACTCTTCACGGCGGGTGCCGGAGCGGTTGATGTTGATCGCAGGGAACACACGCTTTTCAGCGATACGACGGTCCAAAGGCAGTTCCATGTTACCGGTACCTTTAAACTCTTCGTAGATCACTTCATCCATCTTCGAGCCGGTTTCAACCAGCGCGGTGGCGATAATGGTCAGCGAGCCGCCTTCTTCGATGTTGCGCGCAGCACCGAAGAAACGCTTTGGTTTCTCCAGGGCGTGGGCATCGACACCACCGGTGAGTACCTTGCCGGAGCTTGGGATCACGGTGTTGTAGGCACGCGCCAGACGGGTGATGGAGTCGAGCAGGATCACCACATCCTTCTTGTGTTCGACCAGGCGCTTGGCCTTCTCGATCACCATTTCGGCAACCTGCACGTGGCGGGTTGGCGGCTCATCGAACGTCGAGGCAACCACTTCGCCGCGCACGGTGCGCTGCATTTCGGTTACTTCTTCCGGGCGCTCATCGATCAGCAATACGATCAGGTGAACTTCCGGGTTGTTACGCGCGATGTTCGCTGCAATGTTCTGCAGCATGATGGTCTTACCGGCTTTCGGCGGTGCGACGATCAGGCCGCGCTGGCCTTTGCCGATCGGGGCGCACAGGTCGATGACACGACCGGTCAAGTCTTCGGTGGAGCCGTTACCGGCTTCCATCTTCATGCGCACGGTCGGGAACAGCGGCGTCAAGTTCTCGAAGAGAATCTTGTTCTTCGCGTTCTCAGGACGATCGAAGTTGATCGTGTCGACCTTGAGCAGGGCGAAATAACGCTCGCCTTCCTTCGGAGGACGGATCTTGCCGACGATGGTGTCACCGGTGCGCAAGTTGAAGCGACGGATCTGGCTCGGCGAGACGTAGATATCGTCTGGGCCGGCGAGATAGGAAGCGTCTGCAGAGCGGAGGAAGCCGAAGCCGTCCTGGAGAATCTCCAGCACGCCATCACCGGAGATTTCCTCGCCGCTTTTCGCGTGCTTTTTGAGCAGGGAGAAAATCACGTCCTGCTTGCGCGAACGGGCCATATTTTCTATGCCCATTTCTTCGGCCAATTGGAGCAGGTCGGTAATCGGCTTTTGCTTGAGTTCAGTCAGATTCATATAGGAATGACGTAATCATTTATGGAGGGGGGAAATTAAGCTTTTGGCTTAATGAGGCCGCGCCGCAGAGAAGGCGACAGGATCGCGTACTAATCGAAAAGGAATGCGTCGGCGACGGCTTGCAGGGGGCAGTGGAGAAACCAGTGCGGGGCCGAATGTACCACCTGAATTTCGGAGCGTCTAGCCCTGTTTCACGAAAAAGCCCCGCTATTTTGCGGGGCTTTTTTGACGACGCTTAGATGTTCGCGTCGAGGAAAGCTTGCAGCTGGGACTTCGACAGCGCGCCCACTTTAGTGGCTTCGACGTTGCCGTTCTTGAACAGCATCAGGGTCGGGATACCACGCACGCCGTGTTTGGCCGGGGTTTCCTGGTTGTCGTCGATGTTCAGCTTGGCAATGGTCAGCTTGCCTTCGTAAGTAGTCGCAATGTCGTCCAGAACAGGGGCGATCATTTTGCAAGGGCCACACCATTCAGCCCAGTAGTCAACCAGTACCGGGCCTTGAGCCTTGAGTACTTCGGCCTCAAAGGTCGCGTCGGTGACGTGCTTGATAAGATCGTTGCTCATGGATGTCTCCGGATTGTAAGCAAAAAAAACGTGGCCCATCATAGCCGCCCTTCCCCCGTTCAGGAAGCCGCCTCTGATTGAGTCTTGCTATGGCGTTGCATGAGTTTGGGTATAGCCCACTCACGGCGTCACGGAAGTCACGAAGGCGATGCCCGTGCGCAATGCCGCATTGCGTACGTGTTCCTGCATGGTTTTCTGCGCCGCAGCACTGGCGCGCCTGGCCAGGGCACGCAGGATCTTGCGGTGCTCTTGCCAAGTCTCCATGGCCCGTTCCGGTCGGATGAACGGTAGCTTCTGGCTCTCCAGGAACACCTCGGCACTGGCACTCAGGATGCTCACCATCGCCTGGTTACCGCTGGCCAGCAGGATCCGCTGATGGAACTCGAAGTCCAGCCGGGCAGCGGCTTCGAAGTCGCCAGCCTTGAGCACTTTGCGCATGGCCTCGACATTGTCTTGCAGGCTGTCCAGCTCATCGAGAGTCAACGTCACTGCCGCCAACCCCGCGGCGAACCCTTCCAGGGCGTAGCGCAACTGGAAGATATCCAGGGGCGTGGCCTGGGCAGCGAAGGGCCAGGCGAACCCCGGCGCCTCTTGCACCTCTTGCACAAACACGCCTTTACCCGGCTGCACACTCACCACGCCCAATGCACTTAAAGACGACAACGCCTCACGCAACGATGCCCGACTCACGCCCAACTGTACCGCCAGGTCGCGCTGGGACGGCAACGCGTCACCCGCTGCAAAGCCCTGTTCCTTGATCAGTTTGCGGATGGCCTGCAGGGCCGCTTCCGGTACGGCTTGGGCGATGGAATTCATAGAAAACTCAAGGTTGCAGTCAACGGAGCGGCTAGTTGTAAAGCTATTCGCAGCCGGCGGCAAGCCGCGCCCCAAAGGGGCTCGCGAGGTTTTATCGGCGCTCGAAAAAGGTGCGAAAAACTCGCTCACTGTTCAGACCAGTAAGACCACCAGAACTCAACAAATACCAGCGTTCCAGGCCATTGGCGCCGTGATGGCATGGGCCGTGCAATGGCTCGAAACAGAATATTCCCGCGCCCTTCCCCGGAGAGTTGCCATGACCAAGCGCTACAGCGCCCTGCTCACTGCCCTGTTTGCCAGCCTGATGCTGAGCCAGGCGCCCGCCCATGCCAACGGTCTGGACGATATCGTCGCCCGTGGCACCCTCAAGGTTGCCGTGCCCCAAGACTTCCCGCCGTTCGGCTCGGTTGGCCCGGACATGAAACCCCGTGGCCTGGACGTCGACACCGCCAAGCTGCTGGCCGACCAGCTCAAGGTCAAGCTGGAACTGACCCCGGTGAACAGCACCAACCGTATCCCGTTTCTCACTACCGGCAAGGTCGACCTGGTGATTTCCAGCCTGGGCAAGAATGCCGAGCGCGAAAAGGTCATCGACTTCTCCAAGGCCTACGCGCCGTTCTACCTGGCCGTGTTCGGGCCACCTGATGCGGCCATCCACACCACCGATGACCTCAAGGGCAAGACCATCAGCGTGACCCGCGGCGCCATCGAAGACATCGAGCTGACCGCCGTCGCGCCCAAGGAAGCCACGATCAAGCGCTTCGAAGACAACAACTCAACCATCGCCGCCTACCTGGCCGGCCAGGTCGACCTGATCGCCAGCGGCAACGTGGTGATGGTGGCGATCAGCGAGCGCAGTAATAAACGTGGGCTGGAGCTGAAAGTGAAACTCAAGGATTCGCCGGTGTACGTGGGAGTTAACAAGAACGAGCCAGCGCTGCTGGAGAAGGTCAACCAGATCCTGGTCGCGGCCAAAGCCGATGGCAGCCTGGAAAAGAACGCGATGCAGTGGCTTAAAGAGCCACTGCCTGCCGATCTTTGATGCGGAGCTGATTCATGGCGTATCAATTTGACTTTGTGCCGGTGCTGGCCAATACCGACCTGCTGCTACGCGGCGCGCTGTTTACCCTTGAGCTGACGGCTATCGGCGCGATCCTCGGCGTGGCCCTGGGCACCGTCGGCGCTGTGGTGCGGGCATGGAAGATCCAGCCGTTTTCCTGGGTCTTCGGGGTGTATGTCGAGTTGATCCGCAACACGCCGTTTCTGGTGCAGTTGTTTTTCATCTTCTTCGGCCTGCCATCCCTGGGGCTGAAAATCACCGAGTGGCAAGCCGCCGTACTGGCGATGGTGATCAACCTGGGGGCGTACTCCACCGAGATCATTCGCGCCGGCATCCAGGCGGTCCCAAGCGGGCAGCTGGAAGCCGCAGCGGCATTGGCGATGACGCGTTTCGAGGCGTTTCGCCATGTGGTGCTGTTGCCGGCACTGGGCAAGGTGTGGCCGGCCCTGAGCAGCCAGATCATCATTGTGATGCTCGGCTCGGCGGTGTGTTCGCAGATCGCCACCGAAGAGCTGAGCTTTGCCGCCAACTTTATCCAGTCACGCAACTTCCGCGCGTTTGAAACCTACGCACTGACCACCCTGGTGTACCTGTGCATGGCGCTGATGATTCGCCAGTTGCTCAACTGGATCGGCCGTCGCTACGTGATGAGGAACAGCCGATGAGTGATTTCTCCTTCTGGGACATCGTGCGCAACCTCGCCACCGGCTTGCAATGGACCTTGCTGCTGTCGCTGGTGGCGTTTGTCGGTGGCGGCGTTATCGGTTTACTGGTGATGACGATGCGCATCAGCCGCAAAGCCTTCCCGCGCAATCTCGCGCGCACCTATATTGAACTGTTCCAGGGCACGCCGCTGTTGATGCAGCTGTTCCTGGTGTTTTTTGGCATCGCGCTGCTGGGTGTGGATATCTCGCCCTGGCTGGCGGCGGCGATTGCCTTGACCCTGTTTACCAGTGCTTACCTGGCCGAGATCTGGCGCGGCTGCGTCGAGTCGATTGCCCACGGGCAATGGGAAGCCTCGGCCAGCCTGGCGCTTAACCCGCTTGAACAACTGCGCTACGTGATCCTGCCGCAAGCCCTGCGCATTGCCGTGGCGCCCACCGTGGGCTTTTCGGTGCAGGTGGTCAAAGGCACCGCCGTGACCTCGATCATCGGTTTTACCGAACTGACCAAAACCGGCGGCATGCTCGCCAACGCTACCTTCGAGCCCTTTATGGTCTACGGCCTGGTGGCGCTCGGCTACTTCCTGCTCTGCTACCCCTTGTCCCTCAGTGCGCGCTACCTGGAAAGGAGACTGCATGCCTCTGCTTAGAATTTCCGCCCTGCATAAATATTACGGCGATCACCACGTACTCAAGGGCATCGACCTGACGGTTGAAGAAGGCCAGGTGGTGGCGATCATCGGCCGCAGTGGCTCGGGCAAGTCGACCTTGCTGCGTACCCTCAATGGCCTTGAATCGATCAACGACGGCGTAATTGAGGTCGACGGCGAATACCTCGACGCCGCCCGCGCCGACCTGCGCAGCCTGCGGCAGAAAGTCGGGATGGTGTTCCAGCAGTTCAACCTGTTCCCACACCTGACCGTGGGCGAGAACGTCATGCTCGCGCCACAAGTGGTGCAGAAAGTGCCCAAGGCCAAAGCCGCCCAGCTTGCCCGGCAGATGCTGGAGCGGGTGGGGCTGGGGGAAAAGTTTGATGCCTTCCCTGATCGTCTGTCCGGCGGCCAGCAGCAACGGGTCGCCATAGCCCGTGCGCTGGCCATGTCGCCCAAGGTGCTGCTGTGCGATGAAATTACCTCGGCACTGGACCCGGAGCTGGTCAATGAAGTGCTCAGTGTGGTGCGCCAATTGGCCAAGGACGGCATGACCCTGATCATGGTGACCCACGAAATGCGCTTTGCCCGGGAAGTCGGGGACAAGCTGGTGTTCATGCATCAGGGCAAGGTGCATGAAGTGGGCGACCCCAAGACCTTGTTCGCCAACCCAAAGACGCCGGAGTTCGCCAATTTCATCGGCTCGGTGGAGCAGCCGGGCTGATCGATTAACCGCCGGGCAACCATTCAAAGTGCCCCTGGCCTTCGAAGACGGTCTCGTGGCGCACTGAAAAGGCATCGGGCGGTAAATACGTGTCGATCTGCACTTGTGCTGAAAAGCGTGTGCCGGTCAGCGGCAAACCACCGGCTTTGGCTATCAGCACGTGACCGGGCAGTAAGTGCCCGCTGGTAGCCGTTTCTGTGGGCTGTGACGTACTCAGTTCAACGGCGCGACCATCGACCTGGGCATGCTTGAGGGCCAGGGTGAAGCTGCCCTGTCGGCCGAATCGATAGCCTTGCGTCCCCGCCGGAACACCCGTAAAGCGCAAGGCGACAGCCCCTGGTTCGGCACATACGACACTCAGCTGCAGCGTTCGCCTGCCCAGGATGATGGGCTGGCTTGCGAGCGGCTCGCCCAACAACTCCGCGCGCCGGAGCACGCCGTGGTCGACCCTTGGCTGGCTGAGGGAAAGGCGGCAGTCATTCGCCGAAGCCTCCGGGGCCGCTATCGCGAGCATGAACAACAAGCTAACGCCCAGGCACAGTCGACGCAGGGTGTATTGCGCCGATTCATTGGGCACGACATATCGCCGAAGCCGTTTCATAGAGCTTGTCCTCTGGGGATTGCGACTCAAGGTTCAGATGCAGCAGGCACGCGCGGGCAGAGCCCGGCGGCGAAACGCTGAGGATTTGCCCGTCATCCATGTTGTTCAAAAAGATCAGGCCCTCACCCACCACATTGGTCAGGTAGGTGTTGTCCGGGCCAAACACGGCAGAGCCCTGGGGCAGAGGTGTACCTTGCTCATCGCGCACCTCAAGCAGTACCCGGCGAACATTCACCACTTGGAAATCCACGGTATTGAATGATCCGCGCCCGACGGCGAGGATTTTGGTGCCGTTCTTGAGATCGACCCGCTTGGGCAAGGACTGGGTCTGCACCTCCAGGTGGCTGGTGGTATAGGCCGGCAAGCCGGGAATCACCGCATGCCCACGGTAATCGGTCCACACCGGGCCTTGTGGGGTCGTAACCTTGGCCGCTGACACTTCCCCCACCGAAAGCACACCAAAGGTGTCCTGCACTGCGTAGGGGGAAAAGGTCAGGCCGCGCGCGTGAGCCACCACGGCACCCTGCAGTTGCCCGCTGTAGCTGGTGCTCGTGGGCGTGCGGTTCACGCCCAGGCCCACACGGGTGTAGCGCGGCATCACGTCAACATTCGCGCGAACCGCTTGCTGGCGCTCCTGCAGATCCCGCTCAACCCCCACTTCGTAGTTCACATACTCATTGACCCGCTCGGACAATGCCGTGCCCATATCGGCACGGCCATTGCGGCGACTGGCGTAGGACGTCAGGCGGCGATCTTCTCCAAAGGGCACCGTGACCTGCAGGCGCAAGGACAGCCCCTCCGGCGTGACCTCATCACGTGTTTCTCGCTCACGGCTTGCGGTCTTGCGCCGCCGCGAAGCGCCCACCTGCGAGTCGGCGATCAACGCTACATCCACCTGCCTGAACCCCTTGTTCCACGAGGCAAATACATGTTCGGCAAGCTGCCCATCAAACTGCGTACTGCGTGAGTAGCTGACTGAAAAAGCCCCCAAGGTCGGTTCTGCCCAGTTGAACCCTACCGTGTACTGATTCTGGAAACGGGTCTGCAGATCATTTTTTTTCAAACCCGGGCCTGCCTCGAGGACATCGCGATAACCTGGGCTTTGGGTCGTCGCACTCAGGCTCATCTCAACACCCGCCACCAACGGGCTGCTCAGGGATACGGCACGGCGGCTACCGTTCACACCCGCCTCACCATCGCGCGAGATGTTTTGCCGAGCACTGACGGTAACCCGCTGGAAAAACACACTGCTCATAGTGCCGCCGGCCGACTGGTACTCATCTGTACTCAATAAACCGAACCCCAGGGATGACTGCCGGCCAAGCCCCCAGGTGCCGCTGCCCATGACAACAGTCGGCGCCTCGCGGCCCTCGCTCAGCTGTTCACGTACCTTGCCAAGGGCGAAGTCAAAGCCTGGGGTTACGGCAATAGCCGCACCAAAGGAAGCCGCCGGCACCACGAAACTGCGTGTGCCGCCCCGCGTGCCGATAACGCTGACCTCCAGGTCACTGGTGCCATTGAGCAAAGGCAAGCCTGTCAGGCTGAACGGCCCCTCGGGCACTAACGTGGTATGGATCAGCGCACCGGACTGGCGCACCTCGACACGCGCCTGGCTGTGAGCCAAACCCTCCACCACCACACCATGATTGGCGCCGGCGCGGGAGACACCATCAGGAAACAGCTGTAACCCCGATAGCTGAATCCCACCGAACACCGGGCTTCGGGTAGAGATCTGGCCCACCTGGAAAGTTGACTGCAACGCCGCGATATCACGCTGGGCGTAGGCCTGCACATGCTCGCTGCTGCTTTTGCCGTTATCAGAAATATAGAACTGCCGGCTGCGGACCACCCAATTACCCAGGTTGAATCCCGCCTCGGTATAAGCCGAAACGAACCGGCTGGGGCCACTGCGCGACTGGGTCTGAAACCCGAGCACATCGTAGTTGAACAACGCCGCCGCACCGCCCTCGGAAAAACCTCCCACTTCCCATTCAGGCTCACGCAAGGACTGGGTAGGCACAACCAGCACCACTTCTTCGCTGCCCGGCTGCAACCTGACGATGGTCGCGGGGAACTCACCCACGAAATCGTGACAGGCCTGATCCGCCGAGATGCCCGATTGCACGATCGCCAAGGGCACTTTAAGGCCAGCTTTCTCCAGCAAACCCTGGGTAAAACACAGCTGCCCCTGATAATCGAAACGGGCCTCGACCAACCCCAGGGAATTCCCGTTGACCCGCAGCCCCACTATCTGCCTGCCCTCACGAAACCGCGCCGCACTGCGAAAGTAGTCGGAGACCTTCGGGTCGATGCCATAGCTGGCCAGGACAGCCAGATCAAAGCCCTCTCCCAACTCGACTGCCAAAGCAAAACCGGGAGCACCCCACAAGGCTGCCAACCCCATGAAAAGCCCCGGGCGGCGAACCGTCAGTCCAGTCATCGAACGCTTAGCGCCCATGACCCAGAACATCTGCCTGGTAGTCATCGACAGCAAACCCAAAGGTCGTGGCCGGCTGCAGCACCACCGAGGACACCTCGGCCACAGGCCCTTGGGTATTGAGCGTCAACACCTCACCCGGCAGGATATAAGTGCGGGGCAGCAAGCCGGTTTGTTTCAGCGGATTAAGCTGCACTTCCAATCCCATGCGCACCACATAGGCACTGTCGTTATGCACGCTCAAGCGATCACCCCGGCGCTTCCACTTGAGCAGTTCCCAAGGTGCCTGGTGCCGGGGCAAACCTGCCGGGTGCAGGATCAGCGGCAAGTTTTGACGCAGGGTGATACCAATGGTCGCACCACCTGGCTCACGCGCCTGGGGAATCCCCTCGAAGGACACGCGCTTGAGGCGTTGAGTCTTGAGCGGCGACTTCAGGGTGCTGATAAAACGGACCAGTTGCGTTTCCCCTGGCTCCACGCGAGCAATGGGCGGGGTGACGATCAACAGGGTTTCAAGATCCTCGGGCACATTTTCTATGACGGAGTGCAGTAACGCAGGGGTTGGATCAGTGTTTTTTATATTGATCGTGGCTTCGCCATTCTCCTCATAAAGAATGACAACCGTTGTTTCAGGCAACATACCGTCGGCATGGGCTACGCCATACAGCAACAAAGCCATACAACACGATATGAAACCAATTATTCTTGAAAGACCGTTCACCGAGTTCTCCCTGGAACATTCACAAACAAATGAGTACGTGTAATTGCACAGCCACATGAAAACAGCCGATAACTAATAAGAGTCCCCCTGACTGACTCTGCCTCGCTATCGACTGTTGCTCAAACGTTTAGATGTAATCCAGAACCAGCGTCGCGTGACCATCCAACGCAATATTGCCGGTAAGGTTCAGATCACTTGCGCGATTGATCACCGCTTTGACGGCAATAACACCGGTTAGCTGAGAGATCGAAGCTGGCGCATTGACAGCGCCGTTACGCCAGGAATGCTGGTTAGGTGTCTGGGAAACCTTACCGTCGCTGGCTTGCCAGGCTGCGTCCTTGCTCGACCGTACAATCGGGTTGAGCGCCACACCGTTGGACGTCAGGTTTCTGAGGATGACCGAATAGCCGCCGGTGCGCCTGCCACCATACGTACCGAGACCATAGTTTTGGGCTTCGGTGTAGCCAGCGCCCAATATGCCAGTAACTTTACTGGAGGCCCGCAAGTCAGTGACAGACAAGAAAAACCTGGCAGGTGTAGTACCGCAATTGACGACCAGCGAAGTGGAACGCTCGGCAAGTGGGTTGAAATTCGTCTGGGACAATTGATTGGCTCGAATCGTGCCATAGTCGATAACCCCGCCGGCGCTAACGCTCATACTGCAAGCCGCCGGAATAATGGTGCCCTTGACGATCAGGTTGCCGGTCGGGTTGGTAGTTGCATAGGCGCCTACACTGGCAAACAGGCACGCAATCCCCACGGCCAAACCAAATACTTTTTTCATCTTTTACCCGTCATTAGAAGTTAACAGACGTTACTTATTAAAGGCTGAAAAGCTCCGCTTCTAAAACACGACATTCCCTGACATAAAACGCCATAAACAAATAACACCACGGCATCATTGCCGACGGGCAGTCTCGCTTGTAAGTGACCTAAAAAAGAATAGGAGAGCACGTCAACTGCTGTCCGAATACAACAAAAACATGACCACCCTTTTCAACTGCATCAGTAGTCATAACTAAAAAACCGAGCAGAACAAATACAAAACCCTTGTAAGGAAAGTCCCGAGAGTTTTTATAGGCATAAATTTAATACCTCGTACCTAGCCTTAAGTTTATTCGCTAGAGCAAAGGAGAATCGCCCTACATCTCCAACAGGCATTGCCTCCCGCACCGACAGGAAGATTCCTGAAGCACAACGCGTTGGCGCCAGCGGTCGATCGTGGCACGATGGTCGGGTTATCGACCGAGACCCCCAAACCATGCCGCAATCCCAAGCCAAGAATTTGTCCCTGATCGCCGCCATCGACCTGGGCTCCAACAGCTTTCACATGGTCGTGGCCAAGGCCCAGAACGGCGAAATCCGCATCCTTGAGCGGCTCGGCGAGAAAGTTCAACTGGCTGCCGGCATCGACGACCAGCGCCAGCTCAATGAAGAATCCATGCAGCGCGGCCTCGACTGCCTCAAGCGTTTTGCCCAACTGATCAACGGCATGCCATTGGGCGCCGTGCGAATTGTCGGCACCAACGCCCTGCGTGAGGCGCGCAACCGTGTCGAATTCATCCGCCGCGCCGAAGAAATCCTCGGGCACCCGGTAGAAGTTATCTCCGGCCGGGAAGAGGCGCGCCTTATCTACCTGGGCGTGTCCCACACCCTGGCCGACACGCCCGGCAAGCGCCTGGTGGCGGATATCGGCGGCGGCAGTACCGAGTTCATCATCGGGCAAAGATTCGAGCCATTGCTGCGCGAGAGCCTGCAAATGGGCTGCGTGAGCTTTACCCAGCGCTATTTCAAGGACGGCAAGATCACCCCGGCCCGCTATGCCCAGGCCTACACGGCCGCGCGGCTGGAGATCATGAGCATCGAGCATGCGCTGCACCGCTTGACCTGGGATGAAGCCATCGGCTCGTCCGGCACCATCCGCGCCATCGGCCTGGCCCTCAAAGCCGGCGGCCATGGCACCGGTGAGGTCAACGCCGAAGGCCTGGCATGGCTCAAGCGCAAACTGTTCAAGCTGGGCGATGCCGAGAAAATCGACTTCGACGGCATCAAGCCCGACCGTCGTACCATCTTCCCGGCTGGCCTTGCGATTCTCGAAGCGATTTTCGACGCCCTCGAACTGCAACGTATGGACCACTGCGACGGCGCCCTGCGCGAAGGCGTGCTGTATGACCTGCTGGGCCGCCATCACCACGAAGACGTGCGTGAGCGCACCCTCACCTCGTTGATGGAGCGTTATCACGTCGACCTGGAACAAGCGGCCCGGGTGGAACGCAAAGCCCTGCACGCCTTTGACCAGGTAGCCGAGGACTGGGACCTGGAAGACGGCGTCTGGCGCGAACTGCTGGGCTGGGCCGCCAAGGTGCATGAAGTGGGCCTGGACATCGCCCACTACCATTACCACAAGCACGGCGCCTACCTGATCGAGCACTCGGACCTCGCCGGTTTCTCCCGCGAAGACCAACAGATGCTCGCCCTGCTGGTGCGTGGCCATCGCCGCAACATTCCCAAGGACAAATTTGCCGAGTTCGGCGACGAAGGCATAAAGCTGATCCGCCTGTGCGTGCTGCTGCGCTTTGCGATCCTGTTCCACCACATCCGTGGCACCCAGGAAATGCCCCAAGTCACCCTGCGCGCGCATGGCGACAGCCTGGACGTGGTGTTCCCCAAAGGCTGGCTGGATGAAAACCAGCTGACCCAGGCGGACTTTGCCCAGGAAGCGGAGTGGTTGACGCGGGTGGGGTTCAGCCTGAACTTGCGCTAAAGCGCGCTGCAAAACACAGGTGTGAGCGCGCTTGCTGTGGCGAGCAAGCTTGCTTGCGCTGGGGTGCGTAGCGCCCCCAAAAAGCCGGAGACTGCTGCGCAGTCAACGGGAGCAAGCTCCCTCGCCACAGCAAGCCCGCTCCCACATTAGGTCTGTGCAGGCTTTTAGTTCACCGCAAGAATCGGGCTACCCAGCTTCTCCAGCAACGTCGCCTGCGCACTGCGCGGGTTCTGGTTGCCGGTCGGGGTGTTGCGCACGTAGCGCCCGTCCGATTGCAGGCTCCAGCTGTGGGTGTTGTCGGTGAGGTAGCTTTCCAGCTCTTTCTTGACCCGCATGATCAGCTTCTTGCCTTCGACCGGGAAGCAGGTCTCCACACGCTTGTCGAGGTTGCGCTCCATCCAGTCGGCACTGGAGAGGAACATCTGTTCCTCGCCGCCATTGAGGAAGTAGAACACCCGCGTGTGCTCCAGGAAGCGGCCGATGATCGAGCGCACATGGATGTTATGTGACACACCCACAATGCCAGGGCGCAGGCAGCACATGCCACGCACCACCAGGTCGATGCGCACCCCGGACTGGCTGGCCTTGTACAGCGCGCGGATGATCTTCGGATCGGTCAGCGAGTTGAACTTGGCGATGATGTGCGCCGGCTTGCCGTCGAGGGCGAACTGGGTTTCGCGGGCAATCATGTCGAGCATGCCCTTCTTGAGCGTGAACGGCGCGTGCAACAGCTTCTTCATGCGCAAGGTCTTGCCCATGCCGATCAACTGGCTGAACAACTTGCCGACGTCCTCACACAAAGCGTCGTCGGAGGTGAGCAGGCTGTAGTCGGTGTAGAGCTTGGCGTTGCCGGCGTGATAGTTACCGGTGCCCAAGTGGGCATAACGCACGATCTCACCAGCTTCGCGACGCAGGATCAGCATCATCTTGGCGTGGGTCTTGAAGCCGACCACGCCGTAGATCACCACCGCACCGGCCGCTTGCAGGCGGCTGGCCAGTTGCAGGTTGGACTCTTCGTCAAACCGCGCACGCAGCTCGATCACCGCCGTGACTTCCTTGCCGTTACGCGCGGCGTCTACCAGCGCATCGACGATTTCCGAGTTGGCGCCGGAGCGGTACAGGGTCTGGCGCACCGCCAGAACATGCGGGTCTTTGGCGGCCTGGCGCAGCAGGTCGACCACTGGCGTGAAGGACTCGAACGGGTGCAACAGCAGGATGTCCTGCTTGCTCACCACGCTGAAAATGTTCTCGCTGTTTTGCAGCAGTTTCGGAATCTGTGGCGTGAACGGCGTGTATTGCAGCTCCGGGTGGCTGTCCAGGCCGGTGATGCTGAACAGACGTGTCAGGTTCACCGGGCCATTGACCTGATACAACTCGGACTCGGCCAGGTTGAACTGCTTGAGCAGGTAGTCCGACAGATGTTTGGGGCAGGTATCCGCCACTTCCAGACGTACCGCATCGCCGTAGCGCCGCGAGAACAGCTCGCCGCGCAGGGCACGGGCCAAGTCTTCGACGTCTTCGGAGTCCAGCGCCAGGTCGGCGTTACGGGTCAGGCGGAACTGGTAGCAGCCCTTGACCTTCATGCCCTGGAACAGGTCATCGGCGTGCGCGTGGATCATCGAAGACAGGAATACATAGTTATCGCCAGCGCCCCCTACTTCTTCCGGTACCTTGATGATCCGTGGCAACAGACGCGGCGCCGGGATGATCGCCAGGCCCGAATCGCGACCGAAGGCGTCGATGCCTTCCAGCTCGACGATAAAGTTGAGGCTCTTGTTCACCAGCAACGGGAACGGGTGCGTCGGGTCGAGGCCGATCGGGGTGATGATCGGTGAAATTTCGTCACGGAAGTAGCGACGCACCCAGGTCTTGATCTTGGTGGTCCAGTGACGACGACGGATGAAGCGGACCTGATGTTTTTCCAGTTCCGGCAGCAGGATGTCGTTGAGGATCGCGTATTGGCGGTCCACATGGCCGTGCACCAGTTCGCTGATGCGCGCCAGGGCCTGATGCGGCTGCAGGCCGTCGGCACCGGCTTGTTCGCGGGCAAAGGTGATTTGCTTTTTGAGGCCGGCAACGCGGATCTCGAAGAACTCGTCCAGGTTGCTGGAGAAGATCAGCAGGAATTTAAGCCGCTCCAGCAGTGGGTAGGACTCATCCAGCGCCTGCTCCAGCACGCGGATGTTGAATTGCAGTTGTGACAGCTCACGATGGATGTACAGGCTGCTGTCATCCAGGTTGGTCACCGCTGCCACCGGGGCCGGCGCGGGCGCTTCAGCCACCACAGCAGGCGCAGCCGGCTCCAGCTCCGGTGGGGTTTCGGCGATTTGTTCAACCACCGGGTGAGCGTCTTTTACAGCAACTTCGGAGAGTCCTTCGGTATTCATCGAGTGTTCCTGTGAGGGCTATTGTTGCTCTCTAAGCAATTGGGCAGCGCGGGCGGCGAAGTAGGTCAGAATGCCATCAGCACCCGCACGTTTAAAGGCAGTCAGGGATTCGAGGATCACCCCTTCACTCAACCAACCATTCTGGATCGCGGCCATGTGCATGGCGTATTCACCGCTGACCTGATAGACAAAGGTCGGCACCTTGAATTCCTCTTTGACCCGATAAAGGATGTCCAGATACGGCATCCCGGGCTTGACCATCACCATGTCGGCGCCTTCGGCCAGGTCGGCCGCCACTTCGTGCAGCGCTTCATGGCTGTTGGCCGGGTCCATCTGGTACGAGGCCTTGTTGGCCTTGCCCAGGTTCAACGCCGAACCCACCGCATCGCGGAACGGGCCGTAATAGGCGCTGGCGTACTTGGCCGAGTAGGCCATGATGCGCACATTGACGTGGCCGGCCAGTTCCAGGGCTTCGCGGATCGCCTGGATGCGGCCGTCCATCATGTCCGACGGTGCCACCACCTGGGCGCCTGCTGCTGCATGGGACAAGGCCTGCTTGACCAGCGCATCAACGGTGATGTCGTTCTGAACATAGCCGTCTTCGTCGAGAATGCCATCCTGGCCGTGGGTGGTGAACGGGTCCAGCGCCACGTCGGTGATTACACCCAGTTCCGGGAAACGCTCACGCAAAGCCCGGGTGGCGCGCTGGGCGATGCCTTCCGGGTTCCAGGCTTCGGCGGCGTCGAGGGACTTGAGCTCGGCCGGTGTCACCGGGAACAGCGCCAATGCCGGAATCCCCAGTTCAACCCAACCGGCTGCCTCTTCAAGCAGCAAATCAATGGTCAAGCGCTCCACGCCCGGCATCGACGCCACAGCCTCCCGACGATTTTCGCCGTCCAGCACAAACACCGGCAGGATCAGGTCATTCGGCGTCAGTACATTTTCACGTACAAGGCGGCGAGAAAAATCATCACGGCGATTGCGTCGCAGACGGGTGGCGGGGAACAGGCGATTGGCAGGGGTAAAGCTCACGACAGACTCCTGAGCCCGCGTTTACGGGCGAGCGTTGCAGTTATAAGCGGCCATTATGACGAAGGAATGACAGTTGTGCTTATCGATGCGACCTGTAGTCGCATTCGTCGTTTATGTAGGAATTGTTCACTTCGTGACACATCTCGATACTTTCATGAATGTTCACGAAGGCGTAGGCTGCGCGTTCATTTCGCCAGCACCCCAGACCATGCTTCAACAATTTCTGCATGACTTCGGCTACTTTGCGCTCTTCCTGGGCACCTTCTTTGAAGGCGAAACCATTTTGGTTCTCGCAGGCTTCCTGGCGTTCCGTGGCTACATGGATATCAACCTGGTGGTGGTCGTTGCCTTTTTTGGCAGCTATGCCGGCGACCAGCTGTGGTATTTCCTGGGGCGCAAACACGGGCGCAAGCTGCTGGCGCGCAAGCCGCGTTGGCAATTGATGGGTGACAAGGCCCTGGAACATATCCGCAAGCACCCGGATATCTGGGTGCTGAGCTTCCGCTTCGTTTATGGGTTGCGCACCGTGATGCCGGTGGCGATTGGCCTGTCGGGCTACCCGCCGGCCCGCTACTTGATCCTCAACGGCATCGGCGCCGCCATCTGGGCCGCGGCATTGGGCGCGGCGGCCTACCACTTCGGCGCGGTGCTGGAAGGCATGCTCGGCAGCGTCAAGAAATACGAGCTGTGGGTGCTGGGCGCGTTGCTATTGCTGGGCTTTGGCCTGTGGCTGCGCCGGCGCTTCAAGAACGCGCGTATCGCCCGCGAAGCCTGTGCTGAGGCCAAGGCCCGGCTGGCTGCCGAGCAGGCGCCGGAGCAACCGCCTAAGACGCCAGTCGAGTAAGCCGGCTTCTGCAACAGTAGAGGCCGATCGCACTGAGCAAGCTGTAACTCACCAGGCCCAGCCAGCCCAGGCTGCTGGCCGGCCACAAGCCGACCAGCGGCGCCAGCCACACCAACGGCACATTCAGTCCCAGGCGCACCAGCTCGGCTTTCAGCGCCCACGGCCGATTCTCCAGGGCCACGCCCAAGGTGAACAGCCCCAGCGCCATCGCACTCCAGCCCAGCACCAGCGCCGCCGTGGGCAGCCCCTCGCCGAAATTCATCAGGTAACTGCCAAACCCTACATACGCTGCAAATTGCAGGGCGATATAAACCTGCTGGCGCGCGTCCAGCGGCACCTCGAATTTGCGGAACTGGCTCAAATCGGGCTTGGCCATCGGGTACTTGGCTTTCACGTCCGCCGGGCGCCAGCCGGTGCGCATGAACCAGATACGCAGCTTGTCCCACCAGCTCTCAGTGCGCCGCGCATCACTCCACAACTGTGCATAAAACTGCAGGTTGGCCCATAGCGGGTTCCAACTGGCCAACGGCGTGGTCACGCCGAAGATCACCGGCTCGTTATCGTCTTCTTCCTGGAAGCTGCCGAACAGGCGGTCCCAAATAATGAACACCCCGCCGTAGTTGCGATCCATGTAGAGAGCGTTTTGCGCATGGTGGGCACGATGATTGGACGGCGTGACGAAAAACCACTCGAACCAGCCGAGCTTGGGCACGTGACGGGTGTGTACCCAGAATTGATACAGGAGATTGAGCGAGGCCACGCTGATAAACACCACCAGCGGCACGCCCACGACGGCCAGGGGCAAGTAGAAGATCCAGCTCAGCAGGAAGCCGGTACTGGTCTGGCGCAACGCGGTGGTGAGGTTGTAGTCCTCGCTCTGGTGATGCACCGAGTGCGCAGCCCAGAGGATGTTGCGCTCATGGCCGCAGCGGTGCAGCCAGTAGTAACAGAAGTCGTAAAACACAAAGGCGAACACCCAGGTCCACACGCTTTGGGCAGGCAGCTCAATCAGCGCCAGGTGCTTGAGGGCAAACGCGTAGGTCAGCAGGCCCACACCTTTGGTCAACAACCCGGTGGTGGTGGACAGCACACCAGTGCTGAGGCTGTTGATAGCGTCCGCCACCCGATAATTGCGTTCACCGCGCCAGCGATCGGCCAGCAGCTCGACCACGATCAAGGCAATAAAAAACGGTACCGCGTAAGGCACGAAGTCCATGGGCTAGTCCGATGTATTTTTGTTACATCAAGATTAGGTGTAGCCGCAGGAGATCCCATTGGCAACAGGTGACAAATTAGTAGACATTTAACGCCACAAAAACAGGAGAGATGCCCATGAGCAAAAAGATTGCAGTGATCCTTTCCGGCTGCGGCGTGTACGACGGCGCAGAGATTCATGAAAGTGTGATCACGCTGCTGCGCCTGGATCAGCGCGGCGCTCAGGTCCAATGTTTTGCGCCAGACATTGCGCAGCTGCACGTGATCAACCACCTTACCGGTGAAGAGATGCCCGAGTCGCGCAATGTGCTGGTGGAGTCGGCGCGCATCGCTCGAGGTGAGGTGAAAGACATTCGTGAAGCCAACGCCGACGAGTTCGACGCACTGATCGTGCCTGGCGGGTTTGGCGCAGCGAAGAATCTCTCGAACTTTGCCGTGGAGGGCGCCGGTTGCAGCGTCAACCCGCAAGTGCTGGAGCTGGCCGAAGCCTTTGCCGAAGCCGGCAAGCCTGTGGGACTGATCTGCATCTCGCCAGCCCTGGCCGCAAAAATCTACGGCCCCGGCGTGACCTGCACCATCGGCAACTGCCCCGACACGGCGGCGGCCCTGGACAAGATGGGCGCCACTCATCAGGAGTGCGCTGTCGAGGATATCGTCGAGGACAAGGCCCGCAAGCTGGTGACCACGCCGGCCTACATGCTCGGCAAGCGCATCAGCGAGGTGGCGTCAGGCATCAACAAGTTGGTGGATCGCGTGCTGGAACTGACCCACGAGAATGATTAACCCGCGATAAATGGGGTGGCGAGCAGGCTTGCCCTGCGCTGGGTGGCGAAGCCGCCCCAATTCAGGCAGCGCGGTGTGTCAGGCTGTGCGAGGTTGTGGGGTCTGGGGCTGCTGCGCAGCCCAACGCAGGGCAAGCCTGCTCGCCACAACAAGCCCAACTGCTACAACAAACCCATTCACTGCAAGGTCAGGCCTGGCGCATTAATCGGGTGAGGATACGGTCCAGCGCATTGGCAAACGCCTGCTTGTCCTTTTCACCATGGGGCGGTGGGCCGCCGCCCATCTGGCCCTGCTCACGCAGGTCGGTGAACAGGTTGCGCACCGCCAGCCGTTCACTCATGTTCGCCGGGCTGAACTCCTTGCCGCGGGGGTCGAGGGCTGTGACGCCCTTCTTCACCAGGCGGTCGGCCAACGGCACGTCGCTGCAGATCACCAACTCACCGGGCACGGCGTGCTCCACCAGATAGTCATCCGCCGCGTCCGGGCCGCTGGGCACCACGATCAGCTTCACACAGGCAAAGCTCGGCTTGATCTGGCTCTGACCCGCCACCAGCACCACTTCGAACTGGCGCTTGAGCGCGAACTTCACCACTTGGTCCTTGGCTGCTCGCGGGCAGGCGTCTGCATCGATCCACACCCGCATGCTTATGCCACCACTCGACGCTTCTCGGCCAGGCGACTGCGGCCGTACAGCACCACAATCGCCAGGATCGCCACAGCCTGCGCACTCAACGAGTACGCATCGGCGTGAATGCCCAGCCAGTCGAAATCAAAGAACGCCACCGGCCGTGTGCCGAAGATGCCCGCTTCCTGCAAGGCCTTGACGCCGTGCCCGGCGAACACCACCGACAGCGCGCACAGCAGCGCCGCGTTGATACCGAAGAACAACGCCAGCGGCAGTTTCGCCGAGCCGCGCAGGATCACCCACGCCAACCCTACCAGTAGCACCAGCGCCGTGGCGCCGCCCGCCAGTACCGCGTTGTGCCCGGCAGGGCCCGCTTGCAGCCACAGGGTTTCGTAGAACAGGATCACCTCGAACAGCTCGCGATAGACCGAGAAAAACGCCAGCATCGCAAAACCGAAACGCCCCCCTCCGCCGACCAGGCTGCTCTTGATGTAATCCTGCCAGGCCGCCGCGTGGCGTCGGTCATGCATCCATACGCCCAGCCACAACACCATCACACTGGCGAACAACGCCGTGCAGCCTTCGAGCAATTCGCGCTGGGCGCCGCTCACGTCGATCACATATGCCGCCAGTGCCCAGGTCGCCAAGCCAGCCAGCAGCGCCAAACCCCAGCCGACGTTGACACTGCGCACCGCCGATTGCTGGCCGGTGTTACGCAGGAACGCCAGGATCGCCGCCAGTACCAGGATCGCCTCAAGGCCTTCGCGCAGCAGAATCAGCAAACCAGAGATGTAGCTCAGCGACCAGCTCAGGCCATCACTGCCCAACAATCCGGCGGATTCGGTGAGTTTGCCTTTGGCCACGTCCAGGCGCTGTTGCACCTGCTCGACCGGCAGGCCGTCCTGCAACGACTGCCGGTAGGCCATCAAGGCTTTCTCGGTGTCTTTACGCACGTTGGCGTCGACGTTATCCAGGGAGCTTTCTACCAGCTCAAAGCCTTCCAGGTACGCTGCGACCGAAAGGTCATAGGCCTGTTCGTGATCGCCGTTGCGGAACGCGGCGAGGCTCTTGTCCAACGTGGTCGCGGTGTAGTCGAGCAACTGCGCCGGGCCACGCTTAACCTGTGGCGGCTGCGCACGCTGGGCGCGGAACGTCGCGGCAGCGGCTGGGCCACTGGCTGCCAGCACCTCGTTGGGGGTTTGGCGAGCGAGGTCGGCAAGGTTGAAAGGCTGTTCGCTTTTGGCGGCAGCCGGGTCGGCGGTGAAGCCTGCAATGTAGGTGGCCAGGTCCCAGCGCTGACGGTCATCCAGTTGGTCGGCGAAGGACGGCATGTCGGTGCCTTCAACACCCAGGCCCAACGTGTTGTAAATCGCGTAGAGACTCAGGCGGTCCAGACGTACCGCATCGCGCAGGTTCGCTGGCGGCGGCGTCATGCCCGTGGACGCCGGGCCATCACCCGCACCGGCAGTACCGTGGCACACCGAGCAGTGCTGGGCGTACAGCGGCGCACCCCGCGCAGGGTCTGGCGTGATAGCCGGTGCCTGGCTGACTTCATAGGCCACCGCCAACTTGGCGCCCAGCTGACGGGCTTGGCGGGCGACGGTCGCGCCGTCCTGGTGAGCGGATACAGCCGCTAACAATTCGTCGACGCCCTTGACCAACTCGGCGCGCTCCGGCCTTTGCGGCAGCTCGGCCACCAGCCCCTGCAACACCCCGAGAAACTCTACTTGTTCGCGATATTCGGATTCATCGATAACCTTGCCCGCCTCCACCGTCGGAGGGTAGTCAGCGCCAATGTAGTCCAACAAATGCAGGGCTTGTGGGGCGCCCTCGGCAGTCGCGGCCAGCAGGTTGAAGCTGCATGACATCAAGGCTGGCAGCAGCAACCAGGCGAGAAAACGGATGGGGGCAATCATGAATGAATCTCAAAGGGAAATACGAAGTAACACATTGTTGAATTTTAAAGCGTTTGACTCAAGGCGTTCGTGATTTGGCGCCTGTGAGCCCCGTGCAATCAAGAGACAAGCAATGGCATCTCAGCGCCACTTGCAGCGGCAAAAAGCCATTGTTTTGCCAGCAATGACGCCTATAATGCCGCGCCCTGTTATTGCAAAAGGGAATTTATTTCCTCGTTTTTATGAGGAATTTGCACATCAGCCGATCACTCTCAGGGAAGAAGTTTGCATGGCATTTCGCGCCTTAACCCCGCTCACACTGGCGGCGGTTACCTTGCTCTCCGGTTGTTCAATGTTTCGCAGCTACGACACCGAGCTGCAAGCCACCAACCAGCAGTTGGCCACCGGTAACGTCGACGGCGCCCTGACCCTGCTGGAAAAAAACAACACCGGCGAAGACAAGGACCTGCTCTACTTCTTTGAAAAGGGCGAGTTGTTGCGCGCCAAAGGCGACCTCACCGGCAGCCAGACCGCCTGGCGCAGCGCCGACCTGCAAGTGTTCAAGTGGGAAGAATCGGTCAAGTTCGACAGCGAAAAGTACCTCGCCCAGTTCGGCAGCTTCCTGGTCAACGACAAGGTGCGTCGCTACGAAGGTTATGACTACGAAAAAGTCATGCTGACCACCCAGATGGCCCTGAACCTGCTGGCCCTGAATGATTTCGACGGCGCCCGCACCGAGATCAAGAAGACCCACGAGCGCGAAGCCGTAATCGCCGACCTGCGAGACAAGGAATACTTAAAGCGCGAAAACGAAGCCGAGCGCCAGGGCGTCACTACCCAGATCAAAGACCTGCGCGGCTACCCGGTGGAAGCGCTGGACGCGCCGGAAGTGGTCGGCCTGAAGAACAGTTACCAGAGTGCGTTCAGCCATTACCTGGCAGGCTTTGTCTACGAAGCCCTGGGTGAAAAAGACCTGGCTGCACCGGGCTATCGCAAGGCTGCCGAGTTGCGCCCCAACACACCGCTGCTGGAACAGGCGTTGTTGGACCTGGACAAGTCCAAGGTCGGCGCCGACGAGACCGATGTACTCATCGTGGTGCAGAGTGGCCTGGCACCGGCGCGTGACTCGATCCGCCTGCCGCTGCCGATTCCGATTGACGGCCACTTGGTGATCACCCCGCTGTCGTTCCCGGTGATCAAGGCCGACACTTCCACCCAGGCCTTCGGCCAGATCGGCGTCGACGGAAAACAGCAGAACCTCACCGTGCTCAACAGCACCACCGCCATGTCCCGCCGCGCCCTGCGTGACGACATGCCGGGGATCATCCTGCGCACCACTGTGCGTGCGGTCAGCCGTGGCGTGACACAAAACAACCTGAACAAGACCAACCCCATGGCGGGGCTGGTGCTGGGCATCGCCTCGGCCGTGACCGAAGGCGCCGACACCCGCACCTGGCGCACCCTGCCGGACATGACCCAAGTGACACGCCTGCGCCTCAAGCACGGCGAGCACCAAGTCAGCTTGCCCAACGCACTGGGCGGCACGCGGGTGACGGTCAAGGCCGACCAGCGCTATCAGGTCATCACCCTGCGCGTGGTCGGCAACCAGGTGTTCGCCGGTGGCCTTGCAGCCCATGTGGTGCCGAGCACTTCCACCCAGGCTATCGCCCTCAAACAACCTTAAGGAGCACGCTATGCGTCATTTCATCCTCGGCGCCCTGGCGCTGGTCCTGCTCGCCGGCTGCGCCACTGCGCCGCCACCGGAACCCGGCAGCGCCGCCAGCAAAATCGTGGTGATGGGCAAGTTCAAGGGCATCGCCGTCGGCGCCATCCGCGTGGCCCGCGAAAATGGCTTCCTGACCGCCAAGGTGCAGTTGAGCAACATCACCAGCAGCAACCAGATGATGTATTACCGCTTCGCCTGGCTGGGTGCCGATGGTTTCCCGGTGGGTGATGAAGAAACCTGGAAAGTGCTGAACCTGTACGCCAACCAGGCAACGTTCCTGCCTGCGATCGCCAACCTGCCCCAGGCCGCTGACTTCCGTCTCGAAGTGAAAACCCCTTGAGCCGCTGCGCTAACCGTATTCAGAGAGATTTCCCCATGTTTGCACGCTTCTCGATTCTCGCCCTCGTTGCCCTTCTGGCCAGCGGTTGCTCCAACACCTCGCCGGTACTCGGCGGCAAGAACATCAGCTACGGCGACTCCAAGGCCGTGGAGCTGGTGACCAACGAGTTCGGCTCCACCGACCTGCAGATGATTGCCGAGAGCATGACCCGCTCCCTGGCCCAGTCCGGCATCCTGCAAGGCCGCCCGGTGGTACAGGTCTATGACGTGAAGAACAAGACCAGCGAGTACATCGATACCCGCGAGATCACCACGTCGATCAAGACCCAGCTGATGAAAACCGGCACCGCGCGTTTCGCCAGCGATAACACCGACATGCAAAGCCAGGTCGACCAGCTCAAGCTGCAAAACCAGAGCGGCCTGTACAAGAAATCCACGGTGAGCAAGACCGGCAACATGGTCGCCGCCAAGTACCGCCTGGAAGGTTCCATCAGCTCCATCGTCAAGCGCAGCTCGGACTACAAGGACGTGTTCTACAAGTTCAGCCTGCAACTGATCGACGTTGAAAGCGGCCTGGCCGAATGGATGGACGAGAAAGAAATCCGCAAGACCACGGAGCGCTAAGCAATGCGTGCATGGATCGGCATGATCAGCCTGCTGTGCGCCTTTGGCGCCTCGGCCGCCCCGAAGATCGCGGTCACCGACCTGGCCTATGAGGCGCGCGTCGAGGAGTACATCCACGCGGTGTCGGCCAGCAACAACTTCCAGGCCAGCGCGTACAACGCCAGCGGTGCCTCGGCCTACAGCGAGTACGAGAGCCGCACCAGCTATATCGAACAGACTGAATTGCGTAAATTCAGCGGCGATATCAAGGGCGAGATACTCAAGTCACACCAGTTTCAGCTGGTGCAGGGCACGCCCTACACCGCCGACGCCAAGGGTGACGTCTATGATGTGATCAAACGCATCAAGGCCGGTAACTTCAAGGGCGCGGACTATGTGCTGTTCGGTACGCTGTCAGACATCGACTTCACCCAGGACATCAACGCCCTGGACCACACCAACAGCTACTCAGCAGTGCTGGGCCTGACGTTGGTGGCCGATTTCAGCCTGATCAATACCCGCACCTTCGAGATCACCTCGGCATTTACCGCCATGGGTGAAGGCCAGGACACCAAGCTGGTGAACAACCGTGACGTGCGTGTGAGCCTGAACCGGCCGCGTGTGGTGCGGGAAGTGTCGAAAGCCTTGGGTGAGGATGTGGCGCGCCAACTGGCGGAACAGCTGGGAGGTGGCTACGCAGACCCGGGCAAGCCTGCATTGCGCAATAACCTGCCAAGGGACGAAGCGCCGAAGATTCTGCGCTGAGCACGCGTTTCAAAGCCAACACATAACTAATGTGGGAGCTGGCTTGCCTGCGATGCAGACACTGCGGTGCGTCAGTTACACCTCGGTGATGCTATCGCAGCGGTGCGACGACTCGACAAGTCAGCTCCCACATTTTTAGCCGGTTTTCGTCAATCAAGCCGTTGCGCGATGCAAGCTGGCGAGAAACCCCGCAGCTCCCACAAACAAGCCTGCAAACGTGCGGTTCATGCGTTTTTGCTGCTTGGGTGTGCGCAGCAGCCGCAAGACTTTCGACGCAAGCCCCGTGTAACCCGCCATTACGATCATATCGACGCTGATCATGGTTGCGCCCAGGATCAGGTACTGGACCAGCAGCGGCGCCTGCGGGTTCACGAACTGCGGCAGAACCGCCAGCATGAACACCAGGGCCTTGGGGTTACTGGCGTTGACCAGGAAACCACGGAACATCATCGCCATTGGCTTGCCGATCGGGCGTATCGTCGCATCCTCGCTCATGTCCATCGGCAAGGCGCGCCACTGTTTGATGGCCAGGTACACCAGGTACGCCACACCAAACCATTTGATCGCATAAAACGCGGTCGAAGAGGCCGCAAGAATGGCACCCAGGCCGCCCGCCACCACGGCGATCTGCATCGCCAGGCCCAGTTGCAGGCCAATGGCGTTCCAGTAGCCGCGCAGGAAACCGTATTGCAGGCCGCTGGACATCGAAGCGATGGCACCAGCGCCGGGGGAAAGAGAGATGATCCAACTGGCCAGGAAAAAGGCAAGCCATGTGTCGAGTGCCATTACACACCTCGGAGAAGAATTAGCGGTTGTGCCTAAAGCTAACTCCGCCGAGTGAAGGCTGGCTACAGATTTTTACCCGCATTGAGTGTCAACGGTCACCCGGAAACGTATGGGTACCTGGCCAACGTCGCACCGAGCGCTGGAAGAACAGACTATTTGGCACCTGTACCATCGCACTGTCAGTGCCAGCCTCCTCCACTTCGATCAATGTGGTGTAGAGCAAGTTAATCGCCACCACCCGGCCTTTTACACCCGGCTTGTCGACGGTATCCACCAGCTCGACGATATCACCGAGGCGAAACGGCCCGACAGTGAAGATTAAAATCGCACACAGCAGGTTGGACAGTACCGACCACATGGCAAAAAACGCCACGGCCGCGACTGCGACAAACCCCGACAACGCCGTCCACAACACGGTGGCGGAAACGCCCAGGCGCTCCAGCACAAAAATCAGCGCACTGCCCATGATCAGCCAGCGCAGTCCACCACGCAGTGGCATCAGCAACTGCGGTGGCAACGGGTAGCGTTCACCCAGTCGATTCAAGCCCTTGGCCACGAAGCGCTGGGCGAAATAACCCGCCAGCAGGATCAGCAGTATCTGCACGCCGACCCAGATCGGCGCGATCCATTGTGCCGGCAGCGGCAACTGCAACGCTTCCATCAGGACAGCGCCTCCAGCTCCGCTTGCAAGGTTTCGAGCACTTCGAGGGCTTCCATCCAGGTTTCCTCCAACTGCCCTTCGCGCACCTTGAGCTTGGCCTGTTCGGCCAGCAGGTCGCGCAGCTCGTCCTTGCGCGCCGCCTCGTAGACGGCGCTGTCGCCCAGGCTGGTTTCGATTTTGGCCAGGCGCTCATGCACCTTGCCCAGTTCGGCTTCCAGCTTGTCAGCTTCGCGCTTGTGCGGCGCCAACTGCTGGCGCAGGGCAGCGGCGGCCTGGCGCTGGGCCTTCTTGTCGGTCTTGTCAGGGTTCACCGGCGTATTACTCACCGGCGCGTTGCGCAGGCGGTAATCGGTCAGCCAGCGCGCATAGTCGTCCAGGTCGCCGTCGAACTCTTCGACCTTGCCGTCAGCCACCAGCAGGAAGTTGTCGGTAGTGCTCTTGAGCAAGTGGCGATCGTGAGACACCACCAGCACCGCGCCACTGAATTCCTGCAGGGCCATGGTCAGCGCCAGGCGCATTTCCAGGTCCAGGTGGTTGGTCGGTTCGTCGAGCAGCAGCAGGTTCGGCCTGTCCCAGGCAATCAACGCCAGGGCCAGACGGGCTTTTTCGCCACCCGAGAAATTCAGCACCGGCTCATCGATGCGTGCGCCACGGAAGTCGAAGCCGCCGAGGAAGTCGCGCAACGTTTGCTCGCGCTCGGTCGGCGCCAGACGCTGCAAGTGCAGTAACGGGCTCGCCTTGGAATCCAGGGAATCCAGCTGATGCTGGGCGAAGTAACCCACCACCGTGTTCTCGCCACGGGTCAGGCGGCCGGCCAAAGGCTCAAGCTCGCCGGACAGGTTCTTGATCAGCGTCGATTTGCCCGCGCCGTTAGGGCCGAGCAAGCCGATACGCGCACCCGGTGTGAGCTGCAGCTTGACCTTCTCCAGGATGGTTTTGTCGCCATAACCCAGGCGTGCATCCGAAAGATCCAGCAAGGGGCTGGAGATTTTCACCGACTCACGGAATACAAAGTCGAACGGCGAATCGACATGGGCCGCCGACAGCTCTTCCATGCGCTCCAGCGCCTTGATCCGGCTCTGGGCCTGGCGGGCCTTGGTGGCCTGGGCCTTGAACCGGGCGATGTAGCTTTCCATGTGCGCACGTTGCGCCTGCTGCTTTTCGAAGGCCTGTTGCTGCTGGGCCAGACGCTCGGCGCGCGCGCGTTCGAACGCGGTGTAGCCGCCTCGGTACAGCGTGATTTTCTTCTGTTCGACGTGGGCAATGTTGTCGACCACGGCGTCGAGGAAGTCCCGGTCGTGGGAAATCAGCAACAACGTGCCCTGATAGTTCTTGAGGAAGTCTTCCAGCCACAGGATCGCATCGAGGTCCAAGTGGTTGGTCGGTTCGTCGAGCAGCAACAAGTCCGAGGGGCACATCAGCGCCTGGGCCAGGTTCAGGCGCATGCGCCAGCCACCCGAGAAGTCGGCGACCGGGCGATCCATCTGTTCGTTGGTAAACCCAAGACCGGCCAGCATCTTGCGGGCACGGGCATCGGCGGTGTAACCGTCGGCACTGTCCAGCTCCGAGTGCAGGCGGGCCTGAGCGGCGCCGTCCTGGGCTTTCTCGGCCTCGGCCAGGTCGTGTTGCACCTGGCGCAGGCGCAGGTCGCCATCGAGCACGTAGTCGATCGCAATGCGGTCGAGGGTGTCGATCTCCTGGCGCATATGGGCGATGCGCCAGTCGGCCGGCAGCAAGCAGTCCCCGGAATCCGGGGTCAGCTCACCCAGCAACAGGGCGAACAACGTGGATTTGCCGGCGCCGTTGGCACCGATCAAGCCGGCTTTGTGACCGGCGTGCAGGGTCAGCTCGGCGTCTTCAAGAAGACGTTGCGGGCCACGCTGTAATGTTAGGCTTTGAAGTCGGATCATAATGGCGGCGGAGTCTACCAGCTTCGTTGGCCGCTGGCTTGGGTGTGAATATGTGCGCTGACCTGTGGAGCTTTGCCCTATCGATTTACGCCCGCCCAGGGTGCGAAGCCGCCTGCCTGCGCTTGCAGGAACACGGCGCGGATGTGTGCCTGTTGCTGTGTGGCGCCTGGCTGGAGCAGCGTGGCGTTGCACTTGAGCCTGCGCGTATTCAGGCACTGCAGCAGCTAGCACGCCCTTGGCAAAAAACGGTGGTCAAACCGTTACGACAGATGCGCATGCAATGGCGATCCCTGGCGCAACAGGATATGCCTCTGGCGGCATTACGCGAGCGAGTCAAAGCTCTGGAGCTGGAGGCCGAACGGGAATTGTTAGCGCGCCTGGAAGCGTTGGCGCAGGCATGGCCGACTGGGGAAGTGAGTCAACCGAAATGGCTGGAAGGCTTGGCGACCGAAGCCGCCAACCTTGACCACGACGCGCTGCAGCAGCTGCGCGTCGTGGCCACCCGCACTTAGGAAGCGCTGGTTGGGGTGGTGCTTGGCGCTACCGGTGCAGGGGTGCTGCTGGCCGATGCGGTTGGAGTGCTGGACGCTGCCGGGGTAGCAGGCGCGGCTGCCGGAGTTGCTGGCTTGGCCGGAGCAGGCTTGGCAACGGCTGGCTTTGCAGCTGGCTTAGCGGCAGCAGGTTTGGCAGCTGGCTTAACGGCCGGTTTCGCGGCAGCAGGTTTGGCAGCTGGCTTAGCGGCTGGTTTTGCAGCAGCGGGTTTAGCCACTGGCTTGGCGGCTGGTTTCGCAGCAGCAGTTTTAGCAGCTGGCTTGGCCGCTGGTTTTGCAGCAGCGGTTTTAGCTGCTGGCTTGGCCGCTGGCTTTGCAGCAGCGGTTTTAGCTGCTGGCTTGGCCGCTGGCTTTGCAGCAGCGGTTTTAGCAACTGGCTTGGCCGCTGGTTTTGCAGCAGCGGTTTTAGCAACTGGCTTGGCCGCTGGTTTTGCAGCAGCAGTTTTAGCAGCTGGCTTGGCCGCTGGTTTTGCAGCAGCGGTTTTAGCAGCTGGCTTGGCCGCTGGTTTTGCAGCAGCGGTTTTAGCAACTGGCTTGGCCGCTGGTTTTGCAGCAGCGGTTTTAGCAGCTGGCTTGGCCGCTGGTTTTGCAGCAGCAGTTTTTGCAGCTGGCTTGGCCGCAACCTTGGCTGGAGCTTTCGACGCGGCAGCTTTTGCCGGTGTGCGGGCGCCCAATACTTTAGCCACAGCTTCTTTCACTCGACCAACGCCCTGGGCCAGTTTCAGGCTTTCCTGAGCATCTTTTTTGAGTTGGGAAATGTAAGTGCGGGTTTCAGCTTGGCGATCCTTGAGAGCGTCCAGCAGGTCCTCAAGTTCTTTGACCGCGTCTTTGGCTTTGGCTTGTGCCTTGGCTTTGCCGGCAGTCGCGGCGTCTTGCAGTTTGGTGCGGGATTTGTGCAGCTTTTCTTGCGCTTTACCGCGTTGTTTTTCCAGTTTGGCGAGCAGTTTTTCTGCATCGGCCAACGCTTGGGAACATGCGCTTTCCAGATGTTCGAGCAAGCTGCCCGAAAGTTGTTGGAGTAAATGCAACGGGGTATTAACAGGCTTCTGTTTGGCCGACATGGTTTACCTCCTGGCTGACGTGGGTGCGGCTCATACTAGCCCTCTGCTCTTACCGCCGCTAGGGCATGTTGACAGTATCGTTTGCCTTGCGTTGCACCGTGAGTAAATTCTTATCGATATAACAAAAAACTGCGGCACTTTTTGCCCACTCACACTGGCATAATCCGTCGCACTTTCGGCGGGAGAAACAGCATGTCGCGTTATCTTTTTTTAGTGCTTGGCTTGGCGATTGGCGTGGCCAATGCAGGCGAGCAATCGCCGTCCAAAACCACCGCCCCAGACCCACACGACCTTGCCTACAGTTTGGGCGCAAGCCTCGGCGAGCGCTTGCGCCAGCAGGTTCCCGACCTGCAGATCCAAGCCCTGCTCGATGGCCTCAAGCAAGCCTATCAGGGCAAGCCATTGGCGCTGGACGATGCACGCATCGAACAGATCCTTGCGCAACACGAAGCACAAAACGCTGCCGACGCCGAGGTTCCACAAAGCGAAAAAGCCCTCGCTGCCGAACAGCAGTTTTTAGCCAAGGAAAAATCCGTCAGCGGCGTGCGTGAACTGGCAGATGGCATCCTGCTAACCGAGCTGGCACCCGGCAACGGCAGCAAACCGCTGGCCAGTGATGAGGTGCACGTAAATTACGTAGGACGGCTGCCCGATGGGACAGTCTTCGACAAGAGCACGCAGCCCCAATGGTTTCGCCTGGACAGTGTGATCAGTGGTTGGAGCAGCGCGCTGCAGCAGATGCCGGTAGGCGCGAAATGGCGCTTGGTAATCCCCTCCGCCCAGGCCTATGGCGCCGACGGTGCGGGTGAGTTGATCCCGCCGTATACGCCACTGGTGTTCGAGATCGAATTGCTCGGCACTCGCCACTGACCCAATAAAAAACGGTGCGCCATGCGCACCGTTTTTTTATCTCACTCTGAGGGTCAAGCCTGGGCGGCCGACTCTTCTTTGTGAGCGTTGTGCAGCACTTCGATCAGGCAGTCTTCCAACTCGAAGCGCTCATGCAGCAACCCACCCAGCTCTTTGAATTTCTCAATGACACACTTGCCCGCATCACACAGGTCGTTAAAGGCAACGAGCTTCTCAGTGATAGCCTCCAAGCGCGGATAGATAGTATCAGCCAGCTCCAACCCTCGATCATCGCCAAAGGCTTTAGCCTCCTTGGTCAGTTGATCGTAGACACCAAAGTGGCCCGTAGATACGTAATCCATCAGCACGCCGCAGAACTCTTGCAACGGTTTGCGATTCTCAGCCAGTGCCTCGGGCTTGGCGCCAAGAGCATCAAAGGCTCGAACCAGTTCGTGACGTGCCTTCAACCAGCTGTCGATCAGCTTGTGCACTCCACCCCAGCGTTCCTGAGCATTCTGACAACTTTCCAGCATGGTGATCTCTCTTCCCTATAGGGGCGCTGCCGCCTGTGCCCGCGCAACACCTCAAACATTGAGGCGGGAGCCGGACAAGGCCGCATGTCACAAACGGTTTCTATAACGCGTGCGGGCCAGATTATGCCCGCATGACTATGGCTTCAAGGTACGCAGGAGAGAAAGTTCATACAAGTGTTTAATCCCGTCCTACACATTACGGCGAATTTTCAATACCTCGCAGGGTGCAAGCGACGGCCCGGCAACAATCGTGAAAACTGCATGATGCCGAGCACCAGCATCGCCAAAAAGAACAACAGGCTCCATTCGGGCAGGCTCAGGTCAAACAGTGTCCAGTTGAGCTCTACGCAGTCCACGGTGCCTTTTACAGTCAGTTGCAGTGCTTGCCATAACGACAGGTTTTCAATCATGTAGTGAAGACTGGGCCAGCAATCACTGGCCTGCTCCGGCGCGGCATTTTGTAGCAGCACCTGGCGTACCGCAGTGATGGCCCCGAGCATTGCGCAGCCCATGCTGGCCAACCCGTATAGGTAGACCCCTGAACGTTTTGGGTTATGAATCGCCGCAGCCAGGTTAATCAGAGTGAATGCGGCCAAAAAGATGCGCTGCACCTGACACAGGAAGCAAGGACGCAAGAGCGCGCCGAACTCAAGATAAAAAGACGCACCCAACGTCAGCGCACCAGCCAAGAACGCCAGGAGAAACAGAGAGCGTGAAGGGGCCAAAGACATTGTCATCCGTACCGCAGGAGATAGACCCTTACGGTAGAGTAAAGGCCTGACTCCTTTCAATACGCGCCAGAGCAGACAATTCCGCAACAGCCTGGGGATATGCCGTCAGAACCTGGATGACTTCAAGCAGTTGGCGGTAGGAATTTGCTACGTAGAGCTTTAGCGCCCGGGTTTTACGCGATAAAGAAAGGTTGGCCCTCAGAAAGGTCCGGCCAACCTTGACCTTCATTCCTACACTCGCGCAGGCACCGGCAGCGGTGATGCCAGCAAGCGGCTGTCCAGAAGCCCCAGACCTTCCTGGAACAACTGGTTGCTGCGCTCGGTGTCGCCCAGTTGGGCCAGCAAGCGCGCCAGCTCAGCACAGGCTTCGGGATTACGCTGCACTTGCAGGCTGCTTTCCAGATAGTCGCGTGCTTTGCCCCACAGACTGTTTTGCAGACACAGGCGACCCAGTGTCAACAACAGGCTGGCATCCCCCGGATGGTCTTTGAGCCAGCCTTCGGCAAATTTCAGCTGACGGCCCGGGTCACTGCCACGCAACAAACCGTAAAGCCGGATCAGATGGCTGTCATAGCCGCGCTTGATTGCGCCACGCAGCACTTCTTCGGCCTTGGCGTCAGCACCCAGCCGACGCAGTTGCTCAGCGTAAGCCAACACCAGTTGCGGTTCCTGGCGCTGGGCGGAGGTCAGTTGCTCCCACGCTCTCTCCAAAGACTGCAACCCGGCTTCGCCCTGCTGTTCACGCTCGACCGCCAGCCCAAGGTTTTCACCCCAGGCACGGCGCTCAAGCTCAGCCAGCTCGGGAGCGGGAAGTACCTTGTCCTTTCGCAGTTCGGGCAACAAGCGAATCACCGACGGCCAATCGCCCCGCTGCTGATGCAGACGCTGCAATTGGCGCAAGACCTGCGCGTTATGTGGGTGACGCTCGTACATCGCTTGCAACGTCACCAGCGCACCTTCAGTGTCGCCACGGTCCATCTGCAGTTGCGCATGGCTCAGGGCCACAGCCAGTTCCGCCTGTGGCTGGCGTTCCAAGGCACGCTCCAGCAAACCGTCGGACTCCGCATACCGGCCCAGTTCGTTGGCAGCACGTGCGGCGCCGAGGTAGTACAACAACGGCTGACGCTCGGCTTCAGCAGCGCGATGCAGGTGACGTTCGGCGCTGGCCCAGCGGCCCTCGGCGAGGTCCATCTGGCCTTGCTCGATGGCTATCTGCACACGACGGCTGCGGTTACGCCGCGACCATGGGTTGACTACGCCACCGGAGGTGGTGAGCAAGCTGAGCAGCACACGCAGCAGGTAGATCACCAGAAAGACGGCAAACACCGCCACCAGCGTGGCCCACAGGCTCGATTCGTAATGCAGCAGATGGGGATAGGTAATCAGCACGTAGCCGGTGTGTTTCGAAATACCCACGCCCAGTGCCAGAGCGATCGCAACCGCCAACACCAGGATCACATAAAAACGCTTCATCGGCTCTACTCCTGGGTCGCCGGCGTGCCCGCCGACGCCTTGGCTTCATCGGCAGACAGATGACGGCGCTCAAGATAGGCCTGCACTGCGGCCAGGCTGCTAGCCAGGTCCGGCGTCACCACCGAAACCGCCTTGGGCTCGAGCTCGGCAATGCGCGCCAGCATCGCCTTGCTCTGCGGGTTGTCCTGATTGAAGTTGTCCTGCAGCACGCTGCGCGCTTCACCCAGCGAGCGGCTGTACACCGCCGTTTCGCCGTTAAGTGCGGCCCACTGGGCTTGCTCCAGCGCCAGGCTCAGCGCCAGGCGCACCTGATTCAGGCCTTGGCCGGCGAGCAACGGGCGAATGTTGTCATCGGGGTTGAAGTCGATTCGGAAGTAACGAGAGATCTGCTCCCACCACTGGCTCAGGCGATTTTCCGTATCGGTGGTCGAGCGCCCTTCGGATGCAGGTTCAGTGAGCTGATACTCCGGTGCGATAGCCGCAAGCGCTACGACCTGATCGCGCAGTGCCGCCAGTTGCAGGTACAAACCGGTGCGGTCGGGTTGCTCGGTACTGCGTAGCGCGGCAAGGCTCTTGGCCAACTGCTCGCGGGCGGCGTAGGCGCCTGGGTCACTCTGTTCGCGCAGAATTTCGTCAGCACCCTGGACCAGTGACTGGGCGCTGTTGATGTCCTGCAAGGCAGAGAGGCGCAAGCTGGCCAGGCGGATCAGGTGTTCGGCTTCAGCCAGGCGCCAGTCCTGGCGACTGGCGCCCAGCACGGTTTCAAGGCGTTGGCTCAGACGCTGCTGGTCACCCTGCAATTGGGCGACCAGGCGGCGGCGCTCCTCAAGCTCGTCCGCCCCAGGCAACTGCGCCAGGCGCGCCGCCAGCTGTTGCTGGCTTTGCTTGAGGGATTGGGATTGATCATCAAGGGTCTGTACCTGGCCCAACTGCTGCTGGTTGCTGGCTTGCAGGGCACGGACCTGCCAGATCCCCCAGCCACCGGCGGCGACGCCTGCGGCACCGAGCAACAGGGCCACAACCGCCAGGCCATTGCCACGGCGTGGCGCGGCGACCTGCGACTCTACCGGCGCATCAAGTGCGGGTTGGGTGTCATCTTTAGGCAAGGTTGTTTCGCTCACGTATCCGTCCTTTGCGTATCAGAGAGTGGGCGCCGCATGCCTTATGAGGCAGCGCTGCGCAACGCCACTAACAAAGCCGCGGCACTCGCGCCGCGACAATCCACAACTTTTTCTGCACCAGCGGCCCGCGCCATTTCAGACACGCGAGGGCTGGGCACGAACAACGGCAGCTGAGCCACCTTCGGCCAATCGGGGCCGGCCAGGGCTTGCAGGTGTAAAAAACCCTGCCCACTGCTGACCACCAGGCCGTTCAAGCGTTCCAACTGGATGCGTTGCATCAGCGCCCCGGCGGGGTAAGCCGGGAGGAAACGACGATACAACTCCAGATAATCGACACTAGCACCTTGCTCACGCAAACGCTCAGCCAGCAACTCCCGGCCGCCCTCGCCACGCAGGATCAACACCCGGGCACCGGGCTGCGCGGCAGCTTCGCGCAAGGCCGGCAATTGAAGCAAGGCCTCGCTGTCGTCGCCGGTTTGCGGATAGTGAACGTTGAGACCGTGATCGGCCAGTACCTGCGCAGTGGCAGCGCCCACACTGAACCACGGCAACGATGGCCAGGGCTGCTGCAATTGCTGCACAGCCAGGCGTGCAGCCGGTTTGCTCACCACAATCACCGCGCTATAGCGGCCCAGGTCAGCAAAAACAGCCCGTTGCTCGGGCGTGGCGGGCAAAGCTTCGGTATCCAGCAACGGCAGGCTGCTGCTGAAAATACCAGTTTGGGCCAACAACGCAGCCACGGCCGCCGACTCTTCAGCGGGCCGCGTCAGCAGCACGCGCCAATCGGTCACTGCGGGCCGGCCTCGCCGTAGACTTTTTGCAGAATGGCGCCGGCGCCCTTGCCCAGCAACTCTTCTGCGACCTGGATACCCAAGGCGGTCGCGTCACGTTGTGGCCCACGCACCTGGGCGGTGAGCAACGTGCCGCCGTCCGGATCACCGACCAAGCCACGCAGCCAGAGGTTTTCACCTTCAAGCACCGCGTAGCAGGCAATCGGCACTTGGCAGCCACCGTTGAGGTGCTTGTTGAGGGCACGTTCAGCAGTGACACGCACTTCGGTGTCGTGGTGGTCGAGGGGTTTGAGCAAGGCATGGATTTCGCTGTCGGCGGTGCGGCATTCAATGCCGACTGCGCCCTGCCCGCCGGCTGGCAAGCTGTCTTCGACGCTGATGGCCGAGGTGATGCGGTCTTCGAAGCCCAGGCGGATCAAGCCGGCAGCCGCAAGGATGATCGCGTCATATTCGCCGGCGTCCAACTTGGCCAATCGGGTGTTGACGTTGCCGCGCAAAAAACGAATCTGCAGGTCCGGGCGACGGGTCAGCAATTGCGCCTGACGACGCAGGCTGGAGGTGCCGACGACGCTGCCCAACGGCAGGTCATCCAGGGACACGTAGGTATTGGAGACGAAGGCATCACGCGGGTCTTCACGCTCGCAGATGCAAAAAAGACCCAGGCCTTCGGGGAAGTCCATGGGCACATCTTTCATCGAATGCACGGCGATGTCGGCTTGGTTTTCGAGCAGCGCGGTTTCCAGTTCCTTGACGAACAAGCCCTTGCCGCCGATCTTCGACAGGGGTGAGTCAAGCAGCTTGTCGCCGCGACTCACCATGGGCACCAGGGATACTTTGAGGCCTGGATGAGCCTGTTCAAGGCGTGCTTTGACGTATTCGGCCTGCCACAAGGCCAGGGCGCTTTTACGAGTGGCGATGCGGATTTCGCGAGAGGACATGGATCAATCCGTACTGAATAGATACGGCAGATAATAACAGCTCAGGCAAACACGCTTTGATTTGAATCAGCAAGTGCGGGGCCTCCCTGGCCACGTCGCACCGGGATATCGGAATGCAGGCCTCGCTACAGCCCTTGGGCTAAAGCTGCTGCATCATCTTGCGCACGCCGGCGACATGACGTCGGCTGACGATCAAGGCATCACCGTTAAGCCCTTTAAGGAACAACTGAAAGTGCCCCAAAGGCGTGCGCTGCAAGCGTTCTATTCGCTCGCGCGCCACCAGTGCGTTGCGGTGGATGCGCACGAAGCGGTCGCCAAACTCATCTTCAAGGGCCTTGAGCGGCTCGTCGAGCAACACTTCGCCGGTCTCGTGACGCAGGGTCACGTACTTGTGATCGGCAATAAAGTAGACCACCTGGTCCAACGGGATCAGTTCGATGCCCTTTCGGGTCCGCGCGCTGATATGGCTGCGCGGCCCATTGCCACTTTGGGCGGCCGGCTGGGTCAGCGCAGCGAGTTGCACGCGGTTTGGTCGCTCGGCCTTCTTAAGGGCCTTGAGCAATGCTTCACTCGCCACCGGCTTGACGATGAAGCTGACACCGCTGGCTTCCAGGGTCTCGGTGGAAAACTCTTCTTGAGCGGCACACAGCACCACGGCAGGTGGCGATTCTCGCTCACTCAAACGGGCGGCGACTTGCAGGCCATCAAGGCCCGGCAAGCGGATATCGAGCAACACCACGTCCGGCTTGAGGCTGTCGATCAGCGTCAACGCCTCTTCGCCGTTGGTGGCGCTCGGTTCAAGGACTGTATAACCCTCGAGTTCACTGACCAAACGGCTCAGTCGCTCGCGGGCTTGGGGTTCGTCATCAACGATCAGGACATTCATATTGCGCTGGATTCCTGCGTGAGTCTCGCACAAGGATAGCGTAGACAGGTGCGGTGACTTGCGTCACAGCGATCCACGCTAAGACTAGCGCGAGCGGCAAAAAGTGCCCCGGCAGCGGCACCCAAATTTACCCGGACCTGTTCAATTGCGCCCAAGACCTGCTGCCTTTGGGCATCGTCGTAGGGTTTGCTGATACACAATCCGAATACCCCCCTTTTTTAATGGATAGTCTGGGCTATGACCGCATCACCCGACTTTGGTGCATTCACGCTCTATCAGTGCAACTGTAGACGCTCGCTGAGACGATATTGCTCAATCGTCAAATATCGTTTCAATTAACGCCTGCCCCCAGTCTCGTCCCGGATGCGTTCGGCGGCAAGGCACTTAGCCATCCTTGGCGCAAATAAAAATGCCGATCACCCGTAGCATCGCCTCAACGGGCAACCCTGTTATTATCGGCGGCACACCTCCACGCCTCTTTTTAAGCAGATCACGAGCGAATCCATGAGCACCGACAAGACCAACCAGTCCTGGGGCGGCCGCTTCAGTGAACCCGTCGACGCCTTCGTCGCGCGCTTCACCGCCTCCGTCACCTTCGACCAGCGCCTGTACCGCCACGACATCATGGGCTCGATCGCCCACGCCACGATGCTGGCCAAGGTCGGCGTGCTGACCGACGCCGAGCGCGACAGCATCATCGACGGCCTGACCACCATCCGCGGTGAGATCGAAGCCGGCACGTTCGACTGGCGCGTCGACCTGGAAGACGTGCACATGAATATCGAGGCGCGCCTCACCGACCGCATCGGTGTGACCGGCAAGAAACTGCACACCGGTCGCAGCCGTAACGACCAGGTGGCCACCGATATCCGCCTGTGGTTGCGTGACGAGATCGACCTGATCCTGGCCGAAATCACCCGCCTGCAAAAAGGTCTGCTGGAGCAGGCCGAGCGTGAGTCGGGCACCATCATGCCCGGTTTCACCCACTTGCAAACCGCGCAGCCTGTGACCTTCGGCCACCACTTGCTGGCCTGGTTCGAAATGCTCAGCCGCGACTACGAGCGCCTGGTGGACTGCCGCAAGCGCGCCAACCGCATGCCGTTGGGCAGCGCGGCATTGGCCGGCACCACTTACCCGATCGACCGCGAATACACCGCGCAGCTGTTGGGTTTCGACGCCGTGGGCGGCAACTCCCTGGACGGCGTGTCGGACCGCGACTTCGCCATCGAATTCTGCGCCGCCGCCAGCATTGCGATGATGCACCTGTCGCGCTTCTCCGAAGAGCTGGTGCTGTGGACCAGTGCGCAATTCCAGTTCATCGACCTGCCGGACCGCTTTTGCACCGGCAGCTCGATCATGCCGCAAAAGAAAAACCCCGATGTACCGGAGTTGGTGCGCGGCAAGAGCGGCCGTGTGTTCGGCGCGCTGATGGGCCTGCTGACCTTGATGAAAGGCCAACCCCTGGCCTACAACAAGGACAATCAGGAAGACAAAGAGCCGCTGTTCGACGCTGCCGACACCCTGCGCGATTCGTTGCGTGCGTTTGCAGACATGATCCCGGCGATCAAGCCCAAGCACGCGATCATGCGTGAAGCGGCATTGCGCGGTTTCTCCACTGCCACCGACCTGGCGGACTACCTGGTGCGCCGTGGCCTGCCATTTCGTGACTGCCACGAAATCGTCGGTCATGCTGTGAAGTACGGCGTGGACACCGGCAAGGACCTGGCGGAAATGAGCCTGGAAGAACTGCGCCAGTTCAGCGACCAGATCGAGCAGGACGTGTTCGCCGTGCTGACCCTTGAAGGCTCGGTGAATGCCCGTAACCACGTGGGCGGCACTGCGCCGGCGCAGGTCAAGGCAGCCGTTGTGCGCGGCCAGGCACTGCTCGCCAACCGCTAAAAGCATCGCAGGCAAGCCAGCTCCCACACTTGAATGGGTTCACAATTCAAAATGTGGGAGCTGGCTTGCCTGCGATAGCGTCATCCCTGCCGCCAAATATCTACTTCTTGGCCGCAATCATCGCCATAAACGCCGGCATCGCTGCCTCCCTGTCCGCCGCCACCCTCTTGGCGTTGGGCATCTCATGCAAGCGCTCCAGCAAGGCCTTGGCCTTCGGCAACTGCGCCAGCAAATCCAGGCCAAACAGCTTCTCGCCCACCGCGCAGGCGAGGTTCACGCTGTACATGAAATACAGATCGGCAATCGTGAAGCTCTCACCCGCCACATACGGCGCGAACTTGCCGTGCCGGCCCAAAGAACCAACCCCCAGCAACAACTCAGCCTTGGTTTTGTCCTTGATCGCATCCGGCACCGGCATACCAAAGAACGCCTCGGCAAAACACGCGCGGGCGGGCAACTCGATATACAGCTCGATCTCCCGGCACAACGCCAGCACCTGGGCGCGCTGATACGGGTCGGCGGGTAGCAATGACGGGCCTTCCTGGGTTTGCTCGATGTACTCGAGGATCACGCTGGTTTCGTTGATAAAGCCTTGCTTGACGCCCAGCACCGGCACCTTGCCACGCGGGCTGACGGCCAGGGCTTCAGGGGTTTGGCCTGCGTAAAACGGCACTTCTTCGAACGGCAGGCCTTTCTCCAGCAGCGCCAGTTTGACCATGTTGTAGTAGTTGCTGACCGAAAATCCGTAAAGCTTGAGCATTGCGAATGCCTCCAGGCCGGGTGTGGGGTTGGCTGCAAGAGTTATAGATCCATGCAGGCCGCCTGACCAGCAGCATCAGTTGCCTGAATGGCGGTAGACTGGCGCCCTTTCCTTGAGGAGCCTGCCATGAGCGAGCCGACCGATATCGACAGCGACGAAGAAGAGTTCACCGAAAATACACTGATCGAAGCGATCGAAAATCAGATCGAAAGCGACAACCCGCCTGCCGCCAAGGCTACGTTCAACAAACTGACCCTGGTGGGTTATGAGCGTGAAGAGATCCTGAATCTCATGGCTCACGTGCTGGCTTTCGAGATCGACGCGATGCTGGACGAGGATCGCGCATTCAATACCGAATGGTACGAAACAGCACTGCGGGCGCTGCCTGAGTTGCCGCCGGAAAAGGAATAGTCCGGGCACGCAGCAACACGCTGGACAGTTCGGCAAAGTGCGTTCACCTTATGGCCTGCTAGCCTCTAATAAATTTTAGAAAGTCTGGAGTCCTTATGTCGTATACCCCTGAGTTGGTTGCCGAACTGGAAATCCTTGTACTCTTCCCCTTGGACAGCACCAAGGAAGGTCTGAAAGTCCACCAGACCGCCGCGCCTACTGCCATCGCCGCTGCCAAACGCCTTCATGCCAAAGGCCTGATCGACCAGCCGGATGGGGGCTACCTGACCAGCCTCGGCCGCGACGCTGCCGAGCAAGCGCAAACCCTGCTGACTATCCTGACTACCGCCACTACCAAAGAAGCTGCCTGACACCTTACTGTCGCCCATGGGGTCCGCCTGCTGCGGATTCCGAGGGCGTTGCTGTGGGCCGCACAAAATTCTGACGCCAAAAAGCCACATATCATCTAAACCTCCTACGCTTCTGGCTGTAAACTCCTACACGGCCGCCCACGTCGGGCTCTGCGAGCCAACGACCCAGAAATGACCCGCACCCATGAAATCCGCCCCGACTTGGACGAAGGCATCGACCGCAAGGTGCTGGCCCAGTTGCGTGCGCGCTTCATGGCCCTCAATGCAGGCCGCATGGCCCGCGCCGTCGAAGGGCTGACGCCGCGCCAACAAAGCGTGCTGACCCTGCTGCCGTTGTTTTTCCACGTCAACCACCCGCTGTTGCCCGGCTACGTCTCGAGCAGCACGCCGGCAGGCTTGTCGAATTTCGAACCCGACGCCCAGGCCCTCACCGAAGCCCAGCGCCTGACCCGCTCTTTCTCCTATAAGCCGCGCCATGGCAACCCGCCGCGGCCGATCCATGGCCTGTTCCTGATGGGCAGCCTCGGCACCTTGGCCCAGGCGGACCAGAGCGACATGGACGTGTGGGTCTGCCACGCTGCGGACCTTGTCGAGAACGAACTGGCCGAGTTGCGCAAAAAGTGCCAGTTGCTGGAAGCCTGGGCCTTGACCATGGGCGCCGAGGCGCATTTCTTTCTGATCGAGCCGACGCGCTTTGTTTCAGGCGAGCGCGATACGCAACTGAGCTCTGACGATTGCGGCACCACCCAGCATTACCTGTTGTTGGATGAGTTCTACCGCACCGCCATCTGGCTCGCCGGGCGCACGCCCATCTGGTGGCTGGTGCCGGTCTATGAAGAAACCCGCTACGCCGAGTTCACCCACGCGCTGATCTCCAAACGTTTTATCCGCGCCGATGAAACCCTCGACCTCGGCCACTTGGCGCACATCCCGCCGGGCGAATTTATCGGCGCGGGGTTGTGGCAACTGTTCAAGGGCATCGAGTCGCCTTACAAATCGGTGCTCAAGCTGCTGCTGACCGAGGTGTACGCCAGCGAACACCCGAACGTGCACTGCCTGAGCCTGCGCTTCAAACGTGCGGTGTTTGCCAACCAGATGGACCTGGATGAGCTGGACCCGTACATCGTGGTCTACCGCCGCATCGAGGAATACCTCAGGGCGCGCAATGAACCCGATCGCCTGGAGCTGGTACGCCGCGCGCTGTACCTGAAGGTCAATCGCAAGCTCAGCGCCGGCCAACGCAGCACCAGCTGGCAGCGGCTGTTGCTGGAACGCCTGGCCCATGAATGGGGTTGGGACCAGCGCCAACTGGCCTTGCTGGACAGCCGCAGCCAGTGGAAAGTGCGCCAGGTGGCTTCCGAGCGCCGCGCATTGGTCAGCGAACTCAATTACAGCTACCGCTTTCTCACCCAGTTCGCTCGCACCGAGCAGACCGTCAGCCTGATCAACAAGCGCGACCTCAATGTGCTGGGTCGGCGCCTGTATGCCGCGTTTGAGCGTAAAGCCGGCAAGGTCGAGTTCATCAACCCCGGCATCGCCCCGGACCTGGCCGAAGACACCCTGACCCTGGTGCAATCGCCCAACCGCAAAGAGCCCGGCCAGCACCACTGGGGCTTGTACAACGGCAACCTCACGGCGCTGGAATGGGAGCACTTCGCGCCGATCAAGCGCAGCCGCGACCTGTTGGAAATGCTCACTTGGTGCCATCGCAACGGCGTAATCGACAGCAGCACGCGCCTGGCCTTGCACCCAGGCGTCAGCGACATGACGGAATTCGAGCTGTTCAACCTGCTGGGCTGCCTGCAACAGACCATCGCCCTGCCCCTGGCCAGCGTTGATGAAGACCGTCTGTTGCGCTCGGCGGTGCCGGAAGAGGTGCTGTTGCTGATCAACGTCGGCGTCGACCCGCTCAAGCATCACCGCGACTTGAATATCCTGATGACCACCGAGCGCACGGACTCCCTGAGCTACGCCGGTGTGCGCGACAACCTGGTGCTGACCCTGGATCAGGTCACGCTCAACAGTTGGAACGAGGTATTGGTCAGCCGCTACGACGGCCCCCATGCACTGCTCGACTGCCTGCGCGACTACCTCAACCAACTGCCGCCGAACCACCTGCCACGCCTGCGGGTGCGCTGCTTCTGCCACAACCGTGCGCAATTCATTGCCCAGCGGGTGGAAGAAATTTTCGACACCGTGCAGAACCTGCTGCTGAGCCAGTCCAATCACCGCTACCTCCTGCAGGTGCAGCAGCACTATCACGTGATGGAACTGACGCCGGGCCAGGCCACTCACGTGCCACTGCTGACCCAGGATGCGCTGATCGCCTACCTCAGCGAAGAACTGGCCAGCTACAGCCCGCTGCACCTGGATGCCATGGCGCTGGAAGACCACGACCTGGCCCTGCTGCTGCCCATGGGCGTGGCTGATTGTGTGCAGGTGTTCTACCGGGTCAATGAAGGCTTCGCCGAGCTGTATGTGCTGGATGAGTTCAACGCGCTGTGGCAGCAACGCTTGCCGTTTCATGATGAGCAAAGCCTGCTGGCGCCGCTGCAGCGCTTCCTGCAGTCGATCATCTATCGCCGCGAAGCGCTGGCACCGCTGGACACGCAACAGCCGCTGGGTGAAGTGCAGATTTTGTATTACCAACTGTTGCCGTCAGGCAGCCACCGCGCCCGCGGCATCGAGCCTCGGCCGGTGCCGCAAAACCCGGCCAACAAGCCGTTTTATGACGTGCAGGCGATTATCGGCAAGGCCGCACCCGGCCAGGTCGGCATCACGCTGTATTGCAATCAACGGGAGTTTTCGGAGTTGGAGTTCGGCGACCAACTGTTTGCCGTGGTCGCCCAGGAAATCGTCGGGCAACGCCGGGAGACCGAGCTTTACCGCTGCTACATCACCGACCTGGACCTGTCCGGCCTGCTCGGTGATGTGCAAAGCCCGAGCAACTTGTATCTGCGTTACAAGGCCGAGCTGGAGTTGTCGCTAAATGCGGCGCTGAGCCAGATTTAGAGAGGGAAGGCGCCGCCATCTTTGGGCTGGCCTTCGACGCTGAGCAATTCAAGCTTGAGGGTTTTGCCGCCCGGCGCCGGCCAGTCGATGTGCTGGCCCACTTGCAGGCCAAGCAAGGCGCTGCCTACCGGAGCCATGATCGAAATTTTGCCTTCATCGGCGTTCGCGTGCTTCGGGTACACCAAGGTCAGGTGGTAGTCCTTGCCGCTGCCTTGCTCACGGCAATGCACGCTGGAGTTCATGGTCACGACACCCGCAGGCACTTCATCGTGGCCAACCACGTCTTCGGCGCGGTCGAGTTCGGCTTGCAACGCTTCGGCGCCGGGAGAGTCGTCGCCCAAGCGGTCGATCAATTGCTCCAGACGCTGCACGTCAAGACGGGTAAGAATGATGGAAGGTGCGGTCATGATTCAGGCAGACTCCTTTTTTCTGCACAAAAAAGCAAAACCCCGCCAGGAAAAGGCGGGGTTCTCACGGGCCTCGATGAGTTGAGGCGTACCCGGACACTACCACAGCGTCACAAATAAACAAGACGGCCTCAGGCGCGCGCCCTGCGCTGTTCGGCCTCGGCGCAGATCACCCGGCGCCGGGCATCGTCAGCGGAGCGCCATTCACGGATGTCTTCCACGTGCCGGTAGCAGCCGAGACAGACTTTTTGCTCGTCCAGGCGACACAAACTGATACAAGGTGACGGCACTGCCGGGCTGACATTGCTGAACAGCGGCTTGGGTGGGCGTACAGGTGCAGGCTGGGTCACGATCAGATCTCGTCGAAGTCCAGCTCAGCGCCGGCTTGTTCCTGGACCAGGCGTGCGAGCATTTCGCTTAACAGCTCATCGCTGGTATCGCACTGCCAGTTTTTGTCTTCTTCGTTGTAGTCGAAGTGAAAACCACCCGAACGCGCCGCCAGCCATAGCTGACGCAGCGGCTCCTGACGGCTGAAGATCAGTTGGGTGCCGTTTTCAAACTTAACGGTCAGCACGCCAGCCGAGTTCTCCAGGTCCACATCCAGGCCGCTGTCGTCGAAAATATCTTCCAGCGCCTGCTGGGTCGAATCCACCAGGTCGTGAAAACGGGCTTCGGTCAAACTCATTGTGGGAACCTCGAAAAGTGTCTGGTCACGCTCAAGCGGCGCACGATACGGACGCGCCATGATGATTGCAAAGGATACCGATTTCATTACCCGCAGCCGCGTGAAATATCCTCATTTAGCGTAGGCCGAATCGCGACATGCTCGGCAAACCCCCGCCGGACGGGTATTACGGCGCATAGGCAAGCTGCCGGGTGGTCGGTATACTCGGGCGCAATTAATGCATATTCAAGGATTTCGCCATGAAGCGCCTGATCTCTTCCCTTGCTGCGCTCGTCGCGGTCGCTTGCCTCGTTAGTGCCTGTGGTCAAAAAGGCCCGCTGTACCTGCCCGATGACAGCAAAGACCCGAACGACCAGGCACAGTCGTCGCAAAAAGCTGCGAAAGCGCATAAGCACGACACTTACTAAGGGAACATCATGGACGCTTTTAACTACCGGGACGGCGAGCTGTTCGCGGAAGGCGTGGCGCTGTCCGCGATTGCCGAGCAGTTTGGCACCCCGACCTATGTGTACTCGCGTGCGCACATCGAAGCCCAATACCGCTCGTTCACCGACCCACTGGAAGGCGTTCCACACAGGGTGTGCTACGCGGTCAAGGCCAACTCCAACCTGGGTGTACTGAATGTCCTGGCGCGTCTTGGCGCTGGTTTTGACATCGTTTCCCGTGGCGAGCTGGAACGTGTTCTGGCTGCCGGCGGCAAGGCTGACAAGATCGTCTTCTCGGGTGTCGGCAAAAGCCGCGAAGACATGCGCCGCGCTCTCGAAGTGGGCGTGCATTGCTTCAACGTCGAATCCACCGACGAGCTGGAGCGCCTGCAAGTGGTCGCCGCCGAGATGGGCGTTCGCGCGCCGATCTCCCTGCGCGTCAACCCGGACGTCGATGCCGGCACGCACCCGTATATCTCCACCGGTCTCAAAGAGAACAAGTTCGGCATCGCCATTGCCGACGCCGAAGACGTGTACATCCGTGCCGCACAGCTGCCGAACCTGGAAGTGCTGGGTGTCGACTGCCATATCGGCTCGCAACTGACCACCCTGCCTCCGTTCCTGGACGCCCTTGATCGCCTGCTGGCGCTGACCGATCGCCTTGGCGAGTGCGGCATCTACCTGCAACACATCGACCTCGGTGGTGGTGTGGGTGTGCGTTATCGCGATGAAGAGCCGCCGCTGATCGCCGATTACATCAAGGCTGTGCGTGAGCGCACCGAAGGCCTCGGCCTGACCCTGATGTTCGAGCCGGGCCGTTATATCGTTGCCAACGCCAGCGTGCTGCTGACCCAGGTCGAGTACCTCAAGCACACCGAGCACAAGGATTTCGCCATTGTCGATGCAGCAATGAACGACCTGATTCGCCCGGCGCTGTACCAGGCGTGGATGGACGTCACTGCCGTAACCCCGCGCGAGGGCGAAGGCCGCGCCTACGATATCGTCGGCCCGATCTGCGAAACCGGCGACTTCCTGGCCAAGGATCGTCAGTTGGCCCTGGAAGAAGGTGACCTGCTGGCCGTGCATTCGGCCGGTGCCTACGGGTTTGTCATGAGTTCCAACTACAACACCCGCGGCCGTGCCGCCGAGGTGCTGGTGGACGGTGATCAAGCGTTTGAAGTGCGTCGCCGCGAGACGGTAGCCGAGTTGTTTGCTGGCGAAAGCCTGCTGCCGGAGTAAGCCATGCTGCTGCGTTTTACCAAGATGCACGGGCTGGGTAATGATTTCATGGTCCTGGACCTGGTCAGCCAGCACGCGCACATCCTGCCTAAGCACGCCAAACAGTGGGGCGACCGGCACACCGGCATCGGTTTCGACCAGTTGCTGATCGTCGAGGCGCCGAGCAACCCGGAGGTGGATTTCCGTTACCGGATCTTCAACTCCGACGGCTCCGAAGTGGAACAGTGCGGCAACGGTGCGCGCTGCTTTGCGCGCTTTGTGCTGGACAAACGCCTGACTGCCAAGCGCCAGATTCGTGTCGAGACCAAAAGCGGCGTGATCGAGCTGGACATTCGCAGCGACGGCCAGATCAGCGTCAACATGGGCGCGCCACGCCTGGTGCCAGCGGATATTCCGTTTCAGGCCACCGAGCAGGCCGCCAGTTACGCGCTGGATGTAGAAGGCAAAATCGTCGACATCGCTGCCGTCTCCATGGGCAACCCCCATGCCGTACTGCGGGTCAACGACATCAACAACGCCCCGGTGCATGAGCTGGGGCCGAAGATCGAGCATCACCCGCGCTTTCCGGCGCGGGTCAATGTGGGCTTTTTGCAGGTGATCGACCGTACCCGCGCGCAGCTGCGTGTGTGGGAACGCGGCGCCGGCGAAACCCAGGCGTGCGGCACCGGTGCTTGCGCCGCCGCCGTCGCCGCGATCAGCCAGGGGTGGATGGATTCGCCCCTATTGATCGACCTGCCGGGTGGGCGTTTGTCCATCGAGTGGGCAGGGCCTGGCCACCCGGTGATGATGACCGGGCCGGCCTCGCGTGTATACGAAGGACAGGTCCGTCTATGAGTGAGCCAAGCTAATGACCGATAAGCCTCAAGTACCCGCCCAAGCAACCCCAAGCGAAAGTCTGGAGGCCGCTGCTGTCGCGGCGTACCTTGAGGCTAATCCGGACTTCTTTGTCGAACACGAAGAACTGCTGCCCGCCCTGCGCATCCCCCACCAGCGTGGCGATACCGTGTCGCTGGTGGAGCGGCAGATGAAGATCCTGCGCGAGCGCAATATCGAAATGCGCCATCGGCTTTCACACCTGATGGATGTGGCCCGCGACAACGACCGCTTGTTCGACAAGACCCGCCGCCTGATCCTGACCCTGATGGACGCCAACAGCCTGGAAGAAACGGTGATCGCCGTGGAAGACAGCCTGCGCCAAGACTTTCAGGTGCCGTTTGTCAGCCTGATTTTGTTCAGCGACAACCCGATGCCGGTGGGCCGTTGGGTCAGCGGCAGCGACGCGCAAACCGCAATCGGCGGCCTGCTCTCGGAAGGCAAGACCATCAGCGGCACCTTGCGTGAACACGAGCTGGATTTCCTGTTTGGCGCCGAACAGCGCAAGCAGATCGGCTCCACCGCCGTGGTCGCCCTCAGCCATCAGGGCTTGCACGGCGTGCTGGCAATTGCCAGCCGTGACCCTGCGCACTACAAAAGCTCGGTGGGCACGCTGTTCTTGACCTACATCGCCGAAGTACTGGGCCGCGTCTTGCCCCGCCACACCACCACCCTGCGCGCGGTGCGCTAGCCATGGAACGGCAACTGGACGCTTATTGCGCTCACCTGCGCAACGAGCGCCAGGTGTCGCCTCACACCCTGGAAGCCTATCGACGGGACCTGAACAAGGTCCTGGCGTACTGCGAAAAACAACAGATCACCAGCTGGAAGGCGCTGGATATCCAGAGCCTGCGCAGCCTGATCGCGCGCCTGCACCAGGCGGGCCAGTCTTCGCGCAGCCTGTCGCGCCTGCTCTCAGCGGTACGCGGCCTCTATCACTACCTCAACCGTGAAGGCCTGTGCGACCACGACCCGGCCAACGGCCTGTCGCCGCCCAAGGGCGAACGGCGCCTGCCCAAGACCCTCGACACCGACCGCGCCCTGCAACTGCTGGACGGCGCCGTTGAGGATGACTTCCTGGCCCATCGTGACCAGGCGATTCTTGAGCTGTTTTATTCCTCGGGCCTGCGTTTGTCGGAGCTGACCGGCCTGAACCTGGATCAGTTGGACCTGGCGGACGGCCTGGTACAAGTGCTCGGCAAGGGCAGCAAGACCCGTGTGCTGCCGGTGGGCAGGAAGGCCCGCGAAGCCTTGCAGCTGTGGTTGCCGCTGCGCCTGTTGACCAACCCGGCCGACGATGCGGTGTTTGTCAGCCAGCAAGGCCGACGCCTGGGGCCACGGGCGATTCAGGTGCGGGTCAAGGCTGCCGGCGAACGCGAACTGGGGCAAAACCTGCACCCTCACATGCTGCGACATTCTTTTGCCAGCCATATGCTGGAGTCGTCCCAGGACCTGCGCGCCGTGCAGGAGCTGCTCGGCCACTCCGATATCAAGACCACGCAGATCTATACCCACCTCGACTTCCAGCACCTGGCGACGGTATACGACAGCGCCCATCCACGGGCCAAACGCATCAAGGGCGGCGACTCATGAGTATCAAGCTGATCACCTTCGACCTGGACGACACGCTCTGGGACAACGTACCCGTCATCATCAACGCCGAGGCGTCGATGCGCGAATGGCTGGCACTTAACGCCTCCAAGGTTGGCGACTTGCCTCTGGAACATTTCGCCAGCCTTCGCCAGCAGGTGTTGGAGCGCCATCCAGAGCTTAAATATCGCATCAGCATCCTGCGTCACAAGGTCCTGATGCACGCGTTTGAAGAGGCGGGTTACCCACAGCCTGAGGCCACGCAGATGGCGGATGTGTGCTACGAGGCGTTTATTCACGCCCGTCACCAGCTCACGCCGTTCCCGGAAGCGGAGCCCATGCTAAAGGCGCTGCGCCAGCACTTCCTGCTGGGCGTGATCACCAACGGCAATGCCGATGTGCAACGCGTGGGGCTGGCGGATTACTTCCACTTTGCCCTGCGCGCCGAGGATATCGGCATTGCCAAGCCGGATGCGCGGCTGTTTCAGGAAGCCTTGCAGCGCGGTGGCGTGGATGCAAGTCAGGCCGTGCATATTGGCGATCACCCTGGCGATGACATCGCTGGTGCGCAGCAGGCCGGGCTTCGCGCGGTGTGGTTCAACCCGACGGGCAAGGCGTGGGAAGCGGATAAGCAGCCGGATGCAGATATTCGTAGCCTGACAGAGTTGCCGGGGCTGCTGCGCAGCTGGCAGTCACGCTGAAGCTCCCACAGGGCTATGCAATGAATTTTAAGAATTTGTTTCAGGCATGAAAAAGCCCGCAGCGACGGCGGGCTTTTTCTTACAAGCAGTCTGCTGACCTCAGATAGGTCGGCTGCCGTACTTGTTATCCGGCTTCTTCGGTGGGTCTGCCACCACGTTGGCCTCGACTTCCTGCACTTTGCCGCCTTTAGCGAGGAATTCTTCCATCGCACGGGCCAGCGCATCGCGCTCTTTGTTCTTGGCTTCAACGCTCGGCAGTTCGTCTACCGAGACAGCGGCCTTGGCTTTGCCTTTGGCTGCCGGGGCGGGTGCATCATCGCCACCGTCGTCGTCAGCAACGTCTTCAGCTGCCGCTTCAAGGCCTTCTTCAGCCTCGTCGTCGTCGCCTACTTCAAGGTCGTCGTTTTCCAGATCATCGTCGCTCATGTTCTACCTCATGACTTGCGAAAAGCAGATTAGTTATAGCCCAGCTTCACCCTCTGTCGAGGTCGCCGGAAAAAAATCACATCCACTGGATAACCAGTGGCTTATGCCCCATCACCGTGCAAGGTGGCGAGGACTTTACGAGCACCGCCATGATCACGGTGCTCGCCCAGATAAACACCTTGCCAAGTCCCTATTGCCAAGCGGCCGGCCTTGACCGGCAAACTCAACTGGCAGCCCAGCAGACTGGCCTTGAAGTGCGCCGGCAGATCATCCGGACCTTCGTCGTTGTGTTCGAACCCTGCACGCCCTTGCGGCACCAGCGAGTTGAAAAAACGCTCGAAGTCACGGCGAACCGCCGGGTCGGCATTCTCGTTGATGGTCAACGAGGCCGAGGTGTGCTGCAGCCACAAATGCAACAGGCCTACTCGGCAAGCCTTTAACTCAGGCACGCCGGCAAGCAACTCATCCGTTACCAGGTGAAAGCCCCGGGGCTTGGCCCGCAGGGTAATCAGGGTCTGTTGCCACATACAGTTCTCCGCCCATCGGCGCGCATTCTAGCGCGGTCTGGGAAAAAACAAAGTGTCGAATACGCCTACATGCATGTAAGACTTTCGCATCCTCAAAAGTGCCGTGTGGATCCCATCACAAACTCGGCAAAAAACCCATCCGCCTTTAGCCACAGACAAACACCAGACAAAAAAATGCCCGGCAAGCCGGGCATCTTTTTTTCGCGTACTTACAAGTTGTAGCCGCGTTCGTTGTGTTGCGCCAGATCGAGGCCCACCGCCTCTTCTTCGTCGGTCACCCGCAGGCCCATCACCATGTCCAGCACCTTGAGGATGATGAAAGTCACGATGGCCGTGTAGATCACGGTGAAGCCCACGCCTTTGCACTGGATCCAGACTTGCGCCGCGATGTCAGTAGTGGCCGCGTTGAAGCCGCCCAGCGAAGGCGCTGCGAACACGCCGGTGAGGATCGCGCCGAGGATACCGCCGATACCGTGCACACCGAAGGCGTCCAGGGAGTCGTCGTAGCCCAGTTTGCGTTTCAGGGTGGTGGCGCAGAAGAAGCACACCACGCCCGCTGCCAGGCCGATGACCAGAGCGCCCATCGGGCCAACAGTGCCGGCAGCCGGAGTGATTGCAACCAGGCCGGCGACTACGCCCGAGGCAATGCCCAGTGCGCTTGGCTTACCGTGGGTGACCCACTCGGCGAACATCCAGCCCAGTGCCGCAGCAGCGGTAGCGATCTGAGTGACCAGCATCGCCATACCGGCAGTACCGTTGGCCGCCGCAGCAGAGCCTGCGTTGAAGCCGAACCAGCCGACCCACAGCATGGCTGCGCCGACCAGGGTGTAACCCAGGTTATGCGGTGCCATCGGGGTGGTCGGGAAGCCTTTACGCTTGCCAAGTACCAGGCACGCCACCAGGCCGGCCACACCGGCGTTGATGTGCACCACGGTGCCGCCGGCGAAGTCCAGCACGCCCCAGTCGCCCAGCAACGAGCCCGGACCGCCCCACACCATGTGGGCAATCGGCGCATAGACCAGGGTGAACCAGACGCCCATGAAGATCAGCATCGCGGAGAACTTCATACGCTCGGCGAATGCACCGACGATCAGCGCAGGGGTAATGATGGCAAAGGTCATCTGGAAGGTGACAAACACCGCCTCAGGGAACAGCGCCGCAGGGCCGGTGATGCTCGCCGGGGTTACACCCGACAGGAACAGTTTGGACAGGCCGCCCACGAACGAGTTGAGGTTGACGACGCCTGCTTCCATACCGGTGGTGTCGAACGCCATGCTGTAGCCGTAAACGAACCACAGGATGGTGATCAGGCCGGTGATGGCGAAGCACTGCATCATCACGGAAAGAATGTTTTTGGAGCGCACCATGCCGCCGTAGAACAGCGCCAGGCCCGGAATGGTCATGAACAGTACCAGCGCGGTGGATGTGAGCATCCACGCCGTGTCGCCGGAATTGAGGACTGGAGCAGGGGCTGGGTCCGCCGCCAATGCCAGGGCCGGCATTACGAGGGACAACAGGGCTCCTAGCCCTGCGAATTTACGCAGAGTCATATTGTTTTCTCCTGGGGCGTTGGGGGTTTGGCGGCTTAGATTGCGTCGGTATCGGTTTCGCCGGTACGGATGCGAATAGCCTGTTCCAGATTGACCACGAAGATCTTGCCGTCACCGATCTTGCCGGTGTTGGCCGCCTTGGTTATCGCCTCGATAACCCGGTCAAGATCCTTGTCGTCAATGGCGACATCAATCTTCACCTTTGGCAGGAAATCGACCACGTATTCCGCGCCGCGATACAGCTCGGTGTGACCCTTCTGCCGACCGAAGCCTTTGACCTCAGTAACGGTAATGCCCTGCACGCCGATCTCGGACAGTGACTCGCGTACATCGTCCAACTTGAACGGCTTGATGATGGCAGTGACTAGCTTCATGAAAACTCTCTCCCGAATTGGTGGACTTGCCCCAGGAAAACAAACCCGTCTCAAGTCTAAGCGCAGTGCCTGGCTTTGTAACGCGTCGTCGCCTCGGCATTTGCCGTTGCGACGCCAGCGAACCACTGGTGACGAAACCTGTACCCCTGATCCGTCGGCGCACTGCATTCGTCACAGCGACTGCATCAGTGCATGGGTCATGATCGTCTAAGCAGAAACCTTGCCAGCTCCGTAAAAATCACTGAAATCAGTTCTTTGTCCACTTATGCCCACCTGCGGGGCGTATTGGCGGCTGCAATGCGCACAAAAACAGTGCGTAGCCGCCCAGCCCTCTGCGCGAAAAGCGTGCGCTCGCGGCCGTGAAAGGACTATAGACGCTGCGTGATACACTGCCGGCCAACAGTTTTCCGGAATATTTCCCATGCTCGCGCCCAAAGACCTCCTCGACGCCCTGAGCGGCCACGCCTCTCGCCTGTTCAGCGGCGAAACCCCGCTGCCCCGCAACGAAATCGAAAGCCAGTTCAAGGCGCTGCTGCAAAGCGGCTTCAGCAAGCTCGACCTGGTGAGCCGGGAAGAATTTGACAGCCAGATGGTCGTACTGGCCCGCACGCGTGCGCGGTTGGAGAGTCTGGAAGCGAAGGTAGCGGAGTTGGAAGCGCGGTTGACGCCACCCGCTGCTGAATAAACCCGGCCCCTGTGGGAGCTGGCTTGCCTGCGATAGCGGTGTTGAATTCACTGGCGCTATCGCAGGCAAGCCAGCTCCCACGGTGTTCTGCGTCGCTCTTTGGATACGTTCAGTAAAACCTCCCGCCCTCGAAAGCATCTCACCTCGTCTACCCTTGAAAAACCCGCAGGAAGCGGCCTCCCACTCAAGGAACGAGCATGTCCCTCGCCATCGTCCACAGCCGTGCCCAAATTGGCGTAGAAGCCCCCGCCGTTACCGTCGAAGTGCATATGGCCAATGGTCTTCCATCGCTTACCTTGGTGGGCCTGCCGGAAACTGCCGTCAAGGAAAGCAAGGACCGCGTGCGCAGCGCCATCCTCAACTGCGCGCTGCAATACCCGGCCCGCCGTATCACCCTCAACCTGGCGCCCGCCGACCTGCCCAAGGATGGCGGGCGTTTTGATTTGGCGATTGCCTTGGGCATCCTGGCCGCCAGCGTGCAGGTGCCGGCATTGATGCTCGATGACGTGGAATGCCTGGGGGAATTGGCCCTGTCCGGTGAGGTGCGGGCGGTCAAAGGTGTGCTGCCAGCCGCGCTGGCGGCACGCAAGGCCGGGCGCACCGTGATAGTGCCGCGGGCAAATGCCGAGGAGGCGTGCCTGGCGTCGGGGTTGAAGGTGATTGCAGTGGACCACCTGCTGCAAGTGGTGGCGCACCTGAATGGGCTGGTGCCGATTGAGCCGTATAAATCCGACGGCTTGCTGTACTTGAACAAACCCTACCCGGACCTGAGTGAGGTGCAAGGCCAGCTTGCCGCCAAGCGCGCACTGCTGATTGCGGCGGCGGGCGCGCACAACCTGCTGTTCAGCGGACCACCCGGCACCGGCAAGACCTTGCTCGCCAGCCGCCTGCCTGGTTTGCTGCCGCCCTTGAGTGAGCAGGAAGCCCTGGAAGTGGCGGCCATTCAGTCAGTGGTCAGCCTGGCGCCGTTGAGCCATTGGCCGCACCGTCCGTTTCGTCAACCGCACCATTCAGCGTCGGGGCCGGCGCTGGTGGGCGGCGGGTCAAAACCGCAGCCGGGGGAAATTACCCTGGCCCATCATGGCGTGCTGTTTCTGGATGAGCTGCCGGAGTTTGATCGCAAGGTGCTGGAAGTGCTGCGCGAGCCGCTCGAATCCGGGCATATCGTGATCTCCCGCGCCCGCGACCGGGTGAGTTTTCCGGCACGTTTTCAATTGGTGGCCGCCATGAACCCCTGCCCTTGCGGCTATTTGGGCGAACCCAGCGGGCGCTGTCGGTGTACGCCGGAGCAAATCCAGCGCTACCGCAACAAGCTGTCGGGGCCATTGCTGGATCGGATCGACTTGCACCTCACTGTTGCCCGGGAAGCCACCGCACTGAACCCGCTCCAACAGGATGGCGACAATACCGCAACAGCCTCGGCGGAAGTCGCCGAGGCCCGTGAGCGCCAGCAAAAACGCCAAGGCTGCGCCAATGCCTTCCTGGACCTGCCAGGGCTGCGCAAGCACTGCCAACTGGCAAAAGCCGATGAAGGCTGGCTGGAAAGCGCCTGCGAACGACTGACCTTGTCCCTGCGCGCAGCCCACCGGTTGCTCAAGGTGGCGCGCACCCTGGCGGACCTTGAGCGGGTTGAACATATTGCCCGGCATCATTTGCAGGAGGCCTTGCAGTACCGGCCTGCGGCAACGGGTTAAGTCTTATGCGGAAAAACCCAGCAGCAGCTGCGCCACTTCCATGACCTCATCGAGCACCGCCTCGGCCGACTCCACAGACGGCTTGAGCATCAGGTCATCGGCATACCCCATCGCCAACGCGAAGATTTGCCGGGCCGCGCGTTGGGGCGAGTCGCAGCGGAATACACCCTCAGCCACGCCTCGCTCAATCACCTCGGCCAGCATGCCTTGCCACTGCGCGTTGATCACCAGATACGCCTGCGCCATTTGCGGGTCGTGCATGGCTTCGTCCCAGGCATCCAGCCACAACGCCCAGCCGGCATCAGCGGTGCTCGGCAGGCAATCACGCAAGAAACCCACCAGTGCCTCAAGCGGCGGCGCATCCGCCAACGGCTCGCGTACCTCATCCAATTGCTCATTGGCAAAGCGCACAAAGGCTTCGCGACGCAGTTCGTTCCAGTCGCTGAAGTAGTGATAGACGTGGCTGCGCGACAGGCCGGCATGCTCGGCCAGGTCACGGGTGGACACATCGGCAAAACCCTTGCTGCGAAACAGCTCCAGGGCGGCGGCGATGATCTGGTCTTTACGGTCGATACGCGACATGGGCAATTCCTTCGGGCGCCTGTAGATAAGCGGCGCTTGCTTTTTGAGCGATCGCTCAAGGATACTTGAGCAGTCGCTCAATAATAGCGTCTATCACCCCTTTGGTGCACTCATGTCATCCGTGACCCCGCAAATCCTGATTGAAGAAAGCAAGAAAATTGGCCAGCAATCCGCCGGCCAAACGCTCAAGGCGATTGCCAAGGCTTACCCCGGCAAGCTGTTCTGCACACTGTCACTGGTGGCGCTGGAGAATGCGCTGCTGCTGGCCTACCCGCTGTTTGCCGGGTTTGCGGTGGACTCGATTATCCGTGGCGATGCCACCAGCGCGTTGTTCTATGCACTGGTGGTGATGGCGTTCTGGGTGGTCGGCGCGGCGCGGCGGGCGCTGGATACGCGTACCTTTACGCGAATCTACGCCGACCTTGCGGTGCCGGTGATTCTCAACCAGCGCCAGCAGAATCACAGCACCTCAAAATCCGCCGCGCGGGTGGTGCTTGCACGCGAATTCGTCGACTTCTTTGAAAAACACGTGCCGATTATCGCCACGGCGCTGGTCTCGATTATTGGCGCGGCGGTGATGCTGATCGTGATTGAGCCGTGGGTCGGCCTGGCGTGCCTGGCCGCCCTGCTGCTGTGCGTGACGCTGCTGCCACGCTTTGCCCAGCGCAACCAGGAACTGCATGAGCGCCTGAATGATCGCCTGGAGAAAGAAATCGGCCTGGTAGAAAAAGTCGGCGCACCCACCTTGCGTCGCCACTACCACGTGCTGTCACGCCTGCGCATCTGGCTGTCCGACCGCGAGGCCGCCGCGTACCTGTTTCTCGGCACGCTGGCAGCCCTGCTGTTTGTGGTCGCGATCAGCCAGTTGGCTTTGTCGCCGGCGGTCAAGGCCGGCCACATCTACGCGGTCATGACCTACCTGTGGACCTTCGTCACCAGCATGGACGAGGCACCGGGGATGGTCGACCAACTGGCGCGCCTCAAGGATATCGGCAAGCGCGTGGACCCAGGCCTGGGCGAGCATTAAGCCTTAACGAAAACGGTCAACCTCGTGCCGCAAACCGGCCGCCAGGGTTTCCAGTTCCTTGGCGGTAATGGCCAGGTTCGACACCACTTCGCGCTGTTCGCTGTTGGCCAGGGCAATGCTCTGCAGGTTGCTGCTCAGCACGTTGGCCGTGCTGCTCTGCTCCTGGGTCGCAGTGGTAATGGCAGCAAACTGCTGGCCTGCCGAACGGCTTTGTTCGTCGATGCGCGCCAGGGCCGAGGCCACGTCGGCGTTGCGCGACAGGCCTTCCTGCATCAACACGTTGCCGTGTTCCATGGTGCTGATGGCGTTGCCGGTTTCCTGCTGGATGCTTTGGATCATCACCGAGATTTCGTCGGTGGCCTGGCGCGTGCGCGAGGCCAGGTTGCGCACTTCGTCGGCAACCACCGCAAAGCCCCGGCCTTGTTCACCGGCCCGCGCCGCCTCGATGGCGGCGTTGAGCGCCAGCAGGTTGGTTTGCTCGGCAATCGAGGTGATCACGCCGACGATCCCGCCAATTTCCTGGGAGCGCTGGCCCAAGGTGTTGATCACCGTGGCCGTGCTGTTGAGGGCGGTGGCGATATGCTCCAGCGATGACGATGCCTCTTGCATCGAGGTGCGGCCAATACGCGTCTGCTGGGCGTTTTCCTGGGCCAATCGCTCGGTATTGCCCATGTTGTCGGCAATGTTCAGCGAGGTCGCGCTGAACTCTTCCACTGCGCCAGCCATGCTGGTGATTTCGCCGGACTGCTGCTCCATGCCCTCATAAGCCCCACCCGACAGGCCGGACAACGCCTGAGCCCGGCTGTTGACCTCTTCGGCCGCTTTACGGATGTGCGAGACCATGGTCGACAGCGCTTCGCCCATCTGGTTGAAGCTGCTCGCCAACTGGCCGATTTCGTCATGGCTGGACACATTCAAGCGTGCGCTCAAATCGCCGGCGCCCAAGGCTTCGGCCTGGCGCACCAGGTCGCTCAAAGGCTGCAATTTGCTGCGCAGCAACCACACCGCTGCGCCTACTGCCAGCAACATCGCCAGCACGCTGCCGATCACCAGGCGAATGCCGACCGCCCAGGTGACTGCACGAATTTCGGACTTCGGCATACTCGCCACCACCGACCACGGCCCGCCGTCGAACGGCACCGCAACGCTGTAGAAGTCTTCGTCCTTGTCGCTCCAGAAGCGGCCTTTGCCTGGATTCTTGGCCAGATCAAGCATCACCGGGACTGCCTGGTCCAACGCCTGCACACCGGCCGGCGGCACCAGCCAGTGCTTCTGTTCGTCCAACAAGGCGAGCGAGCCGGTGTGGCCGATACGGAAGCGTTTGAGGTTGTCGAACTGGGCCTTTTGCTCGTCGGTGTAATCAAAGCCGATAAACAACACGGCGATCACCTTGCCGGCGGCATCGCGCACGGGGCTGTACTGGGTCATGTAGGCACGATCAAACAACACCGCCCGGCCAATGTAATTCTGCCCGGTCAACAGGCGCTGGTAGGCCGGATGCTGGTGATCCAGCACAGTCCCGATGGCGCGATTGCCGTCTTGTTTGGTCAGGGAGGTGCTGATGCGGATGAAGTCTTCGCCACTGCGCACAAACACCGTGGCCACCCCGCCGGACATCTGCTTGAACTCGTCCACCTCAGCGAAGTTGTTGTTCAACACCTCATCGCCCAACAACAGACTCGGGGTCTGCACACCGGCCACGGCGACTTGCTGGTCCGCGCGCACACTCAAGCCGGCGCCAAAGCGCTTTTCAAACAGCCCGCTCAATCGCTGAGTGCTCTCGCGCAAGGTGCTGTGGAAGGTGTTGAGTTGATCGGCCAGCAAGCGTGCCTCGCTGGCCAGGTGTTCCTCGCGGGTGTCGAGGTTGGCCGAATCCAAGGAACGCAGGGCAAAAACAGTACTGCCGCTGATGACGACCGCCAAAATAACGGCCAAGGCGAGGCCTAACTGGGAGGCGATCCGAGCGCGAGGTTGAGACATGACAGCTCCTGGCCGAGGCCAGGATCATCCTGATCTCTTAGCGCAGCTCGGCAAATTATCTGGTGGGAAACGCTGGAAAATAAGGGTTCCAGCACACCTTATTCGGCAAGCGCAGACAATACTTGAGCGATTTACAGGGGTACCGCGCAAACGATTGCACCGAAGCGCTAGGCCAGGCGTTCAACCTGGGGCAATTCCATGGCATTGACTTCGCCTTGAAGAAACTCCGCCAATCGCCGCAAACGCTCGCCACCGGGACGGGTTTTCGGCCACACCAGGTAGTAATTTTCCCCACTGGCCACCGCCGTCGGCCACGGCAGGCTCAAACGGCCCTGGGCCACATCTTCGGCCACCATCAGCAAATCGCCCATGGACACGCCGTAACCCCGCGCGGCGGCGATCATGCCCAACTCCAAGGTATCGAACACCTGCCCACCCTTGAGCGACACCTGGGACGACAACCCCATGTGCTCCAGCCAATTGCGCCAGTCACGGCGGTCGGGTGTGGGGTGCAGCAGCTCGGCGCTTGCCAGACGCGGGACGTCCCACGGCCCGTCATTGAGCAGGTTGGGCGCACCCACCGGGATCAGCAGTTCGGGGAACAGGTAGCAGGCCTCCCAATCCGCCGGAAAGTGCCCGTAGCTCAGTAATACAGCGCAGTCGAAGGGTTCCTGGTTGAAGTCCACTTCATCCACGCTCATCCATGCACTGGTCAGTTGCACTTCATTGCCAGGCTGCAAGGCGCGAAAGCGACTGAGCCGCGCCAGCAACCAGCGCATGGTCAGGGTCGATGGCGCCTTCATGCGCAGGATGTCGTCTTCGGCGTTCAGGGTGTGGCAGGCGCGTTCCAGCGCCGCGAAGCCTTCGCGCACGCCGGGCAACAGCAGGCGCGCCGCTTCGGTGAGCTGCAGGTTGCGGCCACTGCGCTGGAACAGGCGGCAGGCGAAGTGCTCTTCGAGCGTGCGGATATGCCGGCTGACAGCACTTTGCGTGATGGAAAGCTCATCCGCCGCACGGGTAAATGAGTTGTGCCGGGAGGCGGCTTCAAAGGCGCGCAAGGCATACAGCGGCGGTAGACGGCGTGCCATAGAAGAACCCCCTCAGATCAATACCCAACCCTACCATGAGTTTTAATCATGCGAATGATCGCTTTTATCCTTTTGTGTAATGCCTCGGGAGCGCCGAGAATCAGCCCTTTCCCAACCCTCTGACTTTTTGAGTGTGATGATCATGCAACATCCGGTGCGTACTGAACTCTGGGCCATTCTGCGGCTGTCGGGGCCGTTGATTGCCTCACAGTTGGCGCACATGCTGATGGTGCTGACCGACACGCTGATGATGGCCCGCCTGAGCCCCGAAGCCCTGGCCGGTGGCGGCTTGGGCGCGGCGAGCTATTCGTTCGTCGCGATCTTCTGCATCGGTGTGATTGCCGCCGTCGGCACGCTGGTCGCCATCCGTCATGGCGCCGGTGACATCGAAGGCGCCACTCGCCTGACCCAAGCAGGTCTTTGGTTGGCGTGGTTGATGGCGTTGGTGGCCGGCTTGCTGTTGTGGAATCTCAAGCCCGTGCTGCTGATGTTCGGCCAGACCGAAACCAACGTGCAGGCGGCTGGGCAATTCTTGACCATCCTGCCGTTCGCCCTGCCCGGCTACCTGAGCTTCATGGCCTTGCGCGGTTTCACCAGCGCCATCGGCAAGGCAACGCCGGTGATGGTGATCAGCCTGGGCGGCACGGTACTCAACTACTTGCTCAACCATGCCTTGATCGAAGGCATGTTCGGTCTGCCGAAGCTCGGCCTGATGGGCATCGGCCTGGTAACAGCGATCGTCGCCAACAGCATGGCCCTGGCGCTGATGTGGTACATCCGCAGCAACCGGGCTTACGCAGCCTACCCGCTCGGCGCGGGCCTGCTGCGCCTTAACACTCAGTATCTGCGTGAGCTATGGCGCCTGGGCCTGCCGATTGGCGGCACCTATGCAGTGGAGGTCGGTTTGTTTGCCTTCGCGGCGTTGTGCATGGGCACCATGGGCAGTACGCAATTGGCAGCGCATCAGATTGCCCTGCAAATCGTTTCGGTGGCGTTCATGGTGCCGGCGGGGATGTCCTACGCGATTACCATGCGCATCGGCCAGCATTACGGCGCCGGGCAATTGCTGCAGGCGCGCATGGCCGGGCGGGTCGGCATCGGTTTTGGCGCGTTGGTGATGTTGGGATTTGCCGTTGTGCTGTGGCTGTTTTCCGATGCGCTTATCGGGCTGTTTCTGGACCATAACGACCCAGCCTTCCACGACGTCATCGTGCTGGCGGTCAGCCTGTTGGCCGTGGCGGCGTGGTTTGAGTTGTTCGACGGCGTGCAAACCATTGCCATGGGCTGTATTCGCGGGCTGAAGGACGCCAAGACCACCTTCCTGGTGGGTTTGGGTTGCTATTGGCTGATCGGCGCGCCGTCTGCTTGGTTGATGGCGTTCACCCTGGGCTGGGGCCCAACGGGCGTGTGGTGGGGTTTGGCGCTTGGGCTGGCGTGTGCGGCCGTCAGCCTGACGTGGGCGTTTGAGGCGAAGATGAAGCGGATGATTCGGCAGGAGCCTGAAGTGCGCACGCAATTCCCGGCCATGCAACCAGACTAGAGAATGTACTCGGCCAATGTGGGAGCTGGCTTGCCTGCGATGGCGGTGTGTCAGGTGCCAAATTGGCTGGCTGGCCCACCGCTATCGCAGGCAAGCCAGCTCCCACATTTTTGATTGGGTTTACAACCTTCAGCCCAGCAGCGCCTGCTGGCTCTTGCCGAACGTCAAATACTCCACCAGCTCCGGCAACGGCAACGGCTTGCTGATCAGGTAACCCTGGGCCTGATCACACCCAAACAGCCGCAACAACGCCAGCTGTTCAGGGGTTTCCACCCCTTCGGCCACCACTTCCAGGTTGAGGTTGTGGGCCAGGTTGATCATGGCATGCACCAGCTTGCGGTTTTCTTCGCGCTCTTCCATGCCGCCGACGAAGCTCTTGTCGATCTTCAGCAAGGCAATTGGCAGGCTGTTGAGGTGCACGAATGAGGAAAAACCGGTGCCGAAATCATCCAGGGAAAACCGCACACCCAAACGGCCAAGGGCGTCCATGGTCTGCTTGACCAAGTCACTGCGGCGCATCACGGCGGTTTCGGTCAGCTCGAATTCCAGCCACTGGGCTTCGACACCACGCTCGGCGATCAGCCGGCTCAACGTCGAAAGCAACTGGCTGTCCTGGAATTGGCGAAACGACAGGTTGACCGCCATATGCAGCGGCGGCAGGCCGCGTTCGCGCAGGTCTTGCATATCGCGCAAGGCCCGCGAGATCACCCAGTAACCCAATGGCACAATCAGGCCACTCTGTTCGGCCAAGGGCACGAATTCGCTGGGTGGCAACAGGCCACGCTCGCCGTGGCGCCAGCGCACCAGCGCTTCCAGGCCGACGATATGCCCGTCGTCCAAATCCAGGCGCGGCTGGTAATGCAGCTCCAGTTCGTCGCGGCGCAGAGCACGGCGCAGCTCACTTTCCAGGTCGGCCAGGCTGCGGGCGTTGCGGTTGATGCGTTCGTTGAAGATGTGAAAGGTACAGCCCTGGGTACTCTTGGCCTGCTGCATGGCGATGTGCGCGTGCCACATCAGCGGGTCGGCCCCGGCGCGGGCACGGGCATGTGCCACGCCCAGGCTGCAGCCGATCAGCAGGCTTTCGCCATCCACCCAATACGGCTCGGCCATGGCTTCGGTAATGCGCTCGGCCATCCACTCGGCGCGCTGGGGCGCACGGCGGGTGTCGATCAGCAGGGCGAATTCGTCGCTGCCCAGGCGCGCCAGTTGGTCACCGGCTTCGAGTTGGCTCTTGAGCCGCGAGACCACTTGCAGGATCAAACGATCGCCGGCCTGATGGCCCAAGGCGTCGTTGGCGTGACGAAAATTGTCGAGGTCCAGATGGCCGAGGGCCAGGCCACGGCCTTCGTTTTCAGCCAGGCGCGCCGCCAGCAAGGTCTGGAAACCCTGGCGGTTGGCGATACCGGTCAGCGGGTCCTGTTCGGCCAGGCGCTGCAGGGTGTTTTCCAGCACGCCGCGCTCACGCACGTGGCGCAGGCAGCGGCGCAAGGTATCGGTATCCAATGCACCAAAGACCAGCCAATCGCTCACACCCAGCGGTGAAACCAGCGGTTCCTGCTCCAGCAGCAATATGCACGGCAGGCTGCAACGGCCTGGGCCGGGTTGCAGGCTGGGCGTGGTCAATAACACGGCACTGTGGTCGTCATCGAACAGACGACTCACCGAGTCCCAGTTGGGCGCGCTGACCAGCACAGCCCCATCGCCCATCGGCGCCAGGCACTCGCGCAACAACGCTGCCCACGCTGGCTCATCGGCCAGTAGCAGCAAACGCAAGGGTTCGACAGGCGTAGACAAGCTAGCTCCCTAGACTCTGCAAAATTTTTTGGCGGCGGGCATTATGACGCGCGGCCTGATAATCACCAATGATAAGGGTTATCAAATACGCTAACGGTATACATTCGCTGCAGTTACCCGTCACATCCTGCGGCAAAGTATCAAAACCGGCAAATTTAGATCGAGTGGTACGTCACACCGTCGTTCTAAAGCAGCAGAATCTTGCCAGCCTGTTAAAATGCCCGCCCTTTTGAACAACGACTCCCTGATTTCTGTATGTCCCGACTCAATCCCCGGCAGCAAGAAGCCGTGAACTACGTCGGCGGCCCTCTATTGGTGCTCGCCGGTGCTGGCTCCGGCAAGACCAGCGTGATCACCCGCAAGATCGCGCACCTGATCCAGAACTGCGGCATCCGTGCCCAGTACATCGTCGCCATGACCTTTACCAACAAGGCCGCGCGCGAAATGAAGGAGCGTGTCGGCACGCTGCTCAAGGGCGGCGAAGGCCGTGGCCTTACGGTGTGCACGTTCCACAACCTGGGCTTGAACATCATCCGCAAGGAGCACGTGCGGCTGGGCTACAAGCCGGGCTTCTCGATCTTCGACGAGACCGATGTGAAGTCGCTGATGACTGACATCATGCAGAAGGAATACGCAGGCGACGACGGCGTGGATGAGATCAAGAACATGATCGGCGCCTGGAAAAACGACCTGATCCTGCCCCCCCAGGCCCTGGAAAACGCGCGCAACCCCAAGGAACAGACCGCCGCCATCGTCTACACCCACTACCAGCGCACGCTCAAGGCGTTCAACGCGGTGGACTTCGACGACCTGATCCTGCTGCCGGTAAAGCTGTTCGAGGAACACGCCGACATCCTCGAAAAATGGCAGAACAAGGTGCGCTACCTGCTGGTGGACGAATACCAGGACACCAACGCCAGCCAATACCTGCTGGTGAAAATGCTCATCGGCACGCGCAACCAGTTCACCGTGGTAGGCGACGACGACCAGTCGATCTACGCCTGGCGTGGCGCGCGCCCGGAAAACCTGATGCTGCTCAAGGACGACTACCCGTCCCTGAAAGTGGTGATGCTGGAGCAGAACTACCGCTCCACCAGCCGTATACTGCGCTGCGCCAACGTGCTGATCTCCAACAACCCCCACGAGTTTGAAAAGCAACTGTGGAGTGAGATGGGCCATGGCGACGAGATCCGCGTGATCCGCTGCCGCAATGAAGACGCCGAAGCCGAGCGCGTGGCCGTGGAAATCCTCAGCCTGCACTTGCGTACCGACCGGCCCTACAGCGATTTCGCGATCCTGTATCGCGGCAACTACCAGGCCAAGCTGATCGAACTGAAACTGCAGCACCACCAGGTGCCGTATCGCCTGTCGGGCGGCAACAGCTTTTTCGGACGCCAGGAAGTAAAAGACCTGATGGCCTACTTCCGGCTGATCGTGAACCCGGATGACGACAACGCCTTCCTGCGCGTGATCAACGTGCCGCGTCGGGAAATCGGTTCGACGACCCTGGAAAAGCTCGGCAACTACGCCACCGAACGCAAGATCTCGATGTACGCCGCCACCGACGAAATCGGCCTGGGCGAGCACCTGGACACGCGCTTCACCGATCGCCTGTCGCGCTTCAAACGCTTCATGGACAAGGTACGCGAGCAGTGCGCCGGCGAAGACCCGATCAGCGCCCTGCGCAGCATGGTCATGGACATCGACTATGAAAACTGGCTGCGCACCAACAGTTCCAGCGACAAGGCTGCGGATTACCGCATGGGCAACGTCTGGTTCCTGATCGAGGCGTTGAAAAACACGCTGGAGAAGGACGAAGAAGGCGAGATGACCGTCGAAGACGCCATCGGCAAGCTGGTGTTGCGCGACATGCTTGAGCGCCAACAGGAAGAAGAAGACGGCGCCGAAGGCGTGCAGATGATGACCCTGCACGCGTCCAAGGGCTTGGAATTCCCTTACGTGTTCATCATGGGCATGGAAGAGGAAATCCTTCCGCACCGCTCCAGCATTGAAGCTGACACCATCGAAGAAGAACGGCGCCTGGCCTACGTGGGCATTACCCGCGCACGTCAGACACTGGCCTTCACCTTCGCCGCCAAGCGCAAGCAATACGGCGAAATCATCGATTGTGCCCCCAGCCGGTTCCTGGATGAACTGCCGCCGGACGATCTGGCCTGGGAAGGCAATGACGACACCCCGACCGAGGTGAAGGCCGTTCGCGGCAACACCGCCTTGGCGGACATACGCGCGATGTTAAAGCGCTAGAATCGACTACTTTTTAATCTACTTTCGGCGCACACCGCGCCATTAGAGGAAGCTTTCCGTGGAAGCACTGCACAAGAAAATTCGCGAAGAAGGCATCGTGCTTTCCGATCAGGTCCTCAAGGTTGATGCCTTTCTGAACCACCAGATCGACCCGGCACTGATGAAGTTGATCGGCGACGAATTCGCCGCGCTGTTCAAGGACTCGGGCATCACCAAGATCGTCACCATCGAAGCCTCGGGCATCGCCCCGGCGATCATGACCGGCCTGAACCTCGGCGTACCGGTGATCTTCGCCCGCAAGCAACAGTCTCTGACCCTGACTGAAAACCTGCTGTCGGCCACTGTGTATTCCTTCACCAAGAAGGTCGAAAGCACCGTGGCGATTTCCCCACGTCACCTGACCAGCAGCGACCGCGTGCTGGTGATCGACGACTTTTTGGCCAACGGCAAAGCGTCCCAGGCGCTGATCTCGATCATCAAGCAAGCCGGCGCGACCGTTGCAGGCTTGGGGATTGTGATTGAGAAGTCGTTCCAGGGTGGCCGTGCGGAGCTGGACGCGCAGGGTTATCGGGTTGAATCGCTGGCGCGGGTGAAGTCACTGGCCGGTGGCGTCGTCACCTTCATCGAGTAATCACTGCCTGAACTCGATTAAAAATGTGGGAGCTGGCTTGCCTGCGATGAGGGCCTGACAGTCGACAACTCTGTCGACTGACACTCCGCTATCGCAGGCAAGCCAGCTCCCACATTTGATTTTTGGTGCCTGTCAGTGCGCGGTGGCTTGGAGGCCAGCAAGCAGCAAGCGCTGATACAGATCCTCTTTCAACCCCTCCGGCTGATCCAGCCGCATGCGCTTCAAATGCTCGGGAAACGCCTCCGGCTCCGGTGCATCCAGTGCCGCCCGGCCCAATTCCAGAATCTCCGTCAGCTTGAATTTGCTCTTGAGCCAGTTAAGGGCGCGCAACAGGTCCCGTTCCTCATCGGTAAAATCAGTGCCCAACGGATATTCCGGAAACAACCGGCGATGCCGCGCCTGAATGCCCTTGAGCCGCTCCGGCGTATTCTCAGTAAAACGTGGGTCCAGTTCGAAGTCCTTGGCCAGCTTGCCAGCCTTTTGCGCCTGTTCGATCAGGTCGTTCTGGAAGCGCGAGTCGGTGACCTTGAGCAAGGCCTCGATCACCTTGGCATCCGTCTGACCGCGCAAGTCGGCAATGCCGTATTCGGTAATGACGATATCCCGCAGGTGCCGTGGGATGGTGCAGTGCCCGTACTCCCAGACTATATTGGAACTGACCTCACCCGCCGACTCGCGCCAGCTGCGCAGAATCAGGATTGAACGCGCGCCCTCCAGCGCATGGCCTTGCGCAACAAAGTTGTACTGCCCGCCCACGCCGCTGAGTACGCGACCGTCTTCGAGCTGGTCGGCCACGCCCGCACCGAGCAGCGTCACCATGATCGCGCTGTTGATAAAGCGCGCATCCAGGCGTTGCAGACGCTTGAGTGCTTCCTGCCCGTACAGCTCGTTGATGTAGCTGATGGCGGTCATGTTGAATTCGAGGCGTTTGGCGTGAGTCATTTCCTGCAAACGCTGGTAAAAGCTGCGCGGCCCGAGGAAGAAACCGCCGTGAATGGAAACACCGTCGGGCTGCGCGGCGTCATCCAGGGTGCCGGCGTTGGCCTGCTGCTGGGTCGTCACATCCGGGTAGACCTTGCGCCGAATAATCCCGGCATCGGCCAGCACCAGCAGGCCGTTGACGAACATTTCGCTGCATCCATAAAGGCCACGCGCAAAGGGCTCGACACCGCCTTCGCGGCTGATCAAAGGCGCCCACTGGTAAACATCCAGATCCGTCAGCAACAACCGGTAGGCTTCGTTATCGGCCTGGCGCGCCAGCAAGGCGGCGGTCAGCGCATCGCCCATCGAGCCAATGCCAATCTGCAACGTGCCGCCATCGCGCACCAGGGTGCTGGCATGCAAGCCGATAAAGTGGTCTTGAAAGCCGACCGGCATATTCGGTGTGGAGAACAGCGTGGTGCTGTCCTTCTCGTCGATCAGGTAATCGAAGGCGTCCATACCCAGTTCGGCATCGCCGGGCATATAGGGCAAATCGCTGTGAACCTGGCCGACGACGAGGATGGTTTCGCCTGCTTCGCGGCGCTTGGCGATCATCGGCAGCAGGTCGAGGGTGATATCGGGGTTGCAGCTCAAGCTCAGCCGGTCGGGGTGTTCGGCGCTGCTGGCGACCAATTGCGCCACCAGGTTCAAGCCGGCGGCGTTGATATCGCGGGCAGCGTGGCTGTAGTTGCTGCTGACGTAGTCCTGCTGCGCCGACGCGCTATGCAGCAGGCTGCCGGGCTGCATGAAGAACTGCTGCACACGGATGTTCTTTGGCAGGCTGTCCTTGTGCAAATCCGCCAGGAAATCCAGCTCGGGATAGTCGCCGAATACCCGCTCGATAAAGGGTTCGAGAAAGCGCTTCTGCAAGCCGTCACCCATGGTCGGGCGGCCCAGGGCCAGTGCGGTATAGATCGTCAGCTCGCGCTCCGGCAGCTTGGCGATACGCCGGTACAGCGCATTGACGAACAGGTTGGGCTTGCCCAGACCGAGCGGCATGCCCATGTGGATATGCGCCGGCAAGCGTGCCAGTACGTCGTCAACTGCTTGCTCGATTGAACACAACTGCACCATCCGACCCTCCTGAACATTCCGTGATTAGGGGTTGGACCGAGCTTGCCGGGTCTTTGCTGCAATGAACAGCGTTGAAGTACAAATCGCAGGCACAAAAAAGCCGCTGGTCAGCGGCTTTTTGGCGAAGATCGGTTTATTTCAGCCCCGACATCTTCTCGATTGCGCCTTTCAGCTCAGCATCCGAGCAATCGGCGCATGTGCCTTTTGGCGGCATGGCGTTCAAGCCGGTGATCGCCTTGGCCAGCAGGCCGTCGAGGCCGCCCTGGTGGTCGGCGCGGTCTTTCCAGGCCGCGCTGTCACCGATCTTCGGTGCGCCCAGCAAACCCGTGCCGTGGCACGCATTGCAGTGCTTGGCAATCACTTCATCCGGCGTCTTCGCGCCGCCGCCGCCGCCCGCAGCCACGGCCACTTCCATCCCTTTGCATTCCTGGCCCTGGACACACACCTGGCCGACAGGCTCCAGGCGCTTGGCAATTTCATCATTGGTCGCAGCTTGAGCGCTGACAGCCCATAGGGCCAGTACGGTTGCTGGTGCAGCCAGCATTTTCATAATTAGGTTCACGCGTTCACCCTCAATGGTGGCTATTCACGCCTGCGGCCACGGTTTCGCAGGCGGCGAAAGTATAACGGTTAGCCCGTGATGCCGAAACAACCCTATTAAATAAAGGGAGATTCGGCCTCACGGTTACAGCGACGGGTGTGTCTGCAACGCTGGCAGCACGCCTCTTCTGTCAAAAGTTCGCAGGTGTGGCTGCGCTGATTAGCCGCGCCGGCACGTCGAACGGGTTGCGAAAACGATGCGGCTTGGTGCTTTCAAAGTAGTAGCTATCGCCGGCTTCGAGCACAAAAGTTTCAAGGCCGACCACCAACTCCAGGCGACCTTCCACCAGGATCCCGGTTTCTTCGCCTTCGTGGGTGAGCATTTCTTCGCCCGTATCGGCGCCCGGCGGGTAGATCTCGTTAAGAAACGCAATCGCCCGGCTGGGGTGCGCGCGCCCGACGAGTTTCATGGTGACGGCGCCGTCCGAGATGTCGATCAGCTCATTGGCTTTATAGACGATCTGCGTCGGTTTTTCCTGGAGGATCTCCTCGGAAAAGAACTCGACCATGGACATGGGGATGCCGCCCAGCACCTTGCGCAAGGAACTGATCGAGGGGCTGACACTGTTTTTTTCGATCATCGAAATGGTGCTGTTGGTGACACCCGCGCGCTTGGCGAGCTCACGCTGGGAAAGACCTTTGAGTTTACGGATGGATTGCAGTCGTTCGCCGACGTCCAATGCAGGAGCCTCCTAGGATTCAGGCTTTGTTGTAGTTGAGCGTTATCATGGCGACAGCGTTCAGTATTTACAACACTTGGACCTAAATCCCGGTGGGCTCTGCTCGTAGTCGCTGCTTAAGCCCCGCAATAGAGCCTTGGTACGCGGCGCAGGTTGCAGAAAATCTGGTAGGGGATGGTCTCGGCAGCCGCCGCCACGTCACTGGCAAGGATATTTTTGCCCCACAGCTCCACGGTGGAACCGAGCCCGGCCTGGGGCACGTCGGTGAGGTCAACGCAGAGCATGTCCATGGACACTCGGCCCAGCAACTGGCTGCGCTGGCCTGCCACCAGCACTGGCGTGCCGGTCGGTGCATGGCGCGGGTAGCCGTCGGCATAGCCCATGGCAACCACGCCGACGCGCATCGGTTTTGGCGTGATGAACTTGGCGCCGTAACCGATCGGCTCACCGGCCGGCAATTCACGCACGCAGATGACTTTCGATTCCAGGGTCATCACCGGCTGCAAACGCGCAGCGATGGCCTGGTCCTCACCAAACGGCGTGGCACCGTAGAGCATGATGCCTGGGCGCACCCAGTCGCTGGACATATTCGGCCAGCCCATCACCGACGGCGAATTACGCAGGCTGACCTCGGCCGACAACCCTTGGCGCGCCGCTTCAAACACCGCCACTTGCTCGTCACTGCGCACGCAATCGAGTTCATCGGCGCGGGCGAAGTGGCTCATCAGTACGATCCTGGCCACTTTGCCGCTGGCCAGCAGGCGCTGGTACGCCTCGTGGTAATCCTTGGGGTGCAGGCCTACGCGGTGCATGCCCGAATCGAGCTTGAGCCAAATGGTCAGCGGTTTGCTCAGCCGGGCTTGTTCGATGGCTTCCAACTGCCACAACGAATGCACCACGCACCAAAAATCATGTTCGATGATCAGCGGCAGTTCGTCAGCTTCGAAAAAACCTTCCAGCAGCAATACCGGCGCACGAATCCCGGCAGCCCGCAGCTCCAATGCCTCCTCGATGCACGCCACCGCAAACCCATCCGCCTCGGCTTCCAGCGCCTGGGCCACACGTACGGCACCATGGCCATAGGCATCCGCCTTGACCACGGCGAGGGCTTTGGCTCCCGTGACTTCACGGGCCAGTTGGTAGTTATGGCGCAGGGCTTGGAGGTCGATCAGGGCACGGGCAGGACGCATGGCGGCAGGCTTCTAGGCGGTAAAGTGAAGAAAAACCGGCGCCGACTATCAGCCACGGCGCCGGGGGAAAAAGCTACGTTTAAGGCAGCGCAGCCACCACGGACAGCTCTACCAGAATTTCCGGTTCGCACAGTTTGGCCTCAACCGTGGCACGGGCCGGGGCCACGCCTTTAGGCAGCCACTTGTCCCACACCGCGTTCATGCCGGCGAAATCGGCATCGATGTCTTTGAGGTAGATCGTCACCGACAGCAACTTGGTTTTGTCGGTGCCGGCCAGGTCCAGCAAACGTTCGATATTGGCCAGGGTTTCGCGGGTCTGCTGTTCAATCCCGGCATTCATGTCGTCGCCGACCTGCCCTGCCAGATACACGGTACCGCTGTGAACAACGATCTGGCTCATGCGCTCATTGGTGAGCTGGCGCTGGATTGACATGTTTTGCGGACTCCTGGTGGTTACTGCCGTAACGGGAAATATCGAGACCTTCGGCGCTGATCTGCGGCGTTTTTTTCGCCATCAGGTCAGCCAGCAAACGGCCAGAGCCGCACGCCATGGTCCAGCCAAGTGTGCCGTGGCCGGTGTTCAGGAACAGGTTCTTGAACGGGGTGGCACCGACAATCGGCGTGCCGTCGGGTGTGGTCGGGCGCAGGCCGGTCCAGAAAGTGGCTTCAGTCAAATCGCCGCCCTGAGGATAAAGGTCGTTGACGATCATCTCCAGGGTTTCACGTCGACGAGGGTTCAGCGACAGGTCAAAACCGGCTATTTCAGCCATGCCGCCGACGCGGATGCGGTTGTCGAAACGGGTGATCGCGACCTTGTAGGTCTCATCCAGAATGGTCGAGGTCGGCGCCATCGCCGGGTTGGTGATCGGCACGGTCAGTGAGTAACCCTTGAGCGGGTACACCGGCGCCTTGATCCCCAGCGGCTTGAGCAGCTTGGGCGAGTAACTGCCCAGGGCCAGTACGTAACGGTCGGCGGTTTCCAGCTTGCCATCGATCCATACGCCATTAACGCGATCACCGGCGTAATCAAGGCGCTGGATGTCCTGTTCGAAACGGAATTCCACGCCCAATTGCTTGCACATGTCCACCAGGCGCGTGGTGAACATCTGGCAGTCGCCGGTCTGGTCGTTGGGCAGGCGCAGGGCGCCGGCGAGGATATCGGTGACGCTGGCCAGGGCTGGCTCAACGCGGGCAATGCCGGCGCGGTCGAGCAGCTCGAACGGCACGCCGGATTCTTTCAATACGGCGATGTCTTTGGCCGCACCATCCAATTGCGCCTGGGTGCGGAACAACTGGGTAGTACCCAGGCTGCGGCCTTCGTAGGCAATGCCGGTTTCAGCGCGAAGTTCGTCGAGGCAGTCACGGCTGTATTCGGACAGGCGCACCATGCGCTCTTTGTTCACCGCGTAACGGCTCTGGGTGCAGTTGCGCAGCATCTGCGCCATCCACAGGTACTGATCGATATCGGCAGTGGCCTTGATCGCCAGTGGCGCGTGGCGTTGCAGTAACCACTTGATGGCCTTGAGCGGCACGCCTGGCGCGGCCCAGGGCGAGGCATAACCCGGCGACACCTGGCCTGCGTTGGCGAAACTGGTTTCCATGGCAGCGGCGGGCTGACGGTCGACCACAACCACTTCAAAGCCGGCCCGCGCCAAATAGTAGGCACTGGTCACCCCAATGACGCCGCTACCCAAGACCAGAACGCGCATTTTTATATCCTCATCACGGGCTTAGCCGCTGACGTGTGTTATTCGAGCAATGATGGGCGCAGTGTAAAAAACAATGACCAGTGCATTTCACTATATAAATGCCTATATTTGGCGACAATTCTCGGCAAAAACCCTTTTCACAGAGGCGTATCCCCTATGCGTACCAACACCCAGACCAAGCGGGAGCTGGACAAGATCGACCGCAATATCCTGCGCATCCTGCAAACCGATGGGCGTATTTCGTTCACGGAGCTGGGGGAAAAGGTCGGGCTGTCGACCACGCCGTGCACCGAGCGGGTCCGCCGCCTGGAGCGCGAAGGGATCATCATGGGCTACAACGCGCGGCTCAACCCGCAGCATTTGAAGGGGAGTTTGCTGGTATTTGTCGAGATCAGCCTGGATTACAAGTCGGGCGACACCTTTGAGGAATTCCGCCGCGCCGTGCTGAAGCTGCCCCATGTGCTGGAGTGCCACTTGGTGTCAGGCGACTTCGACTACCTGGTGAAAGCGCGGATCTCCGAGATGGCCTCGTACCGCAAATTGCTCGGCGATATCTTGCTCAAGCTGCCGCATGTGCGCGAGTCCAAGAGCTATATCGTGATGGAAGAGGTGAAAGAGAGCCTGAACCTGCCGATCCCCGACTGACCAAATGACACAATTCGGTCAAATGTGGGAGCTGGCAAGCCAGCTCCCACATTTTTTTGATCCAGTACATCCGTCAGACCAGTACTTGCCGGGTACTCGCCATGTATTCGTGAATTTGCTTCTCAACCCTAGGGTGAATCAACTCCACCGGCCGCCGCCCATTCGGGCACGGCAACGTCTTGGTAGTGCCAAACAGCCGGCAAATCAGCGGCCGCTCGTCATACACGGTGCAGCCATTCGGCCCCAGGTGCACACAGTTCAGCTCGTCCATGGCAGCCTCCTGCTCGGCGGCAGTCTTGCGTGGCAGGCGCGACATTTCCTCGGGTGAGGTGGTCACCGGCCCACAGCAGTCGTGGCAGCCGGGGACGCACTCGAACGAAGGGATCTGCCTGCGCAGCGCGCTGATTTTCTGGCTGTTGCAACTCATCGAAACACTTACCGAACGGCGAATAGGCGTGGATTCTGACGCAAAACGTGCTGCGCAGACAGCTTCGTCCGACCGCTGTATCCTGCGTCAAATTTTCCAAACAGGGATGCTCCCCATGACCGCCAGCGCCCGGCACACCGCTTCCTACTACGCCGCCAGCAGCGTTTCACAGCCCGACTACCCGGCGTTGATGGGCGAAGTGCGCGCCGATGTGTGCGTGATTGGCGGCGGCTATTCCGGCCTAAACACAGCGCTTGAGCTGGCTGAACGCGGCTTTAGCGTGGTGCTGCTGGAAGCGCGCAAGCTCGGCTGGGGCGCCAGCGGCCGCAACGGCGGCCAGCTGATTCGCGGTGTCGGCCACGGCCTGGACCAGTTCAGCAACGTGATCGGCAGCGACGGCGTGCGCCAGATGAAGCTGATGGGCCTGGAAGCCGTCGAGATCGTGCGCGAGCGAGTCGAGCGCTATCAGATCCCCTGCGACCTGACCTGGGGTTACTGCGACCTCGCCAACAAACCCCGCGATCTGATCGGCCTGGCCGAAGACGCCGAAGAACTGCGCAACCTCGGTTATCGCCATGAAGTACGTCTGCTGCAAGCCAACGAGATGAGCAGCGTGATCGGCTCCGAGCGCTATGTAGGCGGCATGATCGACATGGGTTCCGGCCATTTGCACCCGCTGAACCTGGCCCTCGGCGAAGCCGCCGCCGCGCAGCAGCTGGGCGTGAAGCTGTTTGAGCAGTCCGAAGTGACGCGCATCGACTACGGCCCCGAGGTCAACGTGCACACCGCCAATGGCAACGTGCGCGCCAACACCCTGGTGCTGGCCTGTAACGCCTACCTCAACGGCCTGAACCCGCAATTGAGCGGTAAGGTGCTGCCCGCCGGCAGCTACATCATCGCCACCGAACCCTTGAACGAAGCCCAGGCCGCCAGCCTGCTGCCGCAGAACATGGCGGTGTGCGATCAACGCGTGACCGTGGATTACTTCCGCCTGTCCGCCGACCGCCGCCTGCTGTTCGGCGGAGCCTGCCACTATTCCGGCCGCGACCCGCAGGACATCGGCGCCTATATGCGCCCCAAAATGCTCAAGGTGTTCCCGCAACTGGCGGACGTGAAGATCGACTACCAATGGGGCGGCATGATCGGCATCGGCGCCAACCGCCTGCCGCAGATTGGCCGGCTGGCCGACCAGCCCAACGTGTATTACGCCCAGGCCTACGCCGGCCATGGCCTCAACGCCACGCACCTGGCAGGCAAGCTGCTGGCCGAAGCCATCAGCGGCCAACAGCAGGGGCGTTTTGATTTGTTCGCCCAGGTGCCGCACATCACCTTCCCCGGCGGCAAACATCTGCGCTCGCCGCTGTTGGCGCTGGGGATGCTCTGGCACCGCTTCAAAGAGCTGCTCTGATCAGTCGCGCCAGAACGGCTTCATGCCTTCCTGGCGCGCCTGTTCGGCAGTCAACCCGACGTCACACAGTTGCTCACCGGTCAGGTGCAGCAAGGCTTTGCGCGTGTAGCGGCGGTGCCAGAACAGACTCCAGCGGCTGATATCGCGCGGCGCCTTCGCCCGCTCCTGCCCTGCCTGCAATTGCTGACTGTGTAACATCAGCCGCACATCGCTCATGCCGTTCATCGTGTTGCCCCTCATTTGCCTGTTGCCATGAGTGACTAGGATGGGCGCGCGGGCAAAACCATTACAGATTCAACCAATCCTTATTAAATCCATACAGATACTGCCCATGAAGGGCTGAATCCTGTATTTTGCGCCTATCTGTACTGGTCCCTCGGAGCGATCACCATGACCCTCTACGTCAACCTCGCCGAATTACTGGGCACGCGCATCGAGCAGGGCTTCTATCGCCCCGGCGATCGTTTGCCGTCCGTGCGGGCCTTGAGTGTGGAACACGGGGTGAGCCTGAGCACCGTGCAACAAGCCTATCGCTTGCTCGAAGACAACGGCCTGGCAATGCCAAAGCCCAAGTCGGGCTACTTTGTGCCGGTCGGACGCGAGTTGCCGGCGCTGCCGGAAATCGGCCGTCCGGCACAGCGTCCGGTGGAAATCTCGCAGTGGGACCAGGTGCTGGAGCTGATTCGCGCCATGCCGCGCAAAGACGTCATACAGATGGGCCGTGGCATGCCCGATGTATTGTCGCCGACCATGAAGCCCCTGCTGCGCAGCCTGGCCCGCGTGAGCCGCCGCCAGGACCTGCCGGGGCTGTATTACGACAATATCCTTGGCTGTATGGAATTGCGTGAGCAGATCGCCCGACTGTCTCTGGATTCAGGCTGCCAGCTGACTGCCGAAGATATCGTCATCACCACCGGCTGCCATGAGGCGCTGTCCGCCAGCATTCACGCGATTTGCGAGCCTGGCGATATTGTTGCGGTCGACTCGCCAAGCTTTCACGGCGCGATGCAAACCCTCAAAGGTCTGGGCATGAAGGCCCTGGAAATCCCCACCGACCCCATCACCGGCATCAGCCTCGAAGCACTGGAGCTGGCACTGGAACAGTGGCCGATCAAGGTCATCCAGCTGACCCCCAACTGCAATAACCCGCTGGGTTACATCATGCCCGAGGCACGCAAACGCGCACTGCTGACCCTGGCCCAGCGCTTTGACGTGGCGATTATTGAAGACGATGTGTACGGCGAATTGGCCTACAGCTACCCGCGTCCGCGCACGATCAAATCTTTCGACGAAGATGGCCGTGTGCTGCTGTGCAGCTCGTTCTCGAAAACCCTGGCGCCCGGCCTGCGCATCGGCTGGGTAGCGCCAGGGCGCTATCTTGAGCGGGTGTTGCACATGAAATACATCAGCACCGGTTCCACAGCGACGCAACCGCAGATCGCCATCGCAGAGTTCCTCAAAAACGGTCACTTCGAGCCGCATTTGCGGCGGATGCGCACCCAATACCAGCGCAATCGCGACTTGATGCTCGATTGGGTCAGCCGCTATTTTCCGGCCGGCACCCGTGCCAGTCGGCCCCAAGGCAGCTTCATGCTATGGATCGAGCTGCCGGAAGGCTTTGATACCTTGAAGCTTAACCGTGTGCTGATGGAACAAGGCGTACAGGTGGCGGTGGGCAGCATCTTTTCCGCCTCCGGCAAATACCGTAATTGCCTGCGCATGAACTACGCTGCCAAGCCAACGCCGCAGATCGAAGAGGCAGTGCGCAAGGTCGGGGCCGCCGCGATGAAGATGCTTGCCGAGGTGACCGACTGACCTTTCCCCGCAATCTGCCGTCATATCCCACAACCGCCCTGACCTGGAAGCAGTGCCTTTGATGATTCGACGGCTTTTACCGTTTTTGCTGCTGGGCGCCCTGACGCTGAGTGGCTGCGCCACGGTCGATGCACCGCGCATCCCCAGCGACGCCCTGCCTGCGGCGCAATCCTCGTTCGGGCGCTCGATCCAGGCCCAGGCGGCGCCGTACCAAGGTCGTTCGGGCTTTCGCCTGTTGCCCAACAGCAGCGAAGCCTTCATGGCCCGTGCCGAACTGATCCGCAATGCTCAGAGCAGCCTCGACCTGCAGTACTACATCGTGCACGACGGCATCAGCACGCGCATGCTCGTGGATGAACTGCTCAAGGCCGCCGACCGTGGTGTGCGCATCCGTATCTTGCTGGACGACACCACCAGCGACGGCCTCGATCAGGTTATCGCCACCCTCGCCGCCCACCCGCAGATCCAGATTCGCCTGTTCAACCCGCTGCACCTGGGCCGCAGCACCGGCGTGACACGGGCGATGGGCCGGCTGTTCAACCTGTCGCTGCAACACCGGCGCATGCACAACAAGCTGTGGCTGGCGGATAACAGCGTGGCCATTGTCGGCGGGCGCAACCTGGGCGATGAGTATTTCGATGCCGAGCCCAATCTCAACTTCACCGATATCGACATGCTCAGCGTCGGCCCGGTGGCCGAGCAGCTCGGGCACAGCTTTGATCAGTACTGGAACAGCGCGCTGAGCAAGCCCATTGACGACTTCGTCTCAAGCACCCCGTCCAAGGGTGACCTGAACGCCGCACGCGCACGCCTGCAAGACTCGTTGGCTGAGTCGCGCCAGCAGAACCACGCCCTCTATAACCGCTTGCGCACTTACCAGACACAACCGCGCATGGACATCTGGCGCCGCGAGCTGATCTGGGCCTGGAACCAGGCGTTGTGGGATGCGCCGAGCAAGGTGCTGGCCAAGGCTGACCCCGATCCACGCTTACTGCTAACCACTCAGCTGGCGCCGGAGCTGGAAGGCGTCAGCCATGAGCTGATGATGATTTCGGCGTATTTCGTGCCGGGGCAACCCGGGCTGGTGTACCTGACCGGGCGCGCCGATGCGGGCGTGTCAGTCAGCCTGCTGACCAACTCCCTCGAAGCCACCGACGTGCCTGCCGTACACGGCGGCTACGCGCCCTATCGCAAGGCGTTGCTGGAACACGGCGTGAAACTCTATGAGCTGCGCCGCCAACCGGGCGATGCGGGCGGTGGCAGTGGCCCACACCTGTTTCGCCGAGGCGCCTTCCACGGCTCGGACTCCAGCCTGCACAGCAAGGCGATGATCTTTGATCGGCAAAAGTCGTTTATCGGCTCGTTCAACTTCGACCCGCGCTCGGTGCTGTGGAACACCGAAGTCGGGGTGCTGGTAGACAGCCCCGAACTGGCGGAACACGTGCGCAACCTGGCGCTGCAAGGCATGGCGCCAGCGTTGAGCTATGAGGCGAAACTGCAGAATGGCCAGGTGGTGTGGGTGACCGAGGATAACGGCCAATTGCACACACTGACACGGGAGCCGGGCAGTTGGTGGCGCAGGTTTAATGCGTGGTTCGCCACCAGTGTTGGCCTGGAGCGCATGCTGTAAGAACAACAGGGTCAACTGTGGGAGCCGGGCTTGCCCGCGATAGCGGAGTATCAGGCGCCATTTGGGCAAGCTGACACACCGCTATCGCAGGCAAGCCAGCTCCCACAGTTGATTGCATTTCAAATGCTTAGGCAGGCTGTGCGGCGCCGAATGCGCCCTGGCGCAGTAGCAACACCACCAGCCCCAGCGCCCCGGCCGCCATCAACAGCGGCAGCGCATGCCCGCTGATCCATTGGCTGCCCGCGCCCGCTACCAGAGGCCCGATCAGGCAACCGATGCCCCACAGCTGCGCTACGTGAGCATTGGCACGCACCAGCGCATCGTCGCGATAACGCTCACCGATCAGGATCAGCGACAAGGTGAACAACCCACCGGCACTCGCGCCAAAGATCACCCACACCGGCCAGATCAACTGCGTATGCAATAGCAAAGGAATCGCCAGGCTTGAGGCCAGCAACAACACCGCGCAGCTCAAGAACAAGGTGCGCCGTGGCAAGTAATCGGCCAAAGCGCCAATGGGCAATTGCAACAGCGCATCACCGACCACCACGGTGCTGACCATGGCCAAGGCAATCTCGGCGGTGAAACCCTGCTGCAGGCAATACACCGGCAGCAGCGTCAGAATCATCGCCTCGAACGCGGCGAACAAGGCGACCGCCCAGGCAATTGCCGGCAGCGTCAGGCAGAAACGCCACAGATCACTGAACGTCACGCTGAAGGACTCGGCGGTTGGGGCACCGGAACGCCCCAGCAGCAACAGCGGCGCGACCACCAACAAGCCAACGCCCACCCAGAAGCCATAGTCATGGTCAGTGCCCAGTACGCCCAGCAGCAACGGGCCCGACAATTGGCTCAAGGCATAGCTGCAACCGTACAGCGCCACCAGGCGGCCACGCCATTGCTCGACCACCAACTGGTTGATCCAGCTTTCACCCAGGATAAACACAATGGTCAGGATCACCCCGATCATCAGCCGCAGCACCAGCCACACCGGGTAGCTGGGTAGTATTGCCAGCAAGCCGATGGAGATGGCACCGGCCCACAGGCACAGCCGCATCAGGTTGGCAGTGCCCAGCCACGAGGCCAGCCGGCTGGAGACCTTCGCGCCGAGCAGTACGCCAAAAGCCGGCATGGCGGCCATCACGCCAATGGCGAAGCTGCCATAACCCCAGCCTTCGAGACGCAGGGACACCAGCGGCATGCTGACGCCCAGGGCCAGGCCGACACTGAGGACAGAGGCCAGCACGGCGAAATAAGTCGCCCAACGCATTTCCACGCTCCTGTGGATAATTATCAAGATCACACAAAACAGTGTGGGAGCGGGCTTGTGTGGGAGCCGGGCTTGCCCGCGATGCAGACACCTCGGTTTATCTGTTACACCGAGTTGATGCTATCGCAGGCAAGCCAGCTCCCACACAAACCGGCTCCCACATTTGACCTGCGGTGTTGCTTACAGCTTGATCCAGGTCGATTTCAGCTCGGTGTACTTGTCGAACGCGTGCAGCGACTTGTCGCGACCGTTACCCGACTGTTTGAAACCACCAAAGGGTGCGGTCATGTCGCCGCCGTCGTATTGGTTGACCCACACGCTACCGGCGCGCAAGGCCTTGGCAGTCAGGTGTGCCTTGGAGATATCAGCGGTCCACACGGCTGCGGCCAGGCCATAAATGGTGTCGTTGGCAATAGCGACCGCCTCTTCGGCGCTGTCGAATGTGATCACCGACAGCACTGGGCCGAAGATTTCTTCCTGGGCGATCTTCATGGCGTTGGTCACGCCGTCGAAAATCGTCGGCTCCACATAGGTGCCACCAGTTTCTTGCAGGGTGCGCTTGCCGCCCGCCACCAGCTTGGCGCCGTCGGCATGGCCAGCTTCGATGTACGACAGCACATTATTCATCTGCTGGGTGTCCACCAGGGCACCGACGTTGGTCGCCGGGTCCAGCGGGTTACCTGGCTTCCAGCCCTTGAGAGCCTCGATCACCAGCGGCAGGAATTTATCCTTGATGGAGCGCTCGACCAGCAGGCGCGAGCCGGCGGTGCAGACCTCGCCCTGGTTGAAGGCGATGGCGCCCGCGGCAGATTCGGCGGCGGCTTGCAGGTCCGGCGCATCAGCAAACACGATATTCGGGCTCTTGCCGCCCGCTTCCAGCCATACACGCTTCATGTTCGACTCGCCGGAGCGGATCAACAGTTGCTTGGCGATTTTCGTGGAACCGGTAAACACCAGGGTGTCGACGTCCATGTGCAGCGCCAGCGCGTTGCCGACGGTGTGGCCGTAGCCCGGCAGCACGTTCAACACGCCTTTAGGGATGCCGGCCTCAACGGCCAGGGCCGCGATGCGGATGGCAGTCAGTGGGGATTTTTCGGACGGCTTGAGGATCACCGAGTTACCGGTGGACAGCGCAGGGCCGAGTTTCCAGCAGGCCATCATCAGCGGGAAGTTCCACGGCACGATGGCGCCCACTACGCCGACCGGCTCGCGGGTCACCAGACCCAACTGGTTGTGCGGGGTGGCGGCGACTTCGTCGTAGATCTTGTCGATCGCCTCGCCGCTCCAGCTAAGGGCGTTGGCGGCGCCAGGCACGTCAATTCCCAGGGAGTCGGAAATCGGCTTGCCCATGTCCAGGGTTTCGAGCAGCGCCAGTTCTTCGGCATTGGCGTTGAGCAGCGCGGCGAAACGGATCATGACGGCTTTGCGTTTGGCCGGCGCCAGGCGCGACCAGACACCGGAATTGAACGTAGCGCGGGCGTTCTCGACAGCGCGCTGGGCGTCGGCGGCGTCGCAGCTGGCAACGGTAGCCAGCAAGCGGCCATCGACCGGGCTGATGCATTCGAACGTGTCACCGGAAACAGCAGCGGTGTACTCACCATTGATGTAGGCGCGGCCTTCGATCTTCAGATCCTTGGCGCGTTGTTCCCAATCGGCACGGGTCAGGGTGGTCATGCGAGTGTCCTCCTCTTATTGAATACAAGGGCCAGGTGATGTCCCCCGGCAGCCTCAAAGAATTCTTGCCCGGCCAGCCTGCTGTTCGGCTCAAGGCAGCTGCCACCCTAAACCAGCGGCTGGGGGTGTTTCAATATATTTGACATAACGGCGGTAAACGCCCTTGCGATGTTCATTTTAATAAACATAGACTTTGGGCTCTCCAACCGCAGGCCAGACGGGACAAGCACATGAGCATCCAGGATATCGTCGACTTCAGCCAAGCCAACACCACCCCGGACCGCTACCGCCCGGCCGCCGAAAAAATCCTCAAGGGCGATCCCGAGCAGACCATTTATAACCACTACAACAGCCCGTGCGGCCAGATGAACGCCGGCGTGTGGGAAGGTGAAGTCGGGCAGTGGAAGGTCAATTACAGCGAGCATGAGTATTGCGAGATTGTGCAGGGGGTTTCGGTACTGCGTGATGCCGATGGCAATGCCAAGACCTTGCGTGCCGGCGACCGTTTCGTGATTCCTGCCGGGTTCAGCGGCACCTGGGAAGTGCTGGAGCCGTGCCGCAAGATCTACGTGGTGTTCGAGCAGAAAGCCTGATCAGCACATTTCAGGCAAAAAAAAGCCCATCTCGTGAGAGACGGGCTTTTTTTCACAAGGAAGAAAATCAATTACTTGATTTTGCCTTCTTTGTAGATCACGTGCTTGCGAACGCGCGGGTCGAACATTTTCTTTTCGAGCTTGTCCGGGGTAGTACGCTTGTTCTTGTCGGTAGTGTAGAAGTGACCAGTACCGGCGCTAGAGATCATTCGAATCAATTCACGCATGATAAAGCTCCTTAAATCTTGCCAGCGGCGCGGATTTCGGCCAGCACGACAGTGATGCCACGCTTGTCGATGATACGCATGCCTTTGGCAGATACACGCAGGCGAACAAAACGTTTCTCTTCTTCAACCCAGAAGCGGTGATGCTGCAGGTTCGGCAGGAAACGACGACGGGTTTTGTTATTTGCGTGGGAAATGTTATTCCCAGTCACCGGACCCTTACCGGTAACTTGACAGACTCTCGACATGCCTCAGCCCTCTAAAACCACATGCCCAACCCGGCATGGGTTGGCCGCTTAATCTCTCAGTCATTTGGCGCCAGGCGCCGCGTTTCTTTAAGGGTCTTACCGGCTACACCTACAGTGAAGGAACCGGGCCCCTAGAAAAGAGCGCTGCTTTATACCAGAAAGACCCCAATGCAACAACAGCCCGTGTGTTTTTACCGGCGTAAATCTTGGCAATAGACGCCCGAACCGTTGCCAGGAGGGGCCGCTGTAACAGCCGACCACTCGTCGCACAGAATGATTTACCGCGCTCGCCCGCACACAAAAGTACAAGGCGAAACGCGCTGAGGCGCCATCAAAACAGCATTTGCGCCAAAAGCACAGGCAAAAATGGGCTAGTCATTTATCAATCAGACCACTACGGTAGGCTTTTTCCAGACTGCACTCGCAGATGGGCCTTCGATCTGCAAAGGAAACCGAATATGCGCCTCGCTGCCCTACCGCTATTGCTCGCCCCTCTATTTATCGCGCCGCTGGCCTCTGCCGCCACCAATCTGAGCGTTTGCACCGAGGCCAGCCCCGAAGGGTTCGATGTGGTGCAGTACAACTCGCTGACCACCACCAACGCCTCGGCCGACGTGCTGATGAACCGCCTGGTGGACTACGACGCCACGGCCGGCAAGCTGGTGCCGAGCCTGGCGGACAGCTGGCAAGTGTCGCCCGATGGTCTGACCTACACCTTCAAACTGCACCCGAACGTGAAGTTCCACCGCACCGAGTATTTCAATCCAAGCCGCACCCTGACCGCCGAAGACGTGCGCTTCAGCTTTGAACGCATGCTCGACCCGGCCAACCCATGGCACAAGATCGCCCAGAGCGGCTTCCCCCATGCGCAGTCGCTGCAACTGCCCGCATTGGTCAAGAAGATCGATGCTCTCGACCCATTAACCGTACGCTTCACCCTGGATCACGCCGACTCCACCTTCCTCGCCGCCTTGAGCATGGGTTTTGCCTCGATCTACCCGGCCGAATACGCCGACAAACTGCTCAAGGCCGGCACGCCTGAAAAACTCAACAGCCAGCCAATCGGCACCGGCCCGTTCGTGTTTGTACGGTTCCAGAAGGATGCCGTGGTCCGCTATAAAGCCAACCCGGATTACTTTGCCGGCAAACCGGCTGTGGATAACTTGATCTTCGCCATCACCCCGGATGCCAACGTGCGCCTGCAAAAGCTGCATCGCGATGAATGCCAGATCGCCCTGTCGCCCAAGCCACTGGATGTGAGTGAAGCCGAGAAAGATCCTGCACTCAAAGTAGAAAAAACCCCGGCCTTCATGACCGCATTCGTCGCGATCAACAGCCAGCACCCGCCGCTGGACAAGCCCGAAGTGCGCCAGGCAATCAACCTGGCCTTCGACAAAGACAGCTACCTCAAGGCCGTATTTGAAGGCACCGCCGAAGCAGCCAATGGCATTTACCCACCCAATACCTGGAGTTACGCCAAGGACTTGCCAGGTTATCCACAGAACATCGCCAAGGCCAAGACGCTGCTGGAGCGCGCCGGACTCAAGAACGGCTTCAAGACCACAATCTGGACTCGCCCCACTGGCAGCCTGCTGAACCCCAACCCCAACCTCGGTGCCCAGTTGCTGCAAGCGGACCTGGCCAAAGTCGGCATCCAGGCCGAGATTCGCGTAATTGAATGGGGCGAACTGATCCGCCGCGCCAAAGCCGGCGAACATGACCTGCTGTTCATGGGCTGGGCCGGCGACAACGGCGACCCGGATAACTTCCTCACCCCGCAGTTCTCGTGCGCAGCGGTAAAATCCGGCACCAACTTCGCCCGCTACTGCGACCCGGCCCTGGACAAGCTGATCAGCGCCGGCAAGACCACCAGTGAACAAGGCGTGCGCAGCAAGTTGTACCAACAGGCCCAGGCTCAGATTCAGCAGCAGGCATTGTGGCTGCCATTGGCACACCCCACCGCGTTCGCCCTGACGCGCAAGAATGTTGACGGCTACCAGGTGAGCCCGTTTGGGCGCCAGGATTTCTCCAAGGTCAGCGTCAAGCCCTAAGCTGCAAGCTGCAAGCTGCAAGCCGCTTGTGGCTTGCAGCTTCAACCTTGCAGTTGCACCCACCCTACAACCAGCCGTATTCCGCCATCGACAGCGGGTCGCCATCTCCCACGATGATGTGGTCGAGCACCCGCACATCCACTGACTCCAAGGCCTTTTGCAATATTTTGGTTAATTTTCGATCAGCCGCACTTGGCTCGACGCTCCCGGACGGATGGTTGTGGCACAGGATAAGAGCCGCCGCGTTGTAAGCGAGCGCGCGCTTGACCACTTGTCGCGGATAAACGATGGCCGCGTCGATGGTGCCCTCAAATAGCGCCTCAAAGCCCAGCACCCGGTGCTTTGAGTCAAGAAACAGGCAGCCGAATATTTCGTGGGGCTCGTGGCGCAGCAAGGCCTTGAGGTACTCACGTACGGCCAGCGGGCTTTCCAGCACCGAGTCGGCACGCAAGCGTTCGGCCATATGCCGCCGAGACATTTCCAGCACCGCCTGCAACTGGGCAAATTTCGCCGGCCCCAGCCCCAAGTGCTGGCTGAACAGCGTCTGGCTGGCCTCCAACAACGGGCGCAGGCCACCGAATTGCGCCAATAGATGGCGCGCCAGGTCGACTGCGCTTCTGCCGGAAACCCCGGTACGCAAGAAAATCGCCAACAACTCGGCATCCGACAAACTCGCCGCGCCCCATTCCAAAAGCTTCTCCCGTGGGCGTTCCGCCACAGGCCAATCGCGAATACTCATCCCGCCTCCCTCTGCACGTGCGCCGCTGTTGCCTGGCGGTCGCTGTGTTATCTTAAGCCCTCTTTTTTGCATGTGATTTCCCCTGGGGAGGGGGCATCGCAGGCGTCACTGAACTGGCATCACTGAACTGGAAAGGCAAACCAATGCAGCGTCTGTATCGGAAACGCATCGTTCTCGGCGTCGGCGGCGGCATTGCCGCCTACAAGAGCGCAGAACTGGTTCGCAGGCTCCTGGACCAGGGCGCCGAAGTGCGCGTGGTCATGACCCGTGGTGGCAGTGAGTTCATCACCCCGCTGACCATGCAGGCCTTGTCTGGGCACCCGGTTCACCTGGACCTTTTGGACCCGGCGGCCGAAGCTGCCATGGGCCACATCGAGCTGGCAAAATGGGCCGACCTGGTGTTGATCGCCCCGGCCACCGCCGACCTGATCGCCCGCCTGGCCCAAGGCATCGCCGATGACCTGTTGACCACTCTGGTACTGGCCACCGACGCCACCGTCGCCATCGCACCGGCCATGAACCAGGCCATGTGGCGCGACCCGGCCACCCAGGCCAACACCCAACTCCTGCAAAGCCGTGGCCTTAAAGTATTTGGCCCGGCTTCGGGCAGCCAAGCTTGCGGCGACGTGGGCATGGGCCGCATGCTTGAGGCTACTGACCTCGCGCTGTGCGCCGCCGAGTGCTTTCAGCACCTGGCTCTCACGGGCAAACATGTGCTGATTACCGCCGGCCCGACCCAGGAAAACATCGACCCGGTGCGTTACATCACCAACCATAGCTCAGGAAAAATGGGCTTTGCCTTGGCGGAAGCCGCGGTCGAGGCAGGCGCACGCGTCACCCTGATCACCGGCCCGGTGCACTTGCCAACCCCTGATCGCGTCACGCGAATCGACGTAGTCAGCGCCCGGGACATGCTGGCGGCCTGTGAAGCGGCCATTCCCTGCGACCTGTTTATCGCCTCGGCAGCGGTTGCAGACTACCGCCCGGAAGTTGTCGCCCCGCAAAAGCTTAAGAAAGACCCTACAAGCGGCGACGGCCTGCTCCTGCAAATGGTGCGCAACCCGGACATCCTGGCCACCATCGCCACGCGCCCGGACCGCCCGTTCAGTGTCGGTTTCGCCGCCGAAACCGAGCACTTGCTGGACTACGCCGCACGCAAATTGAAAGACAAAAACCTCGACCTGATCGTTGCCAATGATGTCGCCAACCCGAGCATCGGCTTCAACAGCGAGGAAAACGCCTGCAGCGTGATCGACCGCGAGCTGCACGCCACCCTTTTCGCCCAGACCAGCAAGGGCAAGATTGCCCGCCAACTGATCTCATTTATCGCCCAACGGCTGAACCAGGTTTAATTTACATGCACGCTTTGCAAGCCAAGATCCTCGACCCCCGCATCGGCAACGAATTTCCTCTGCCGGCCTATGCCACTCCGGGCTCCGCCGGCCTGGACCTGCGCGCCATGCTCAAGGAAGACACCGTCCTTGAGCCAGGCCAGACAATCCTGATTCCTACCGGCCTGTCGATCTACGTCGGCGACCCAGGCCTGGCGGCATTGATCCTGCCGCGCTCCGGCCTGGGCCACAAACATGGCATCGTGCTGGGCAACCTCGTAGGCCTGATCGATTCGGACTATCAGGGCGAATTGATGGTGTCGTGCTGGAACCGTGGCAACACCGCGTTCAACATCGCTGTCGGCGAGCGCATCGCCCAGTTGGTGCTGGTACCGGTGGTACAGGCACACTTCGAACTGGTGCAGGAGTTCGACGAAACTCAGCGCGGCGCAGGTGGTTTTGGGCATTCCGGCAGCCACTGACTAAGCTGAACCTTGCCGGATGCAGTTGTCCGGCAAGACGCCACCGCATGGCTATTCAGGATGAAGAATGTGCGGATTTATTCAGCGAAATTTCCACAATGAAATCAATGCATTACGCGTTTTCCCAAAGTGCCTCGGCACGCCGATGGCATTTTTGCACCACGAACTCTCTGCCGAAAACACCGTCATACCCTTCAGTTTGAGCCTGCCGGTCAGCCACTTTAAGGCCAGCCTTGCCCCCTTCAGATGGAGTTCACCCCCGCGATGAGTACCGCAGCCCGAGTAGCCCCGACATTCCCCGACAGCATCTTCCGCGCCTACGACATTCGTGGCGTGGTGCCCAAGACCCTGACCGCCGAAACCGCCTACTGGATCGGCCGCGCCATCGGTGCCCAGAGCCTGGCCCAGGGCGAACCTAATGTCTCGGTAGGCCGTGATGGCCGCTTGTCCGGCCCGGAGCTGGTGGAACAACTGATCCAGGGCCTCGCCGACAGCGGTTGCCACGTCAGCGACGTCGGCCTGGTGCCGACACCAGCGCTGTACTACGCGGCCAACGTACTGGCCGGTAAGTCCGGGGTGATGCTCACCGGCAGCCATAATCCCTCGGACTACAACGGCTTCAAGATCGTGATTGCCGGTGACACCCTGGCCAACGAACAGATCCAGGCCCTGCACGACCGCCTCAAGACCAACGACCTGACCAGCGGCAAAGGCAGTGTCACCAAAGTCGACATTCTGCAGCGCTACTCTGACCAGATCACCGGCGACGTCAAATTGGCCCGCCGCCTGAAAGTGGTGGTGGACTGCGGCAACGGCGCGGCTGGCGTGATCGCTCCGCAACTGCTCGAAGCCCTCAACTGTGAAGTGATCCCGCTGTTCTGCGACGTCGACGGCAACTTCCCCAACCATCACCCGGACCCAGGCAAGCCGGAAAACCTGGTGGATTTGATCGCCAAGGTCAAGGAAACCGGCGCCGACGTGGGCCTGGCGTTCGACGGTGACGGCGACCGTGTTGGCGTGGTGACCAACACCGGCGAAAACGTGTTCGCCGACCGCCTGCTGATGCTGTTTGCCCGTGACGTGGTGGCGCGCAACGCCAACGCCGAAATCATCTTCGACGTGAAGTGCACCCGCCGCCTCACGCCGCTGATCAAGGAATATGGCGGGCGCCCGCTAATGTGGAAGACCGGTCACTCGTTGATCAAAAAGAAAATGAAGGAAACCGGCGCGCTGTTGGCCGGTGAAATGAGCGGCCACGTGTTCTTCAAAGAGCGCTGGTTCGGTTTTGACGACGGCATTTACAGCGCCGCACGTCTGCTGGAGATCCTCAGCAAGGAAAAATCCACGGCACAGGAGCTGTTTCAGACCTTCCCGAATGATATTTCTACACCAGAGATCAATATACATGTGACCGAGGAGAGCAAATTCAGCATCATTGACGCACTGCACGATGCGCAATGGGGTGAAGGCGCCAACCTGACCACCATTGATGGTGTGCGAGTCGATTACGCCAAAGGCTGGGGCCTGGTTCGCGCGTCCAACACCACACCGGTGCTGGTCCTGCGTTTCGAGGCGGATACCGAGGCTGAGTTGCAGCGCATCAAGGACGTGTTCCACGCCCAGTTGAAACGTGTTGCCCCTGATCTCCAATTACCGTTCTGATTTTTTTACCGGAGCCCTGAATGACCCTCGAACGCGAAGCCGCTGCCAACACTGCCAAGGTCCTGTCCGAAGCGTTGCCTTACATTCGACGCTACGTCGGCAAGACGCTGGTGATCAAGTACGGCGGCAATGCCATGGAAAGCGACGAGCTGAAAACCGGTTTTGCCCGCGACATCGTGTTGATGAAAGCCGTGGGGATCAACCCGGTGGTCGTCCATGGTGGCGGCCCGCAAATCGGTGACCTGCTCAAGCGCTTGTCGATCGAGAGTCACTTCATCGATGGCATGCGCGTCACCGACGCGCAGACCATGGACGTGGTGGAGATGGTCCTTGGCGGCCAGGTCAACAAGGACATCGTTAACCTGATCAACCGCCATGGCGGCAGTGCCATCGGCCTGACCGGCAAGGACGCGGAACTGATCCGCGCGAAAAAGCTGACGGTGACCCGCCAGACGCCGGAAATGACCCAGCCGGAAATCATCGACATCGGCCAGGTCGGCGAAGTGATCGGCATCAACACCGACTTGTTGAACCTGCTGGTCAAGGGCGACTTCATCCCGGTGATCGCGCCCATCGGCGTGGGCGCCAACGGTGAGTCCTACAACATCAACGCCGATCTGGTCGCCGGTAAAGTGGCTGAAGCACTGAAAGCCGAGAAGCTGATGCTGCTGACCAACATCGCCGGGCTGATGGACAAGGAAGGCAAGGTATTGACCGGTTTGACCACTCAACAAGTGGACGAGCTGATTGCCGATGGCACCATCTACGGCGGCATGCTGCCGAAGATCCGTTGCGCGCTGGAAGCCGTGCAAGGCGGCGTGGGCAGTTCGCTGATTCTGGATGGCCGCGTGCCGAATGCGATCCTGCTGGAAATCTTCACCGATACGGGTGTGGGTACGCTGATCAGTAACCGCAAGCGGCCTTAAACGCCAAAAACCAAAAGGCCCCGCTCAATCCAATTGAGCGGGGCCTTTTTTGTTTTCACAGTTCCAATGTGGGAGCTGGCTTGCCTGCGATGACGGCGGCACATTCAAGAACTGCACCGCCTGACATACCGCTATCGCGGGCAAGCCCGCTCCCACAGGGGTTCGGTGTCAGACGCCGAACTGCTCACGGTACGCACGCACTGCAGGCAAATGCTGCTTGAGCTGCGCGTCATCTTCCAGGTATTGCAGCACCTGGTTCAACGAAACAATGCTCACCACCGGAATACCGAAATCACGCTCCACTTCCTGGATTGCCGACAACTCACCGTTGCCGCGCTCCTGGCGGTTCAGCGCGATCAGCACGCCGGCGGCCTTGGCACCTTCCTGGGACGCGATGATCTGCATCACTTCACGGATGGCGGTGCCGGCGGTGATCACATCGTCGATGATCAGCACGTCGCCCTTGAGTGGCGCACCGACCAGGCTGCCGCCTTCGCCATGAGCCTTGGCCTCTTTGCGGTTGAAGCACCATGGCAAATCCAGCTCATGATGTTCAGCCAGGGCCACGGCCGTAGCGGCCGCCAGAGGGATGCCCTTGTAAGCTGGCCCGAACAACACGTCGAAGGAAATACCGCTATCGACGATGGCTGCCGCATAGAAACGACCCAGCTGAGCCAGGGCCGAACCCGAGTTGAACAGGCCTGCATTGAAGAAGTAAGGGCTGGTGCGCCCGGACTTCAAAGTGAACTCACCGAAGCGTAAAACGCCGCGATCGATGGCAAAACGAATGAAATCGCGTTGATACGCCTGCATGAAAAAAGCCTCAGATACCACGGATTTAGCTAATTAGGTAGACGGCGTGTATCATACACGCACGCGATTTTTGGGGCCATTTATGCGGATCATCAGTGTGAACGTCAATGGTATTCAGGCTGCAGTCGAGCGTGGTTTGCTCAGTTGGCTGCAAGCACAGAATGCCGACGTCATCTGCCTGCAGGACACCCGCGCCTCCGCCTTTGAACTGGACGACCCAGCCTTCCAACTGGATGGCTACTTCCTTTATGCCTGTGATGCCGAAGTCCCTGCCCAAGGTGGCGTGGCTCTGTACTCACGGTTGCAACCCAAGGCGGTCATCAGCGGCCTCGGCTTCGAGACAGCCGACCGCTACGGGCGCTACCTGCAAGCCGATTTCGACAAGGTCAGCATCGCGACCTTGCTGCTCCCTTCGGGGCAGAACGGCGATGAAGACTTGAACCAGAAGTTCAAGCTAATGGACGATTTCGCCCGTTATCTGGATAAACAGCGACGCAAACGTCGCGAGTACATTTACTGTGGCTCGCTGTACGTGGCGCAACAGAAGCTGGATATCAAGAACTGGCGTGACAGCCAGCAATCACCGGGTTTCCTGGCGCCGGAACGGGCCTGGATGGACGAGATTGTCGGCAACATGGGCTATGTGGATGCCCTGCGCGAAGTCAGCCGTGAAGGCGACCAGTACAGCTGGTGGCCGGATAACGAACAGGCTGAGATGCTCAACCTGGGCTGGCGTTTTGACTACCAGTTGCTGACCCCAGGTCTGCGCCGGTTCGTTCGCAGCGCACGTCTGCCGCGTCAGCCGCGTTTTTCGCAGCACGCGCCGCTGATCGTGGACTACGACTGGACGCTGACCATCTAAGGTCTTTTTCCGGGCACAAAAAAACCGACATCGCTGTCGGTTTTTTTGTGCCTGCTCATTATTTGACCACTCGCCAGGTCAAGGGGTAGCGATAGGCAATCCCCTTGTTGGCCTTGATGCTACCGATGATCGTCAGCACCACCGTGGCGATTGCCAGGGCAAACATCAGGAAAAACCCGATCACCGCGAAGGCCAGCACAATGCACGCCATCCAGGCGATGGCTACGGTGATCTGGAAGTTCAGGGCTTCCTTGCCCTGATCATCAATGAACGGGTCCACTTCCTTCTTCATCTGCCACAGGATCAGCGGCCCCACGACACTGCCGAAAGGGAACACAAACCCCAGAAACGCCGCGAGATGACACAACATGGCTCCCTGGCGCACTTCGTAGGAAGGCGTAGGTACGGGCATTTGGCTGTCATTCATGGCGCTTCTCCTTGAGGCAGGCTCAGTCGGCCAGTGCGGCGTTCTGCAGTTCGAAGATTTCGGTCATGCCTTTCTGGGCCAGGGCGAGCATGGCGTTCAGGTCGGCTGGCTGGAATGGCGCGCCTTCGGCGGTGCCCTGCACTTCGATGAAACCACCGGTGCTGGTCATCACTACGTTCAGGTCGGTCTCGGCGGCCGAATCTTCCAGGTAGTCCAGGTCCAGCACAGGCTCGCCCTGATACATGCCAACCGACACAGCGGCGATCATCTGCTTGAGCGGGTCGCCGCCTTTGAGGCCGCCGCGCTTCTTGATCACTTTAAGCGCATCTACCAGGGCCACCATGGCGCCAGTGATGGAGGCGGTGCGGGTGCCGCCGTCAGCCTGGATCACGTCGCAGTCGACGTACAGGGTCACGTCGCCCAGCTTGGACATGTCCAGGGCTGCGCGCAGCGAGCGGCCGATAAGGCGCTGGATTTCCAGGGTGCGACCGCCTTGCTTGCCACGGCTGGCTTCACGCTGGTTACGCTCGCCGGTAGCGCGCGGCAGCATGCCGTACTCGGCAGTCAACCAACCCTGACCTTGGCCTTTAAGGAAGCGCGGCACGCCGTTTTCGACGCTGACGGTGCAGATCACTTTGGTATCGCCAAACTCGACCAGTACAGATCCCTCGGCGTGTTTGGTGTAGTTGCGGGTAATGCGGATCGAGCGGAGCTGATCGGCAGCGCGACCACTTGGACGTTTCATAGGGGATACCTGTACGAAGGACGAAAAACTGCCGAGCATTATAGAGCCGCGAACCGTTTCGGGGCACTTCTAAAAAATTCGGTTACGAATGGCCTGGTCGGCGCCCATTGTTTGGGCGCGCTCGCCCCACTGCGCTACAATCCTGCGCCTTCGCAGCCTGTCGGCTTCAAAATTTACCCATCAGCCCGCATTTGCGGGTCTGCATCGCGAGGTACTTCCATGGTGCACAGCATGACCGCCTTCGCCCGCGTCGAAAAAGCCGGCGCCCAGGGCACCCTGAGCTGGGAACTGCGCTCGGTCAACAGCCGCTACCTGGAGCCGCACCTGCGCCTGCCGGAATCCTTCCGCGACCTCGAAGGCGCCGTGCGTGAAGCGTTGCGCCAGGGTATCTCGCGGGGCAAGCTGGAATGCACCCTGCGTTTTACCGAAGAAACCACCGGAAAGCCGCTGCAGGTCGACCGCGATCGCGCCGCGCAACTGGTAGCCGCCGCCGAAACCATCGCCAGCCTGATCAAGCAACCGGCCGCGCTGAACCCGTTGGAAGTGCTGGCCTGGCCCGGCGTACTGGTGGCCGACGCCACCGACCCGCAAGCCCTCAATGCCGAAGCCCTCGCCCTGTTCACCCAAGGCTTGAAGGAACTCAAGGCCGGCCGCGAGCGCGAAGGCGCCGAACTGGCCCGCCTGATCAATGAGCGCCTGACTTCGATCGAAGAAGACGTGGTCACCCTGCGTGAGCTAGTGCCGCAGATGCTCGCCACCCAGCGCCAGAAGGTTCTGGACCGCTTCACCGACATGAAGGCCGACCTCGACCCGGTGCGCCTGGAACAGGAAATGGTGCTGCTGGCGCAAAAGAGCGACGTAGCCGAAGAACTCGACCGCCTGAGCACCCACATCCTCGAAGTGCGCCGCGTACTCAAATCAGCGGGTGCCGCCGGTCGGCGCCTGGACTTCCTGATGCAGGAACTCAACCGCGAAGCCAATACACTGGGTTCCAAGGCGTTTGATCCGCGCAGCACCACGGCTGCGGTCAACCTCAAAGTGTTGATCGAGCAGATGCGCGAACAAGTACAGAATATTGAGTAAGGCAACTTCCATGACCCACAGCACCGGCACCCTTTACATCATTTCTGCGCCATCGGGCGCGGGCAAGAGCAGCCTGGTCAAAGCCTTGACCGACGCCGACGAGCAAATCCGCATTTCGGTCTCGCACACCACCCGCGCCATGCGCCCAGGTGAAGTGAACGGCGTGCACTATCACTTCGTCGAGCGCACAGAGTTCGTCAAGATGATCGAACACGGCGACTTTCTGGAGCGCGCGGAAGTGTTCGGCAACCTCTATGGCACCTCGCAAAGCCACCTGCAGCAGACGCTGGACGAAGGCCACGACCTGATCCTGGAGATCGACTGGCAGGGCGCCGAACAAGTGCGCCAACTGATGCCCAAGGCGCGTTCCATCTTCATCCTGCCGCCGTCTTTGGAAGCGTTGCACCAGCGCCTGACCAACCGCGGCCAGGACAGCGACGAGATCATCGAAGGCCGCATGCGCGAAGCCGTCAGCGAAATGAGCCACTACGTCGACTACGACTACCTGATCATTAATGACGATTTTGCCCACGCACTGGATGACTTGAAGGCGATTTTTCGCACCAATCAGCTCCAGCAAAAGCGCCAACAGCAGCGTTTTGGCAAATTACTCGCTGAACTGCTTGGTTGATTGGCGCTTCCCAAAACCGCTGCAAGGGCTTTACATTGGCACTTGTAGCGGTTTTGCGAGGGCGCGGGGAAAATCAGCGCTTCCCTAAACGCTGGTGATTTTTTAAACTGTTTAGTCCGCTCGCCCAACCGGGCAGCGCGCATCTTGCATTCGCTCCGAGGAATACCATGGCCCGCGTAACCGTTGAAGACTGCCTAGAACACGTGGATAACCGCTTTGAGCTGGTCATGCTCTCTACCAAGCGTGCCCGTCAACTGGCCACCGGCGGCAAAGAGCCCCTGGTCCAGTGGGAAAACGACAAGCCTACCGTTGTAGCCCTGCGTGAAATCGCTGAAGGCCTGATGAGCTACGAGTTCATCGCCAACGCTGAAATCGTTGAAGACGAACCGCTGTTTGCAGCGTTCGAGGACGAGTCCAACGAGGCCGTCTAAGCCTATGCCTGGTCGACGTAGCACGGCGCGGGGTCACAGCCAACGGCAGGAGTTCATACTTTGCCGAGCATAGACGCCCTCGCCGATCGCTTATCGGCCTACCTCGGCCCAGACCAGGTCAACCTGGTCCGCCGAGCGTATTTCTACGCCGAACAAGCCCACGACGGCCAGCGCCGCCGAAGCGGCGAGGCGTATGTCACCCATCCTCTTGCGGTGGCAAATATTCTTGCCGACATGCACATGGACCATCAGAGCCTGATGGCCGCGATGCTGCATGACGTGATCGAAGACACCGGCATCGCCAAGGAAGCGCTGAGTGCGCAATTTGGTGAAACCGTGGCCGAACTGGTCGACGGGGTCAGCAAACTGACCCAGATGAACTTCGAGACCAAGGCCGAAGCCCAGGCAGAAAACTTCCAGAAAATGGCCATGGCCATGGCGCGGGATATCCGTGTGATTCTGGTCAAGCTGGCCGACCGGCTGCACAACATGCGCACGCTGGAAGTGCTGTCCGGCGAAAAACGCCGGCGCATCGCCAAGGAAACCCTGGAAATCTACGCCCCCATCGCCAATCGGCTGGGCATGCATGCCATTCGTATCGAATTCGAAGACCTCGGCTTCAAGGCCATGCACCCGATGCGCTCGGCGCGCATCTACCAGGCGGTCAAGCGCGCACGGGGCAACCGCAAGGAAATCGTCAACAAGATCGAAGAGTCGCTGAGCCACTGCCTGGCGATCGACGAGATTGAAGGCGAAGTCAGCGGCCGGCAGAAGCACATCTACGGCATCTACAAGAAGATGCGCGGCAAGCGCCGGGCCTTTAACGAGATCATGGACGTGTACGCGTTCCGGATCATCGTCGACAAGGTAGACACCTGCTACCGCGTGCTGGGTGCTGTACATAATTTGTACAAACCCCTGCCGGGGCGCTTCAAGGACTACATCGCCATTCCCAAGGCCAACGGCTATCAGTCGCTGCATACCACGCTGTTCGGTATGCACGGGGTGCCGATCGAAATCCAGATCCGCACGCGGGAAATGGAAGAGATGGCCAACAATGGCATCGCCGCCCACTGGCTGTACAAGTCCAGCGGTGACGAACAGCCAAAAGGCACCCACGCCCGTGCTCGCCAGTGGGTCAAAGGCGTGCTGGAAATGCAGCAACGTGCCGGCAACTCCCTGGAATTCATCGAAAGCGTGAAGATCGACCTGTTCCCGGACGAGGTCTACGTGTTCACGCCCAAAGGCCGAATCATGGAGCTGCCCAAAGGCTCCACGGCGGTCGACTTTGCCTACGCGGTGCACACCGACGTCGGTAACAGCTGCATTGCCTGCCGGATCAACCGTCGCCTCGCGCCGCTGTCCGAACCGCTGCAAAGCGGCTCCACGGTCGAGATCGTCAGTGCTCCCGGCGCGCGCCCGAACCCGGCCTGGCTCAACTTCGTGGTCACCGGTAAAGCGCGGACACACATCCGCCACGCCCTGAAGTTGCAACGCCGCTCCGAATCCATCAGCCTCGGCGAACGCCTGTTGAACAAGGTCCTCAACGGTTTCGACAGTGCCCTGGACAAAATTCCGACAGAGCGCGTACAAGCGATGCTCCACGAGTATCGCCAGGAAACCATCGAAGACCTGCTGGAAGATATCGGCCTGGGTAACCGCATGGCCTATGTAGTCGCTCGCCGCCTGCTCGGCGAAGGCGAACAATTGCCAAGCCCGGAAGGTCCGCTGGCGATTCGCGGCACCGAAGGCTTGGTGCTCAGCTACGCAAAATGCTGTACGCCGATCCCGGGCGACCCGATTGTCGGCCACTTGTCGGCGGGCAAAGGCATGGTGGTGCACCTGGACAACTGCCGCAATATCACCGAAATCCGCCACAACCCGGAGAAATGCATCCAGCTCTCTTGGGCCAAGGATGTCACCGGCGAATTCAACGTCGAGCTGCGTGTGGAGCTGGAGCATCAGCGCGGCCTGATCGCACTGCTTGCCAGCAGCGTCAACGCGGCCGACGGCAATATCGAAAAAATCAGCATGGATGAACGCGATGGTCGCATCAGCGTGGTCCAGCTGGTGGTCAGCGTGCACGACCGCGTGCACCTGGCCCGCGTGATCAAGAAACTGCGCGCCCTGACCGGAGTGATCCGCATCACCCGTATGCGTGCATAGCCCCTCTCTTACAAGGAGCAACTCATGACCAAGACTGTTATCACCAGCGACAAAGCCCCGGCCGCCATCGGCACTTACTCCCAGGCGATCAAGGCGGGCAACACCGTCTACATGTCCGGCCAGATTCCGCTGGACCCAAAGACCATGGAACTGGTTGAAGGCTTCGAAGCACAAACCGTACAAGTCTTCGAAAACCTGAAATCCGTAGCCGAAGCCGCCGGCGGTTCGTTCAAGGACATCGTCAAGCTGAACATCTTCCTCACCGACCTGAGCCACTTCGCCAAGGTCAACGAGATCATGGGCAAATACTTCGAACAGCCGTACCCAGCCCGCGCTGCCATCGGCGTTGCTGCGCTGCCAAAGGGCGCACAGGTTGAGATGGACGCGATTCTGGTCATCGAGTAAAACACCCGGCGCAGCCTCAACAGGCTGCGCCGACTTCGTTTCAGAAGGATTTCATGATGCGCAAAGCGCTTGTAGCCACTTCGTTGCTCGCCCTGTTGCTCGGCGGCTGCGCCAGCAACCCCGCCGACCTGGATGTGAGTGGCACCTGGATCAACCAGGCCGCCATCAACGCGGCAGCCAAGGGCGGCCCTTTGCGCGAAGCGCTGCAGAGTTTTGGCCCGAACCTCGAATGGGAGGTCAATACCAAGGCTTTGCAGGCGCGCTACTACAACGGCTTTGAAGTCGCCGAAGGCAAGTTGCTCGGGGATAAATCCGGCGCATGGAACGTCGAGTTCTACGGCAGCTCCGCCACCGAACTCAAGCGCAAAGGCAAACAACTGCTGCAAGTGGCCAACGATAACGAGCCCGAGCAACTGTTCGCCCGTGCCAAGGATCCCGCCCCGGAAGGTGCGCCACTGGGTGCCAACTTCGAACGGGCACTGTATGCAGCCTATATGGGCGGCGACTGGAAGATTACCGACGGCAACGGCGACGGTTCCACAGTGCAGTTCCAGGCCGACGGAAAGGTCGCCGGCCTGCCAGGCGTCGACCGCTACTCGCTGTGTCTGGCGGGCGACTGCGCCTCTATGAGCGGCGGCTACGACAGCATCTGGCTGCAATTGAACGGCCAGGGCAACCCCTGGATCTTCACGCGCAAAGGCAAGCAGTTGGCGATATTCCAAGCGATCAACACCGCGCTGGCCGACGAGGTGCCGCAGTTCACGCCCGGCCCGCGCCAATGGCTGCTTGAGAAGAAATAACCAGCATCACCCTGAAGCAAATGTGGGAGCTGGCTTGCCTGCGATGACGGTGACTCAGTCGAGATAGAGGTGGACTGATACTTCGCTATCGCAGGCAAGCCAGCTCCCACATTTTTTGACTGCGTTTCAGCCCTTGAGAATCGCCGCATACCCTTCGCGATAAGTCGGGTAGGTCGGCACCCAGCCCAACGCCTGAGCCCGGGCGTTGCTGCATTGTTTGCTGCCGGCACGCCTTACACTGGCGTCATCCGCCCACTCCGTCACGCCCAGGTACTCGCGCAACCAGCCCACCACCTCCGCCAATGGCGCTGGGGCATCGTCGACCCCGATGTAGATTTTTTCCAGCGAGCCGCCCTGCTCTACATGACGCAGCAAAAAGGCCAGCAAACCTGCCGCATCATCCGCGTGAATCCGGTTGCCATACAACGGCGGATCGATTGCCACGCGATAGCCCTGGCGTACCTGGGTCAGCAGCCATTCGCGGCCCGGGCCGTAAATCCCGGTCAAGCGCACGATACTCGCCGGGATCCCACTGTTGAGCGCGACCTGCTCGGCCTCCAGCATGACCTGGCCGGAATAGCCCGTCGCCCTGGTATCAGATGTTTCGTCGACCCACTCACCATTCTGCTGGCCATACACGCTGCTGCTGGAAACAAACAGCAGGTGCCTGGGCGCCTGGCCATAGTCACTCAGCCACTCCAACACATGCTGCAACCCTTGCACGTATGCCGCGCGATACCCGGCCTCATCGTGGTCGGTGGCGGCCGCGCAATACACCAGGTAATCCACTGCGCCGATCGGCCAGGTCTCAGGGCAATCCTTTTTGAACAGGTCGCCGGCAATGCCGATCACGCCATCGGGGAGCTTTGAAACATCACGGCGCAGGCCATGAACCTCCCAATTCGCGCCGAGCAATTGGCTAGCCAGCCGGCTCCCCACATCGCCGCAACCGGCAATCACAACAGAAGGCGCAGACATCATAAAACTCCGTTCTTAAAGGTCTAGATTAGCCCTCGCAGATGACGAGCGGCCAGAAAAAGCACAAATAAAGTTACTGTATTACTTCTGTTAACAAGAATTACTTGCAATAATAACGACCCATTTGTCCTCGACCCTCAAGGGTCTGGCAGGACGATCACTCAATTTTTCCTCTCAGGTCCGGCCAGCATGACACGTAATACAAACCCCGCTTCGCCAACCAAGCTTCACAGCCCATCCCGCGCCTGGCGTGCGATTGCTGCGCTGCTGTTAAGCGTACTGCTGGCACCGACCGCTGCCTTCGCTGATGCCACCGCCCCAGCCGCACCGGCTGCTGCCGAGCACACCGGCGCTACGCCAGCTGCTCCTGTTGCCGCCCCGGTGGCCACCGACCCGGCCCAGGCTGCAGGCGACGTCGCACCTGCCGACGAAACCGGTGTAGTGTTGGAAGAAGACAACAGCCTGGGCATGGCCCATGACCTGTCGCCGTGGGGCATGTACCAGAACGCTGACGTCGTGGTAAAAGCCGTGATGATCGGCCTGGCCATCGCCTCGATCATCACCTGGACCATCTGGATCGCCAAGGGCTTCGAGCTGCTGGGCGCCAAGCGCCGTCTGCGCGCTGAGATCGTCCACCTGAAAAAAGCCACCACCCTCAAGGAAGCCAGCGAGAGCGCGACCAAGAAGGGCACCCTGGCCAACCTGCTGGTACACGACGCTCTGGAAGAAATGCGTCTGTCGGTCAATACCCGCGAAAAAGAAGGCATCAAGGAACGCGTCAGCTTCCGTCTCGAACGCCTGGTTGCAGCATGCGGCCGTAACATGAGCAGCGGCACCGGCGTGCTGGCCACCATCGGTTCCACCGCACCGTTTGTCGGCCTGTTCGGCACCGTGTGGGGCATCATGAACAGCTTCATCGGCATCGCAAAAACCCAGACCACCAACCTCGCCGTCGTCGCCCCCGGCATCGCCGAAGCCCTGCTGGCAACCGCGCTGGGCCTGGTTGCAGCAATCCCTGCGGTGGTGATCTACAACGTCTTCGCCCGTTCGATTGCCGGCTATAAGGCCCAGGTATCGGACGCGTCGGCAGAAGTCCTGCTGCTGGTCAGCCGCGACCTCGATCACCTGCCTACCGAGCGCAGCTCGCAACCGCACATGGTGAAAGTGGGGTAATCGGCCATGGGCCTGCATTTGAATCAAGGCGACGACGAACTCGTCGAGAACCACGAGATCAACGTCACGCCGTTTATCGACGTAATGCTCGTGCTGCTGATCATCTTCATGGTGGCCGCGCCGCTGGCGACCGTGGATATCAAGGTCGACCTGCCCGCGTCCAGCGCCAAGCCTGCGCCGCGGCCGGAGAAGCCGATTTTCCTCAGCGTCAAGGCGGACCAACGCCTGTTCCTGGGCGAAGAAGAAGTCAAAGCTGAAACCCTGGGCCCGGTGCTCGACGCCAAGACCCAAGGCAAGAAAGACACGACGATCTTCTTCCAGGCCGACAAAGGCGTGGACTACGGCGACCTGATGAGTGTGATGGATGCCCTGCGGGCAGCCGGCTACCTCAAGGTAGGCCTGGTCGGACTTGAGACGGCAGCCAAGAAATGATCACGACGCGCCACAAACTGACGCGTTATGGCACCAGCCTCGCCGTCGTGCTGGGCGTGCATGCCGTCGCGATTATCATCGCGCTCCAGTGGTCCGCGCCGCATCCGGTAACACTGCCACCGGCGGCGATGGTCATCGACCTCGCGCCGATGCCTGCACCGCCGCCGCCGGCTCCACCCAAGGTTGTCACACCGCCGCAGCCGCCTGCCCCCGTGGAAGAGCTGCCCCTGCCAAAACTGGCCGAGGCACCTAAACCAACGATCCAGGTGCCCAAGCCGGTCAAGCCAAAACCGAAGCCGCAGCCGCCCAAGCCGGTGGAGAAGAAGCCCGAGCCGCCCAAGGAAAAACCTTCCGAAGAGCCGCCGAGCGAATCGCCACAAAACAATGCGCCAGCTGAAAAGTCTGCCCAGCCGGTTCCGGGCCCGTCCCCACAACAGGTCGCAGCCAAAGCGTCCTGGGAAGGCGCCCTGCTGGCGCACTTGCAGAAGTACAAGAAGTACCCGCCAGGTGCCCAACAGCGAGGCAAGGAAGGCTTGAACCGCCTGCGCTTTGTGGTCGATGCCGAAGGCAACGTGCTGTCCTACGAGTTGGTGGGCCGCTCCGGCAACGCCGATCTGGACCGTGCGACCCTGGACATGATCCGTCGAGCCCAGCCACTGCCCAAACCACCGGCCGATATGTTGAAAGGCGGCAGCGTCGAAATCGTCGCGCCATTTGTTTACAACATTGAGAAGCGCCGCCGGTAAGCGGCAAACGGGAGCCGGCTGGTGTGGGAGCCCCCACACAAGCCAGCTCCCACATTTGGTTTCACCACTTCAGCAAAATCCTCAACATTCCCCGCTCAATCCCCATCAAAGTTCTGATAACGTGCGTCTATCGATTGCAGCCGGTATGCTTGGCCCGCAACCTCATGGACGCCCGCTATGACTCTTACAGAATTACGCTACATCGTGACCCTCGCCCAAGAGCAGCACTTCGGCCACGCGGCCGAGCGTTGCCATGTCAGCCAACCGACGCTGTCGGTGGGTGTGAAGAAGCTTGAAGACGAACTCGGTGTGCTGATTTTTGAGCGCAGCAAGAGCGCCGTGCGCCTCACGCCGGTGGGCGAAGGCATCGTCGCCCAGGCCCAAAAGGTACTGGAGCAAGCCCAAAGCATCCGCGAGCTGGCCCAGGCCGGCAAGAACCAGCTGACTGCACCGCTCAAAGTCGGCGCCATCTACACCGTCGGCCCGTACCTGTTCCCGCACCTGATTCCGCAACTGCACCGCGTTGCGCCGCAGATGCCGCTGTATATCGAAGAAAACTTCACCCATGTACTGCGCGACAAACTGCGCAATGGCGAGTTGGACGCGATCATCATCGCCCTGCCGTTCAACGAAGCAGACGTGCTGACCCTGCCGCTCTACGACGAACCGTTCTACGTGTTGATGCCGGCCTCCCACCCGTGGACGCAAAAGGACACCATCGACGCCGGCCTGCTCAACGACAAGAGCTTGCTGCTGCTGGGCGAAGGTCACTGCTTCCGCGATCAGGTACTGGAAGCCTGCCCGACCCTGACCAAGGGCAACGACGGCGCCAAACATACCACCGTGGAATCCAGTTCCCTGGAAACCATTCGCCATATGGTCGCTTCCGGCCTGGGTATTTCGATCCTGCCGCTGTCGGCAGTGGACAGCCATCACTACGCCCCCGGCGTGATCGAAGTGCGCCCACTCACGCCGCCGGTGCCATTCCGTACTGTGGCGATTGCCTGGCGCGCGAGCTTCCCGCGCCCGAAAGCCATTGAGATCCTGGCCGACTCGGTCCGTCTGTGCTCGGTGGCCAAGCCGAATGCTGCGAGCTGATTAACGGTATGACAGAGCTGTCGCAGGTGTCGGTCACCGCACTCAAAGGTGTCGGTGACGCCATGGCCGAAAAGCTGGCCAAGGTCGGCCTGGAGAACCTCCAGGACGTGCTGTTCCACCTGCCCCTGCGCTACCAGGACCGCACGCGTGTGGTGCCCATCGGCCACTTGCGCCCTGGGCAGGATGCTGTGGTCGAAGGCACCGTCAGCGGCGCCGATGTGGTGATGGGCAAGCGCCGCAGTTTAGTCGTGCGCCTGCAGGACGGCACCGGCGGCCTGAGCCTGCGTTTCTACCATTTCAGCAACGCGCAAAAGGAAGGCCTCAAGCGTGGCACCCGCGTGCGTTGCTACGGCGAAGCCCGCCCCGGTGCATCCGGCCTGGAAATCTACCACCCGGAGTACCGCGCAATCACCGGCGACGAGCCGCCTCCGGTGGATACCACTCTCACGCCGATCTACCCGCTGACCGAAGGCCTGACCCAACAACGCCTGCGCCAGCTGTGCATGCAAACGCTGACGATGCTCGGCCCCAAAAGCTTGCCCGACTGGTTGCCTCTGGAGCTGGCGCGCGACTACCAACTGGCGCCGTTGGACGATGCGATTCGCTACCTGCATAACCCACCCGCCGACGCCGACGTCGACGAACTCGCACTGGGCCATCACTGGGCCCAGCATCGCCTGGCCTTTGAAGAGCTGCTGACGCACCAACTGTCCCAGCAGCGCCTGCGCGAAAGTATGCGCTCCCTGCGCGCGCCGGCGATGCCCAAGGCCACGCGACTACCTGCGCAATACCTGGCCAACCTCGGCTTTGCGCCAACGGGGGCCCAGCAACGCGTGGGCAATGAAATCGCCTACGACCTCAGCCAGCACGAACCCATGCTGCGGCTGATCCAGGGCGACGTGGGCGCAGGTAAAACCGTGGTGGCCGCCCTCGCCGCCTTGCAGGCGTTGGAAGCCGGTTACCAAGTGGCGCTGATGGCGCCCACCGAAATTCTCGCCGAACAGCACTTCATCACCTTCAAGCGCTGGCTTGAACCGCTGGGCCTGGAAGTGGCGTGGCTGGCCGGCAAGCTCAAGGGCAAGACCCGCGCAGCGGCGCTGGAGCAGATTGCCGGTGGCGCACCGATGGTGGTGGGCACTCACGCATTGTTCCAGGACGAAGTGCAGTTCAAGAACCTCGCCTTGGTGATCATCGACGAACAGCACCGCTTCGGTGTGCAACAGCGCCTGGCCTTGCGCCAGAAAGGCGTGGGCGGGCGCATGAACCCGCACCAGTTGATCATGACCGCCACACCAATCCCGCGCACCTTGGCGATGAGCGCCTACGCCGACCTCGACACGTCGATCCTCGATGAGCTGCCGCCCGGCCGCACGCCGGTCAATACCGTGCTGGTCACCGACACGCGCCGCGTCGAGGTCATCGAACGCGTGCGCGGCGCCTGCGCCGAAGGCCGTCAGGCGTATTGGGTGTGCACGCTGATCGAAGAATCCGAAGAGCTGACCTGCCAGGCCGCCGAGACCACGTTTGAGGACCTCACCAGTGCCCTGGGCGAGCTGAAGGTCGGGCTGATCCACGGGCGCATGAAGCCTGTGGAAAAAGCCGCGGTGATGGCCGAGTTCAAAGCTGGCAACCTGCAACTGCTGGTAGCCACCACGGTGATTGAAGTCGGCGTGGACGTGCCCAACGCCAGTTTGATGATCATCGAAAACCCCGAGCGCCTGGGCCTGGCCCAACTGCACCAACTGCGCGGCCGTGTCGGCCGGGGCAGCGCCGCCAGCCACTGCGTGCTGCTGTACCACCCGCCGCTGTCTCAGATCGGCCGTCAGCGCCTGGGCATCATGCGCGAGACCAACGACGGTTTTGTCATCGCCGAAAAAGACCTCGAACTGCGCGGGCCCGGCGAAATGCTTGGTACTCGCCAGACCGGCCTGCTGCAATTCAAGGTCGCCGACCTGATGCGCGATGCCGACTTGCTGCCCGCTGTGCGTGATGCGGCGCAAGCGCTGCTGGAGCGTTGGCCGGAACATGTCAGCCCCTTGCTCGATCGCTGGCTCAGGCATGGGCAGCAATACGGCCAAGTGTGACGCCTGACTCACTTATCCAACCAACAGTTGTATCAAGCTGGTTATACTTCGGTGACTGTACGAAATTGGATCAGGCCATGTCAGAAGTTGCCCTCGCCACAGCCCCACTGACCGCCCCGCCGGTCATTCGGGCTCTGCTCGCAAAACTCGCCATCCCCTACACGGAAGTGACCGAACACGCCGGCCTGAATCCCGCACAAAAAGTCCAGGCAGTACTGCTGGAAGATGCCGTGGGCGCACTCATGGTGCTGTTCCCGCAAAGCCAGTTACTCGACCTCAACCGCCTGGCTGAACTCACCGGCCGCCGCCTCACGGCCGTGTCGCCGGACCGCATCGAGCGCATGCTGGCCAAGCACGACTTGAGCCTGTTGCCCGGCCTGCCGGTACTGACCAGCTCGCCGTGCCTGTATGAAGGCAGCCTGCTCAGCGAACCCAGCCTGTTGGTGCATTCCGGCGAAGCCGGGCTGCTGCTGGAAATCGCCAGCATCGATTTCAAGACCATGCTCACCAAGGCCAGCGCCGGGCACTTCGGCGAACCGCTGAGCAACATCCGCCCCAACCTCGATCGCCCGAACGATGACCGCGAGGAAATCACCCAGGCGATGCAGGCGTTCACCGCCCGCCGAATCCAGCAGCGTCTGGAAGCGACCATCGAGATTCCGCCGCTGGCCGACACCGCGCAGAAAATCATCAAGCTGCGCGTCGACCCCAACGCCACCATCGATGACATCACCAGCGTCGTCGAAACCGACCCAGCCCTCGCCGCCCAAGTGGTGAGCTGGGCAGCGTCGCCGTACTACGCCTCGCCGGGCAAGATTCGCTCAGTGGAGGACGCCATCGTGCGCGTGCTGGGCTTTGACCTGGTGATCAACCTGGCGCTGGGCCTGGCCCTGGGCAAAACCCTGAGCCTGCCCAAGGACCACCCGCACCAGTCCACGCCGTACTGGCACCAGTCGATCTATACCGCTGCTGTGATCGAAGGCCTGACCCGCGCCATGCCCCGCGCCCAGCGCCCGGAAGCTGGCCTGACCTACCTGGCCGGCCTGCTGCATAACTTCGGTTACTTGCTGCTGGCCCATGTGTTCCCGCCGCACTTCTCGCTGATCTGTCGCCACCTGGAGGTCAACCCGCACCTGTGCCACAGCTATGTCGAGCAGCACCTGCTGGGCATCAGCCGCGAGCAAATCGGCGCCTGGCTGATGCGCTACTGGGACATGCCGGACGAACTGTCCACCGCCCTGCGCTTTCAGCACGACCCGACCTATGACGGGCAATATGCTGAATATCCCAACCTGGTGTGCTTGGCGGTACGTTTGCTGCGCAGTCGTGGAATTGGTTCCGGGCCGGATGAGGCGATACCCGACGCCCTGATCGAACGTTTGGGCTTGAGCCGGGAAAAGGCTGAGGAAGTGGTCGGCAAGGTACTGGATGCCGAGGTGCTGCTACGCGAACTCGCGTCCCAGTTCAGCCAGGCATAAGTCTGTCGCCTGCTACATAGCTTTCGCAGGCAAACCAGCTCTCACACTTAACTGCGTTCCAACTGTAGAACGCGGTCGAATGTGGGAGCGGGTTGCCCTGATCTGGATGGTCTGATCCTGAATCGCATCATAATGCCCAGTTAATTACTCCTCGCCTTTTGAGCGGCGAAGGCGAAAGTGACATACCTACCCAACGAAATCATGGCACTCTAACAACTTACAAATATGAAGTAACATCTGATACGGAACTGTCCCGCCCAACTAATCCACATAGAGCATGTCGGTAAGTTTTCTTACCATTAAAACTCTGGATTCTGCCTATGTCTATTTCATCCACCGTTAGCAACTTTATAACTAACAACCCAATAAGCGCCTACCCTTCACCTACAGCTACCGAACCCTCTGTAAACATCAACGGCAGTCTTACACCTCGCAGAGACCAATATGGGACCGTACTGGTTGTAACGACGCCTGACCCAGGCGCACCACAAAACGTCAATGGCCGCACTTATCACCCCGCCTCCGAAGTAAGAATTTATACGGGACATGCGGATGATAAAATCGATATAAAAGTTATTAATGATCGCGTCGTCGCCATTATCAATGGGCACGCCGTCAAGCTGGACATCGACGCCTCTAACCCCGAGGGCAATCAAGGCAAACTGTTCATAGACAGCGGCGGTGGCGATGACAGTGTAAAGATAGCCCCTGACGTCAAGACCAGTGTAACCATTCACACTGGCCCAGGCAAAGACACCGTGAGCACGGGTGGCGGCTACGCTCAAGTATATCTGGGCGACGGCAATGATACCGCTGAACTAGCCTATGGCGGCGGAGAATTATACGGTGAAAACGGCGATGATACCTTGGCAGGAGGCACAGGCAGTAACTTCATTAATGGTGGCGCGGAAAAAAACACTATAAGGGGTGGTACACCCAGCGATTCATCTCGAACAGCGATCTCCGCCGAAGGTACAAGCGACACTATTATTGGCCGCTCTGACAACACGTATATCCAGACCAAGGCTCAATTCACCTCTATAAAACTTTACCGGCAATTTGATAGCGAAGTCGACATTCATGAAAGTGCCGGAAATACCGAAACCAACGAATATAAGAGCCGGCAACATGTGACCGATGGAGACATACGGTTTTCAGGCAGATTCGACCCAGCCAAAGACCGTCGTATACGTGTGAACCAACAGGACTAAAGACCTACTTACAGGCGCTCTCCTCGGGGTTTTCAGTGCCCCGAGGACTCCAGAAAGCTAACCAGCTGTTTTTTTACGCGGCTTCAAATACTTGGTCAGCCCCTGGAACCAGATCACCAACGCCGGGTTGCCCTTGATCTGGATCGACTTGTCCTGAATCCCCGTCATGAACGCCAGTTGCTTGTTCTTCGCCTGCATAGTGGCGAAGCCGTAGGCGGCATCTTTAAAGGCGATAGCAAAGGCTGGCGCCGGGTGAACACCTGAGCGGCTGGTGATGCGCTGGTCTTTGACGATGAAGTGACGGGCAACCTTGCCGTCGAGGGTCTGCAACTGGAACGCCAGGTCTTTATCACCCAGCTGTTGCTGAAAGGCAGGATTGGTGCGGCTGGCTTTGCCCATCATCAGGCCCAGCACCCACAGCAGAAGACGAAATTTCATGCACACAGCCTCAGTGTATTTATTAAGTGGCCGCAGCAGTGTAACGATTTACCGGCAGAACGCCACCGATCTCGCGCTTTAGCAGGAGATCGGCAGGCGTTTAACGCTTATAGCAACATGTTGCTTAAACGTTAGGGCACGGCACTGGCGCCCAGTCGGCCAGGTTCGGATCGCGGCAGGTGCCTTCGATCTGCGCCTTGCCAGCGCTGGCGACCTGCTTGCTTTCAGCCTGCTTGGTTTGCACGGTCTGAATACTCTTCTCGGTGGTCACCGCTTCTTTCGGCACGGTTGGCAGCACCGGTTTTTTGGCGACTTTGGCAGGCGTCTTGCCTTTCTTCGCCGGCACCACCTGCGGCGTCGTGTCGGCCTGGGCCACGGTCACTACGTCAGCACGCTGCACACCCACTTGTTTCAGATCTTGCTCGTAAGCCTGGGTGTAGTTGTTCAAGTCTTCGCTGGCCTTGCCGTTAACTGCAACGATCAGGTCATTGGACTCTTTCAAGCCAGCCACGATTTCCGCCAGGCGCTTGCGGCCTTCAGTGTCGTTGACGGTCTTGGCCTTGCGGTCGGCCACCAGCTTGGTGAATGCGCTCTGATAGCACTGCTGGGACGCCTTGGCGTAGGCCGTGCTGCGGTCGATGTCGGACGCGCTTTTATTGAAGTCGGTGGAGTAGGACGCGATGCGCTGGTTGTCATCGGTGATCTGCTTCTGACGCTCGGTGTAGTAACCCGCTGCGCCACCCGCCAGGGCGCCGCCCGCTGCACCGATGGCGGCATTACGGCCACGCTTGTCGGAGTCGCCGGTCAGCGCGCCCAGCAATGCACCGCCGGCTGCGCCAAGCGCCGCACCGGTGACGACCGACTTGGTCATATTCGAATCGGTTGCACGCAAGTGCTGCACCGGCTCGTAGCAGTTGGGGTAGTACTCGACCTTGGTGCTCGACGCGACCTTGGAAGCCGGCGACGTGGCGCAACCTGTCAACACGGTGCTGAAACCAGCTGCGATCAGCAGCAGGTGACGCTTGGAAACCGCCTTACGGGAAAAAAGCATAGGTGTGTTCTCTTTTAAGTTTGACTTGCCCAGCACGGCCCACCGCCGCCTGAGTCCTTTCCAAGCTCGCCATACAACCAGCGGTCAAGACCGCTGACCGCTCGCTGCGAGCAATTCCTTCAAGATCGTTGCCGGGTCGGCCCGCTGTTGCTTGCGGTAGTTGCCGACATGGCGAACGAACAGTGTCGCGCGCGTCACCAGGCTCTTGCCGAGCACTGGCTTGCGATCCAACTCTTCCTTGATCCTTTGAAACTGGGCCTGGATCACCGCATCGGTGTAGCGCGTGCCGGTGGCCAGGTTGTCGATGTAAATCGCCACTGCGCCGTCGAGGGCGCTGCGGCCATTGGTGATGGCCATGTCGAACAGCTGCGCGCTGGCCTCATCCTTGTTGTCTTTGGCCTGCTGGCGACTCTTCTGCAGGTTGGCCAGGCGGATGTTGTAATTGTTGATGGTCTCGGCCACCAACGCGGCCGACTGGATCAGGTTGCCCGCGGCTTCTTCGCGCTGCTGGGCGATCAATGAAACGTTGCGTTTCAGCTCTTCGTTGACCAGGCCGAGTTCGGCTTGCAGCTTGGGGTCGACACTGGCGGCAATGATGCTGTCCAGGCGCTTGGTCGGGTCCTGGGCGTCATCGATGGCGTCAGTCAGCGACGCCAGGCGGCCTTCTTTCTGCCACTGGTCGAACAGCTCCTTGTAGCGCGAACGCGGCGCCGACAGTGCACCGATCGCCACGCGAAAACCGGTGGTTTCGTTGCTTTGCTCAGTGCCATCGGCAGCGAACAACGGGTACTCACGGCGCATGCCGGTAAACAGCGTGCCCTCGCCTTCCAGGTAGTTGCCGCCCTTGACCACAAAGCCCCCGTAGGTGCCCTGGCGGCGCCCGGCATGCACCAGCTGGAACGATTCCTGGACCATTTCCGCTGCGTTGCCGATCACGTCAAACAGGCCGATCGGGTTGGGCAGTTTGGTGCCGATGGGCATCAAGCGCGCAGCCTGACCGGTGCCGCCGGCAACCTGGTTGAACACCGCGTAATCACCCAGCGGGCCGTCGCTCTCGCTGCCGTCGACGCGGCGCGGGAACAGTCGCCCTTCCAGTTCCTGACGGCTCACCGCCTGGCCACCGCGTGCGGCGTATTCCCATTCCACTTCGGTGGGCAGGCGCACAAAACCCAGGCCGCCGTCGTCGGCCGAAGAACCGCGGCCGCTCACCGGCAGCAGCTCACGGTGGTATTTCATCAGCCAGGCGCTGTACACCGCCGAGAAACGTTCAGCTTCGAAACGCGATAGTTTTACCTTGGGCAAACGTGCGGCCATGCCGGTCGGCGCATCACAGGCTGGAGCCGGTTCGCCGCTGGCCAGCGACTGCGCCTGGGACATCACCTGCGCATACTGGCGGGCAGTCACTTCGTACTTGCCGATGAAATACAGCATCGGCTTGAGCGGAGTTTTGGCGTCGGTTTTCGGCATCAACGGCGCGATGACTTTGTTCCAGTCCTTTGGCAAATCCTTGAGCGTGAACTGGCCGTTGATAAAGTCGCGGCGGTAGCCGGAAATAAACGATTGCTGATAACCCGCCTCGCCTTCGGCAAAGGGGTAACCGAGGCTGATCTCGCGGTCATCCAGCGTGCCTTGGGCCAGCACGTAGGCGTAGCGGAACACCATATTGCCTTCGCAGGGCAGCGGCAGGCTCACGTCATCCGGCAACGGCTTGGGGTTATCCAGTTTGTCACTCGCTTCATCGGCCCAGGCCAACGAGGCCAGGCTCAGCGCCACACAGGCGCCCAGTAACTTATACATCTCTGATTCCTTCAGAAGCCTGGATCCGCGCCACTCGCCAACCGCCACAGGCAGCCGCCACGGCGCTGACGCCGAGGATTGCAACCAGGGCCAGGACGTAGTGACGCGCCAGCAGGTGACTGGCATATTCGTCCGCCCCTTGCACAAATAGTTTATTCAAAGCAGCCTCGGCCAGGCCATACAGCCCGGCGCTTAGCACGGCGGCAAACCCCGCGCTGTAGAGCGCCTGCAACACCACAAACAACAACAGTGCGCCGGTGGAAAACCCCAACAGGCGCAACACCGACAATTCCCGCCGCTTGCGCGCGACAGCCGCCAGCGCCCCGGCGAAGATCGCTGCAAACGCCCCGACCAAGGCCAGCCCGGCAATAATCCAGAACACCAACGACAGGTTGCGGCTCAACGACTGCACCTGGGCGATGGTCTGTGCCTGGGTCGACACCAACAGATTCTGCCCGGCGAAATACACCCGCAGCGGCTCCACATCAGTAAGGTTGCGTGCGTAAAGACGAAACGCCGGGTACACACGCTGCTCGTTCAACCCGACCTCATCCCCGTCCCAGCCCAACACCGGCACGGCACGGCCATCGCGGTAATCTTCCGCCGCTTCCAGCAAGCCCAAATCAGCAAACAAGCCGTCACGGGCGAAGGCTTCCAACGGCAACACCGCCAGCACCTGCAGGCGCGCGTTGCGGGCTTCGACGCGCCCCGCCACTTGCCGCGCAAAGCGGGTTTCCAGCCAATCCCCAGGCCGCGCCGCAAGCTTTTCGGCTGCGGTGTGGCTCAGCACGATCTGGTCCAGGCCCTTGGGCATTGGCAAACCACTGAGCAACGGGTCACCCGCCGCCGTCGGCAGCATTTCCAATGCCAGCGTGCCCACCTGCGCGGTCGCCGCAATTTGTCGGGTACGCGGCACGGCAAAGGCCACATCGCTGCGCCGACCTAGCTGCTGGATAAATTCGCTGCTGAATCGACCACCGCCCAATGGGATAATTTCACGGGTGGCCGGATCGGTCTCCAAGCGTTCGGTCAAACTGCCAACCAGTCCAAATTTCAGGCCGAATAACACCAGCAGCGGCGCGATCACCGCCACCAGCGCCAGCACCGAACAGGCCGACAGCCAGGCGTCATTGCGGTAATCCTGCCAGGCCAGCGAGGCCACCAAGCCGATGCGCATCAGCACACCTCCCCGAGCGTGGCCGTGACGCCGCCATCAGGGTCGCGGCGGCAACCGATGCGCCGTACCTGCAAGCCGCTGGCGCGGGCCAGGGGTTCGTCATGGGTGGCGATCACGCAGGCGGCACGGTGTTCGCGGGCCTGGGCCAGCAACGCCTGCATCACGCGCTCGGCATTCAGTGGGTCCAGCGACGCGGTCGGCTCATCCGCGAGCACCAATTGCGGCGCATGGGCCAGGGCACGGGCGCAACTCACGCGCTGGCGTTGGCCCACCGACAGGTCCGCCGGTTTCTTCGCCAACTGGTCACTGATCTCCAGCTGTTCAGCCAGGCGCGCCACGCTGCCGTCATCCTTCAAACCCAGCAATTGCCGCGACAAGGCAATATTGCCGCGCACATCGAGAAAACCCAGCAGGCCGCCGGTTTGCAGCACGTAACCCAAGTGCTGGCTGCGCAGCGCAGCCAGGGTAGATTGCTGATCGGCACGCCATAGCCCGCCGATATCGGTGTTGTCGAATTCAAACCGGCCCACCTGATCCGGCGCCAACACCAGCGCGAGCAAATCCAGCAAAGTGCTTTTGCCGCAGCCACTGGGCCCGATAATCGCCAACTGCTCACCGGCACGCAGCTGCAAGGCCGGAATCACCAGACTGTAACGCTGGCTCCCCGTGCCCCGGCTTTTGTGCACCGCGCTCAAGTTCAGCATTACGGCAGCGTCGACAACGGTACGCGGTACAACGCATCGCCCGGCTCGGCATCGCCGAAACGGACCCAGTTGGCCACATCATTGTGAAAGGTTTCGTAGAGGCGGATTTTCGAATCCAGCTCGTCGATAAAGTCTTCCTGCTCGGCCACACTCAGCGATAACCACAAGTCCTGGGTCATGTTCAGCGACTTGCTGCGGTACGGCAGGCCTTCCAGGTATTCACCGAGCAGGCCACCGTCAGCCAGGTTGCCGCCCTTGCGCAGGGCCTGCGGGTCACGGCTCATATAGGCTGAAGCGCTGGCAATTTCCTGGAAGAAATCCTTGGGCGAGGTCTGGGTTTTACGCGCGGCATCCACGATCAGTTTCAGCGATTGCTGCAGGTCGTTTAGCTGCAATTTTGTGAGCATCACGCACACCTGGAACGCCGGCAGCGCCGGGTTGGTCAGGTCACGATCGGCGGTCCAGGCGCTGACCAGTTGCGGCGCCTGGCTGGCGGTTTTACGGCCGAGGAAGTCCATGTGCATGGCGTAGCCGACTGCTGCGGATTTATCCGCCAGGCTCGGCGCGCTACTCAGCAGCGGCACCGGTTGCGGTGTGTCGCTGCGTACCTGGTGCACCAGGTTGGCGAACACTGTGCCAATCTCATCAACCCGCTCGCCCAGCTTGTGTACATCACCCCCGGGCACCGGCGTGTAAAGGTCGCCGATCTGCGGGTTGGCGTCTGCGGTCAGCACGCGGTACTGGGTTTCGGCACCGGCGTGGGTTTTCTTGCCGGCATCGGTACGCAGGTGCAGGGCGTAAATCTTGATCTGCTTGCCGAGTGCCGCCTGGCGCACTTCGGCTTCGTTCATCTGGGTGGCGGCGAACGGGTCGTTCTTGCGCAGCGCGCCGGCATCGGTGACCAGCAAAATGATGCGCCCGCCGTAGCCAGACCAATCCATGCCATCGACCGCCTGCATCACCCCGGCAAACGCGTCCTCATTGAACGAGTGACTGGACACCGTGGACGCTTTGACCTGGCGCGCCATATCGAGGAAGCGCTGCGGGTCGCGGCCCTGATCAAGGCTGATGAGCGTCTTGGCGACGTATTCCAAACCAGGGGTTTTCTTGATGCTGTTACGAAAGCCCACCAGCCCGAAGCTCACGCTATCAAGCTCACCGCGCTCGGCAATGCGAGTTTGCAACTCATGCACCACATCGCGAACCTGGTCGATGTAAGGCTGCATCGAAACCGTCGTGTCGACCACTAACACCACGGCCGTGCGGAAAGCGTCTGCGGCGATTGCTTTGGTGGCCGGCTTGGCCGCCGCGCTGCCCGGGTCGATGGACGCCACATTGAGCAACTGCACCGGCTGGCCGTTTTCGTCGAAGCTCTCTTTGGAATCAAAAATCGGCAGCAGGTAAAACTGGTTTTGCGGCACAGCACTGGCTGTCGGCTCAAGCGCCAGCACCTGTTGATTGTCTTCGCGGTTCTTCTGCGCCTTGGCCAACACGTTTTTGGCGGCGGCGGGATCAGCCAACAGCTTTTCCACCTGCGCCGATTGGCGCAGGAACATCACCGGCGCCCGGCCCGAGCGCTCGGTAAACTTAAGCACCAGGCTTTGCTTCCAGTCGCTGACTTGAGCGGCTGGCAACCAACCATCGCTGCGCCCATCGGTTGCGGCGCCGACACGCACCCACGGGCTGCCGTCGATGTCTTTACGCTGGTAAACATAGAGCACCGAAAACGCCGGCAGGGCTTCGTCTGCTGCACCACCGGCATCATGGGACAGCTTGGCGCCCGGCTTGCTGAGCACGCGCTGGAACAAGGTCTTTTTACCGGCCATCAGCAACGGCCGCTGGCCGCCATCCGCCTCGGCCACCACCGGCTTTACCTCCGGCGGTGGCGTGGTCTTGGGCACCACGGCGACAGGCGGTTTGGCAGGTTCATCGCTGCCGCTCAGCCACCAGTAACTGACGCCACCAATAGCCAGTGCAACCGCCACAGCGACAGCGGCCAGGGCCAGCACCGGACCACGGCGCTGCTCGGACACGGCGCGGTGTTGCGTGGGAGTTACCACCGGTTGACGCACCGGTTGCGGCTGGGGGTTGTCGGTCGGAATCTCGATGGACACTGGCGTCATTCCGGCCAAGTCAAAACTCAGCGGAATCGGTAACGGCCGCACCAGCGTGGCTTCCGGCGAATCTGCGGGCAGTTGGTCGAGCGCGCGCAGCAACGCCGCCGCATCCGGAAAACGCTCGGCCGGGTCTTTGGCCAACAGCTTGCGCAGCACCTCCTGATAACGCCCGTGGTGCACCGGCAGTTCCGGCAGCGGCTCGGTCAGATGCGCCAGCGCAGTGGACAGCGCATCGGTGCCGCTGTACGGCAGCTTGCCGACGAGAATTTCGTAGAGCACCACGCCCAACGCATACAGGTCGGCGCGGCCATCAATTTCCTGGCCACGCGCCTGCTCCGGGCTCATATAGCTCGGCGTGCCCACGGCAAAACCGGCTTGGGTGAACTGGGTGCGATCGTCCAGGGACTTGGCGATGCCGAAGTCCGACAGCACGGCGGTACCGTCAGCGCGAAACAGAATGTTCGCTGGTTTGACGTCGCGGTGTACCAAACCCTGTGCATGCGCATAGCCCAACGCCGAAGCGATCTGGCGAATCAGCGTCACGCCCTGCTCCGGCGTCAGGCCGGCGGCGATACGCTCCTTTAGCGTGCCGTTGGGCAGGTATTCCATGGCCATGTAGTACAGCTCACCGACATTGCCGATGTCATGGATGGTCACCGTGTGCGGATGCGACAGGCGCGCCAGGGTCTTGCCCTCGCGCAGGAAGCGCTCGCAGAAGCTCGGGTCGGCCGCCAGCGCCGCCGCCATCACCTTCAAGGCCACCTTGCGCTCCAGCGAGCGCTGGGTCGCCAGGTACACGCTGGCCATGGCGCCTTCGCCGATCTCGCCTTCGATGTCGTAGCCAGGGATCACAATGTTCATGGCGAGACCTTCACGACAATGGCAGTGATATTGTCCGGCGCGCCACGGTTGAGCCCCAGGTGCACCAGGCTGCGCACGATTTCGTCCGGCGCGTCGTGGCTCAGCACTTCACGTATTTCATGGTCTTCGACGGTCTTGTTCAGGCCATCGCTGCACAGCAGGTAGCTGTCGCCGGGGGAAATCAGCAGGTCAGTCACCGCCACTTCCAGCTGCGCCTCCACGCCCACGGCGCGGGTGACGATATTGGCGCGAGGATGCACGCGCGCGTCGGCTTCGCTGAGCAGGCCGCTGTCTTGCAGGTCCTGCACGTAGCTGTGATCGCGGGAAATGCTGTCCAACTGCCCTTCGCGCAGGCGGTACAGGCGACTGTCGCCGGCCCATAAACACACGCCACGCAGGCCACGTGCGGCGAGCACCACCACGGTGCTGCCCATCATGCTCACGCCACGGTTGGCGGTTTCTTCACGCACCGTGGCGTTGATGCGGATCAGGTCATTGCGCAAGGCCGCCGAGTATTCATCGAGAGAGCGCCCCACCGGCACGTTGCGCAGGCTGTCGACGATCAAGCTGCTGACGTAATCGCCGGCCGCATGCCCGCCCATGCCATCGGCTACCACCCACAGGCGGTTTTCCGGCAGGTCCAGGCACGCGTCTTCATTGACCTGGCGCACCATGCCCACATGGCTTTTGCTCGCGGATTTAAACGTCGCCCCCATCTACACCACACCTTCTTGTCCGAGCAAAAACTGCGCAAAATCGCCGGCAGCCGGCAAACCCTGGCACCGCAATAAACCTGGGGAAATACGTTGTGAGCCACGGCCCCACCACAGGCTGGCACCCTCACAAGCCTGCTCGGCCAGTGCGGTCATGCGGCTGTGGGGCACGGTGGCGGCGACCCGCTGCAGGCCCGCGAAGCGACTGTCTACCGCGCGCGGTTCACTTGCCGGGATGCCCAGGCTGTCAACGCCATCGTTAAAGCCTTCAAACGTAGCGCCAGTATCCAGGGTGCTGAGCAACAGCTCTTCAGCCTGCTCAAACCACGTATCCGGGCCACCCACCAATGACGCCGGGTTAGTGTCGTGATCAAGCAACGCCACCACGGCCAACGGGAAATAGCGCCCGACCCGATCAATACTTGGCATCACCACGCCTGCCGCCGCGTCCGGCCCGCATACGCCCGGCGCCAGCACAAAACGCCACAACGGGCTGACCAGATAGACGTTTAGCCAATCGCCACCCAGGCTGCTCTGGCTGGCGAGCAAACCTGCGGCCAGCCAGCTGTCCCACGGGCCGATAAAACTCTGGGGCAAGGCGCGGCTGACAAAGTCACCGCGGCTGGCCAACTTGCCGTAGAAGCCCAGCGTGTTCATAGCCGCTCCGGCAGGCTGAAGCCACTGAGTACGCGGCTCTTGAACGGGTTGAAGGCGCTGTTGGCGCGCAACTCGTAGGCGATGCTCGCGCCATCAACCCGCAAACGCAGGTTGAAGCGGTCCGGCGAATTGCCGGCGCTCAGGTCCGATTGCTCCAGCAAACGGAACCATGCCCATGGGCCGTCCAGGGTCACGCCGGAACGGCCACTGGCCGACGGCGGCGTGATCGAAACACGCACCACGCCGATACTGCCGGGGTTCGGCCATTGCATCGCTACCGGCCGGCTTGGGCCGTGGTCGTAGCTCAGTTGCTGGCCGTCGAGGTCGAGCAGGAACTGGGTGATGGTCGGGTCCATCGACACCGGCTTGAGCTCGAAACGCACGATCGGCTGGGTGCCCCCCGATCTAAAGAACGCGTCACGAATAGCCGCCGCACGCTGGAAGGTTTGCAGCACGCCCGGCGCGATCCCAAGCTTCTGCGCCGCGCCCGGCTGCCAGCGCCAGGTCTGTGCGGACGTATCCACGTAAGGCTGCAGGTATTTGCGGAAATAGTTATCCATCACCCCGCCCACGCCGAAGAACTGGCCGAAGTCATCGAGCGTGGCGTCCCGCGCGCTGCCCGGCGACATCGGATAACGCCCCGCCAGAGACTGGCGATACACGTTGACCACTTCACTCACCCACGCCGCATTCAGCTGGTTACGCACCCCGCCCATCATGCTGTTGGTGGTGGAGTTGACCACCGACTTGACCATGCCCTGCACCAGCGGCGGCTGGCGCTCGGCATTCAAGCTGACCCGCGTGGCCGCAGCGGCCGCCTGGTTCTTGGCCTCGCCAAGCAAGGCGTCGCCACTGGCGCCGACCATGGCGCTGACTTGCACATACAGCGCGTTCATGTCCGCCAACAGGCCGTCGATGGCCGCCGGTTCGCCTTCGTTTTTGCTGACGATGCTATTGAGTTCGGCAAAGTGCGCGGTCACCGGATCGTCCGCCGCTTGCGGTGCATTAGCGCTTGGTTGCTCCTGGCCGAGCAGGCTGCCGAGACGTTCCTTGAGCTTGTCGACACCGCCTTCCACCGGCACGCCTTTGGCGGCCAATTGGCGTTCTTCAGCTTGCAGATCGGTCTCTTTGGCCACGGCTACCAGCAGCTTTTTAAGCGGCGAAGTGGGGCCGGAAATCACCCGCAGCACATCGGCCGCCTGGGCCACGCTGGTGATCGGCACAAAGTCGATGTCCGCGAGCAAGGCGTCCCATTGGCGCTGGTAGTCCTGGAAGTACAGGCGGCGCACGTCGGCGGCCAGGCTCACCACGTTCTGCTGATCGGCTTGCTCACGGCCCAACACCCATTGTTCTTCCGCGAGCGTGCCAGTCTGGTTCAGGCTGCTGAGCAGGAACGCCTGACGATAGCCTTTGGCAGTGAAGAACCCACTCAACGGTTCGCCCAATGGCTTTCCGCTTTTACGGCTGAACACCAACGCAGCATCACGGCCGGCGGCTTCGTTGAGGCGAAAGTCGGGGATGCCCTCGGGCAGCTTCTGGCGCTTGACCCGGTCGTACACGCGTTGCGCCACCGGCAGCTGTTGCAGTTGGCGACGCAGGTCATCGATCAGGCGTGGGTCCAGCCGCGCATTCGGCGGGTGGCGGTCGAACAGCGCCTGCAAGTGCCCGGTCAACGCCTGGCGCTGATCGGCCGGCAGGTCACGCGGCAGGTTGCGGTCCCAATCCAGGGCGACCCAGGCCTTGATGAAGTCCGGGTCGTAGTGCTCGTTATCGGCGAGCATCAGGTAGGCCTTGAGGCCTTCATAGAGGAAGTCGGAATTGCCGCCACCATGCAGTTGCTCTTCGATGCGCGTCACCAGGCGTGGCGCAAACACGGCGATCAAGAGCTTGCGATAGACACTGGCGGATTCGGCTTCAAGCATATCGCCCTGATACAGGCCCAGGCCTTCGGACCAGCTCGGCGAATCGCCCGCGAGGTTCTTCACCGCGTTGAGCAGCGGCAACACTGCCAGCACTTCACGCTGCGCCGGGCTGAGGTTTTGTACGGTCTGGCCCAGCGGCGCAACCTTCTGGTCAACCTGGGCGATATACGCCTGGTTGGCACGATAACTCACCCACCACAGGCCACTGACCACCACCACAAGGGCGATGGTAGCGGCCAGCACACCGCGTGCAATCCACTTGCGGCGGCGCTCGACTTTCGGGTTCACACCCACCAACCCACGCTCGGCAAACGCCACGGCGGTGAACAACTTTTCGATGAAATAACTGCGCCCGGTGCCGCTCTGTCGTGCCAGGTGCTGGCGGTCCAGGTTCATGCTCTGGGCCATGGCGCCGATCAAGCGATCAATCGGGCTGCCTTCCTGGGTGCCGCTGGTGAAATAGACTCCGCGCAGCAACACGCGCTCTTCGAAGGCGTTGGGTTTGAACACGCCTTCGAGGAAACCTTGCAGGCAATCTTTCAACGCACCGAACTGCTGCGGGAAGCCGTAGATCAGGTCACGCCGCGCCGGGTCACGCTCCTGTTGCAGGCGCTCCACCAGCCGTTCATTCAGGCGCTGCTCAAGACCCGCAAACTCGCTTTGCAGATGGGCCAGCGGGCTGTCGCTGTTTTTGCCGTCGTCCAGGGCGAAGGTCATGCCCCACACCTGGGCGCGGTCTTCCTTGCTAAGGTTGTCGAAGAACTCCATGAAGCCCGGCACCAGGTCGAGCTTGGTCAGCATCAGGTAGATCGGGAAACGCACGCCCAATTGGGTGTACAGCTCCTGGATCCGCAGGCGAATCGCCGCCGCATGGGCGGCGCGTTCGGCCTCCGTACCGAGCAGCAGATCCGAGAGGCTGATGGCGATAAACGCGCCATCAATGGGCCGACGCGAACGCTGCTTTTTCAGCAGATCGAGAAAGCCCAGCCACGCGGCTTTATCCACTGTGGAGTTGCTGTCCTGGGTGGTGTAGCGGCCGGCGGTATCGAGCAAAACGGCCTGGTCGGTAAACCACCAATCACAATTGCGCGTACCGCCAACGCCGCGCACAGCACCGGCGCCCAACTGCGCAGCGAGTGGAAAGTGCAGGCCGGAATTGACCAGCGCGGTGGTCTTGCCCGAACCCGGTGGGCCGATGATCACGTACCACGGCAGCTCATAGAGATTGCGGCGCTCATCACCGCCGAGCTTGGCCTTTTTCAGCAATGCCAGGGCTTCGTCCATGCGCTGGCGCAAGGTCGACAACTCTTCGGCCGTGGCGACACTGTTGGGGTCGGCCGGGGTTTCTGCGGCGAGGCTGCGCATCACTTCGGCGGCCTGGCGGCGCGCCTGGATAATGCGCACTACGCGGTAGGCGATCCACAGCGCAAACACCAAGATAATCAACACCCAGCGCCGCCCTTCCGGCACCAGCACGTCGAGCAACGGCCCCACAAACCAGATGATCAGGCTCAGGGCAATCAGGCCCAGCACGGGGATCACCCAGCGAATCATGAAACTGAAAAACGCCTTCACTCGACGCCCTCCGCCAATACGGTGATTTCAACCCGACGATTACGGGCACGGCCTTCGGCGGTGGCGTTGGTCGCCACCGGCTCGGTGTCGCTGCGGCCTTCAGCGCTGAAGCGATCCGCCTGGCCGGTCTTGGCCGCCAGGATGTCCAGCACCGACTTGGCCCGCGCTTCGGACAATGCCCAGTTGGACGGGAAGCGCAGCGTAGCAATCGGGCGGTTATCGCTGTGCCCGGTCACACGGACCTGGCCCTTGACCTTGCGGATGGCGTCAGCGATGCGCAGCATCAGTGGCTCGAAGTCATCGCGGATGCTGGAGCTGGCAGACGCGAACAGTTCATCGCCGCGAATCGTCACCACGGAACGGTCGACCTTGTCTTCCACGGCCACGCGGCCCGCCTTGATGTCTTCCACGAGGAAGCCGGCCAGACGCGGCCGCTCGATGACTTTGGGCTGCGCCACCGGGCGGTCGATGGCCTGCACCGGAATCTCGCCCAGGGCATGGATATTCTTGAATACCGGCTCCGCATCCGACGCCAGTTTCATGCGCAAGCCAAACAGCAACGCCAGCAGCAGCGCCAGGCCGATGGCCACAGCGATCCACGGCGGCATGAATTGCGCGAGGCGATCACGTGCCACCGTCACGCCGCGCCAATGCGGCGAGAGTTCGCGTTCGTGCTCGCCACGCGCACTGCGAATCGCTGCGGCGGTGCGTTCACGCAAGGCTTCCAGCTGGCTGCGACCGTCATTCATCACGCGGTAGCGGCCTTCAAAACCCAGGCACATGCACAGGTACAGCAGCTCCAGCAGGTACAACCGCTCACGCGGGCTTTGCAGGCAATGGTCGAGCAACTGGAAAACCTTTTCGCCACCCCAGGCTTCGTTGTGCACGGTGATCAACAAGCTCTGCTTGCCCCAGTCACTGGCACTGCCCCACGGCGTGCTGAGCACGGCTTCATCGAGCGCCGTACACAGCGCGTAACGCGCCAGCAGCACTTCGTTGCGCGCCACACCGGCGGCTTCGGCGCGCTCTTCGAACTGGCGCAGGTAGGCCAGCAACTGCGCACGCAAACTGGCCGGCGCCGGATGGGCGATGGTGTTGCGCAGGCGCGTCAACAGCGCCAACAGCGGCCCGGCGGCGCTTTCCAACGGGTTCAGGCCCTGGCTTTTGCCGGTGAGGATCGGCGCGGCCGGCATCGACAAAGGCGCCGGTTCGGCACGTGCAGGTTCCGGTGCACGACCACCTGGGCGAGGCATGAACTGGGTGCGGTCATCATCATTGGGATGCATCGCCAATTATCCTCGGATCGCCCAGAAGGCCAGGTTCAAGCCCGGGAACTGCCCGGCGATATGGAAGGCAAACCCGCCGGAGTTGTTCAGTTGCTGCCAGTGCTCGCTGCCACGGTCCAGCTCGTAATAGGTGCTGCCTGCGTGGTACGGGATCTGGCGTGGCGCAACCGGCAACGGCAGCAGGCCGATACCTGGCAATTGCAGGTTGACCATGTCGCGGATGTGCTCCACGGAGCCGACTTTGCTCTGCTGACCGAAGCGGGCGCGCAGGGTTTCGCCGGGCACGTCGGCGCGTACCACGAGGATGAAACTGGCGCTGTCGAGCAGGGTTTTGTCGGCGAGCATGGCCACGTGGATGCCATAGGCTTTTTCCACAATCGGGATCGGCGTGGCTTTGCTGTCGATCAGCATCGACAAGGCTTCACGCAACGCTGCCATCACCGGGGCGAAGCTCAGGGCCAGGTCATCATGTTGGTATTGCGGGTATTCCTGCGGGCGCCGGCCCGTGGTGGAAAACGTGGCGAACTCACCCGCCAGGCTCACCAGCTCGCTGAAAAACCGCTCAGGGTGCAGCGGGCTTAACTGGCTCAAATGCTGGATCAGTGGCTGCGCGCGGTTGACCAATTGCAGCAGCATGAAGTCGGCAATTTCCGAAGCGCCACCCGCACCCGAGGCGACCACGCGGCCCGCCAGGGCTTCGCCGCGCTGGTGCAGCAGGCCGAGCAGTTCACTGCGAAAGGCGGTGAGTGGTTTGCTCGCGGCCACGTCCAAAACCGGTGGGATATACGTGTCGTCGAGCACCAATGCACGGTCGGCACGCTTTTCCTTGATGCGCACCAGGCCGATGGCGGCGTAGTCACTGATGCCATCCTGCGCGGTCAACAGGCGCAGCGCTCGGGAACCCACAGCCACTGGCGCGCGGTTTTCAAACGGCGCGTTATCGTCGCGCACTTCGCGCACCTGGCTGACGTACCGTGCCGCTTCCAGCGCTTCGCCTTCATCCACCGTGTCTCGCGCACCGGCGCGCTTGAGCGGCAAGGCCAGGTACACCAGGCCGTCGCGCAGGTTGTCGTCGATATTCAGCGGGCTCGGCGCCAGATCATCCTGGGGAATATTGAACGGCGTGCCGTCGGGCAACAGGCCACGCGCCGACACGATCGCCAGCTTGCCCTGGGCCAGCAGGCCCTGATCAATAAGCAACTCGGAAAAGCCCCAGGCACCGGCGGACAACGGTCGGCTGCGCGCGTCGATGAGGTTTTCCAGGTAACGGTCATGCTGCTGGAAGTGCTGCGTTCCGATGAACATGCCTTCCGACCAGACCACGCGATTGTTCCAGGACATGGGGGCTCCGAGGGTTTTATTGGGCAGGGCTGGATGGGGGAACCACGACGTCGGCGCGTACGGCGCGCACATCGAGGCTGATCTGATATTCGGTGTATTGGCGCGCCGGAACCGTGAGCACCGTGCGCCATTGCGCGCGGTCCAGCTCGCGATAGCCCACCAACAAGCCGATCTGGCGTGTGGAAGGGTCAAGGTCGCGCTGGATGCTCAGTTGCTGGCCGGGTTGGATCATCACTTCATCCTGGTCCAGCAGGTCCAGGCCAAGGGTGGATTGCGCGCGATCGGCCAAGGCGAAGTAGTCGGAGCGACTGAAGGTGGCGGCGTTTTTCAGTTCGAAAATGCGCACCCGCACCGGAGCAGCCTGGCCGTTGGCGCCGGGGTTTAGCCCGGCAATGGCGTGAAAGTGCAGCTCGACTGCGGCAGTGCCCGCTTCGGCTTCAGCGGTAACCTCGGGTTTGACCGCGTCCTTGGCACACGCCGTCAGCAACAGCGCGGTGGCGGCTGCGAGTAAAAACCTGGGAATCATCCTGCGTCCTCAATGACGTACTTAGCTATCCGTTTTATCCATTATTGCGGCGCGTTTTAGCGTCGCTGTCGTGCGCTGTGTTCTTCGTATGCTCGGCTGAATTCGCGACCGAACAGGTCCTGGAAATCTTCCTGGGCCTCACGGGAAATATTGCTGTAGAGCTCGGTGAACTGCTGCCAGTACTGCGCCTGGCGCGAGCCGTTGAACAGGCTCGACAGCCCGGCGGGCTTGCCCATGCGCTCTTCCAGCTGTGCCGGTTCAAAACGCGTGAGCAGGTGTTTGATCGCCGCTTCCACACCGGCCATTACTGCCAGTTGGTGAGCGCGCAGGTCGTCGAAACTCTCGCGCACGGCGACGTCCGGCGCCATAAACGCTTGGTTGCCATGACGAAGCAGCAGCAGCAAGGCTTCGTCAGCATTCGGCGCAAATTTCAACGGATTGTTTTCAGCCGGCTGGATCATCGTCTGCTGCATGCGGAACTCGCCCTTGAGGCTCGCGCGGGCACGCAACACGTCGATCAGGCCTTCGACCATAAGGCGGTAGCTGCGGCCGATGCTTTCCATTTGTGCTTCGGCTTGAGCCTTGTCGAGGCGCAATTGGTCCAGCCCGGCGCCGCGCAGGAAGGCTTGCAGCAAGTCGGGCTGTTGGGTGATGGCCGGGGCGGTTGGCTGGACGACCGGCGCTGCTGGCGGTTCAGGTGGTGCAACCGGCTGTGGCGCTGCAACAACGGGCGCGGGCGTGTCGCCGAACAAATCCCAGTCTTCAGGAATAACCGAGCCCGACACCACGGGTTGCTCGACCACAGGCACCGCGACCGGCGTTGGCGGACGAAAATCGTGCTGCTCGCTGGGTACGTGGTCCGCCACAGTTGGCGGCGGCACGGTGGTCGGAGTGAGGAAGTCGAACAGGTCCGGCAGCGTGTCCATCGACGAGGCGCCCTGGAACTGCGGCGCGATCACAGGTGCAGGTGCAGGCTTGTTCGCCACCGCGCCCATCAGCGCTTCAAAACTGTTCGGCGAATCGCCGCTGAACGGCTGGCTATCAAGCGCCTGCACGTTGAAGTCGATACGTGCCTGGATCTCGTAATCGCCGATGCGGATCAACTCGCCATCCTGCAACGGCTCGCTGTTCCCTCTACGCATTCGGATGCCGGCGTTAACCAGCTCCACTCCGTTCGTACTGTTATCGGTTAGGTAGTAACGGCCATCTTTGTATTGAATAACGCAATGTTGCGAGGAGACTAACCGCTCTGGGTCAGGCAGTACCCAGTCATTGTCGGAATTGCGGCCAATAGCCATCACGCCCTGATCCATGGACTTTTCAGGGCATTGCCCAGGGGTAATCTTGTGATAACTAGTGATAGTCAAACACAGCGACATCTTGCCTCCTTGCTGATACATCGCGCGCGGCCTATTCCAAGGGAGGGCGCTTCCCGCAAGCGCCCTGCCAAGTCGTGCAAACGACCGTAAAATCTGCTTTTGTCAGCATGATTGCTGATCTTAACCGGCTTCTGTGACAAAAACCCTGTCCTGGGCCGCCGTCAGACCCGTCAGTCGCGCAGTGTGTTAAACACCGCACATCTGTCACAGAGGGCGAGTAGCTTACCTTGACAACGCGTAACTACTACACCAAAAATGCACAACTTCTTGAACATAAGTGATGGCGCAATAGTGGCGCACTGAGTATATGACCAAGAAAACATGCAAAGTTCATTGCGTAACTTATGCATGCATTGCCCGCCGTCTAACGGGCTGATAAGGAGATCGAATCAAGTGGATGTGCCGTTGCTGCTCGCCGCCGTTTCCGCGACTTCGCCCTGTGGTGAAGACATGGAATATGACGCGCAATTCCTTCAATTGGAACGTGACGCCAAGGGCCAACCCGAGCGCAGCATGGGCGACTCGATCCTGCCCGCCGAACCACCGCAATGGCGCAGCATCCAGCAGCAAAGCCTCGACTTGTTGCAACGCAGCAAAGACCTGCGCATCACCCATTTCCTGTTGCAAAGCTCCCTCGCCCTCCAGGGTGTGGCCGGGCTTGCCGAAGTCCTTACGTTGATCAACGCGCTGCTGCGCGAATACTGGGCCGACCTGTACCCGCGCCTGGATGCCGACGACGATAACGACCCCACCGTGCGCATCAACGCCCTGTCCGGCTTGACCAGCGACGCGACCATTCGCTTGCTGCGCGAGAGCATCCTCACGCGCTCGCGCACGTTTGGGCCAGTGAGCCTGCGCGCGGCGCTCAACGCCAGCGGCCTGTCGAACTTCCCGGATGAACAACTCGGCGCCCAGCAACTCAACGCCGCGTTCCTCGACAGTGACTCCGAACAACTGCAAGCCACGCGCGACGCCTTGAGTGCCGCGCGTGCCGCCTGCGAGGCCATCGAACAACAGGTCAGCGACCAGGTCGGCTCGGCCCAGGGCGTGGACCTGAGCCTGCTGAAGCAACCGCTCAAGCAGGCGCTGCAGATCCTCAATCAAGCCGTACCCGACCCTGCAGGCAGCAGCGAACCCGAGGCTGTCAGTGAAGACAATGCCCCCTCGGTCGATTTCGCCGCCGCCCCCGCAGCACCGCGCCCAACGGGCGACATCGCCACCCGCGATGACGTGCTGCGCAGCCTCGACAAGATCCTTGCGTACTACACCCGGCACGAGCCTTCGAGCCCGCTGCCGGTGCTGTTGAACCGGGCGAAGCATCTGGTGCACGCCGACTTTGCGGCCATCGTGCGCAATCTGATCCCCGACGGCATGTCCCAATTTGAAAACCTGCGCGGCCCGGAAAGCGAATAAGCCGCCGGACTGTGCAGTAACAACACCGTCGCTCAAGCGACCAGGAGCAGCAACGTGGCGAAGCAAAGTTCTCAGAAATTCATCGCGCGCAACCGTGCGCCTCGAGTGCAGATCGAGTACGACGTCGAGCTTTACGGCGCCGAGAAAAAGGTCCAGTTGCCCTTCGTGATGGGCGTGATGGCCGACCTCGCCGGCAAGCCTGCCGAGCCGCTGGCGCCTGTGGCTGATCGCAAGTTCCTTGAGGTAGACGTCGATAACTTCGACTCACGTCTCAAGGCCATGCAGCCACGCGTAGCCTTCCACGTACCGAATGAGCTGACCGGCGAAGGCAACCTGAGCCTGGACATCACCTTCGAAAGCATGGACGACTTCAGCCCGGCCGCTGTGGCCCGCAAAGTCGATTCCCTCAAGCAACTGCTCGAAGCCCGCACCCAGTTGGCCAACCTGCTGACCTACATGGACGGCAAGACCGGCGCTGAAGAAATCATCATGAAGGCGATCAAGGACCCGGCACTGCTTCAGGCACTTGCCAGCGCGCCTAAGCCAGCAGGGGACCAGTAATCATGACCGACAATACCGCCCGCGAAGGCAGCCAGATCCTGGGTGCTACCGAAGAAGCCAGCGAGTTCGCCAACCTGCTGCTGCAAGAATTCAAACCCAAGACCGAGCGTGCCCGCGAAGCCGTGGAAACTGCCGTGCGTACCCTGGCCGAACAGGCTCTGGCGCAGACGGACCTGGTCTCCAATGACGCGATCAAATCGATCGAATCGATCATCGCCGCCATCGACGCCAAGCTCACCGCCCAGGTCAACCAGATCATCCACCACCCGGATTTCCAGCAGCTGGAAAGCGCCTGGCGTGGCCTGCACTACCTGGTCAACAACACCGAAAGCGACGAGCAACTGAAGATTCGCGTGCTCAATATCGCCAAACCTGAACTGCACAAGACCCTGAAGAAATTCAAGGGCACGGCGTGGGACCAGAGCCCGATCTTCAAGAAGATGTACGAAGAAGAATACGGCCAGTTCGGCGGCGAACCGTACGGTTGCCTGGTGGGCGATTACTACTTCGACCAGTCTCCACCGGACGTCGAGCTGCTGGGTGAGTTGTCGAAGGTCTGCGCCGCCATGCACGCGCCATTCATTGCCGCTGCTTCGCCCACCGTGATGGGCATGGGTTCGTGGCAGGAACTGTCGAACCCGCGCGACCTGACCAAGATTTTCACCACCCCGGAATACGCTGGCTGGCGCTCGCTGCGTGAATCGGAAGACTCGCGCTACATCGGCCTGACCATGCCGCGCTTCCTGGCGCGCCTGCCGTATGGCGCCAAAACCGACCCGGTGGAAGCCTTCGCCTTCGAAGAAAACACCGACGGCGCCGACAGCTCCAAGTACACCTGGGCCAACGCCGCCTACGCGATGGCGGTGAACATCAACCGCTCGTTCAAACACTACGGCTGGTGCTCGCGCATCCGTGGCGTGGAATCCGGCGGTGAAGTGGAAAACCTCCCGGCCCATACGTTCCCTACCGATGACGGTGGCGTGGACATGAAGTGCCCGACCGAAATCGCCATCAGCGACCGCCGTGAAGCGGAGTTGGCGAAGAACGGTTTCATGCCGCTGCTGCACAAGAAAAACACCGACTTCGCCGCGTTCATCGGCGCCCAGTCGTTGCAGAAACCGGCCGAATACGACGACCCGGACGCCACCGCCAACGCCAACCTGGCCGCGCGCCTGCCGTACCTGTTCGCCACCTGCCGCTTCGCCCACTACTTGAAGTGCATCGTGCGCGACAAGATCGGTTCCTTCAAAGAGAAGGACGAGATGCAGCGTTGGTTGCAGGACTGGATCCTCAACTACGTCGACGGCGACCCTGCGCACTCCACCGAAACCACCAAGGCCCAGCACCCGTTGGCCGCCGCCGAGGTGATCGTGGAAGACGTCGAAGGCAACCCGGGTTACTACAACTCCAAGTTCTACCTGCGCCCGCACTACCAGCTCGAAGGGCTGACCGTGTCGTTGCGCCTGGTATCGAAACTGCCTTCGGCAAAAAGCGCATAACTAATGGTAGGACCGGCTCTTCTGTGGGAGCCGGGCTTGCCCGCGATGCAGGCACCTCGGTTTGTCAGTCAGACCGCGGTGATGCAATCGCAGGCAAGCCAGCTCCCACAGAACAGCATTGCCCCTTTGGGCATCACCAAATTCAGTGGCCCGTGCCACACAGGGAGAAAACATGGCTGTTGATATTTTCATCAAGATCGGCGACATCAAGGGCGAGTCCATGGACAAGGCCCACAAGGACGAAATCGACGTGCTGAACTGGAGCTGGGGCATGGCCCAGTCCGGCAACATGCATGTGGGCGGCGGTGGCGGCGCGGGCAAGGTGAATATCCAGGACCTGTCACTGACCAAGTACGTCGACAAGGCTTCGCCCAACCTGATGATGCACTGCGCCAGCGGCAAGCACATCGACAAGGTCAAGCTGACCGTGCGCAAGGCCGGCGGCGAAAGCCAGGTCGAGTACATGGTGATCAACCTGGAAGAAGTGCTGGTCACGTCCCTGAGCACCGGCGGCTCGGGCACCGATGATCGCCTGACCGAAAACGTCACCCTGAACTTTGCCCAGGTGATGGTCGACTACCAGCCGCAGAAAGCCGACGGCACCAAAGACGGCGGCGCGATCAAGTTTGGCTGGAACATCCGTTCCAACACCAAGCGCTGATAGCCCTGGCGGCCGCAGCACCTCGCTGCGGCCCCTGGCACCTTGTCCCTCTCTTAGCCCGTCCGTGGAGCTGCTTTGGTGGTAACTGAAATCGCTTCCCGCGACCGTCTGCAACCGTCCCTGCTGGACCGGCTGACCGACGATGACCCGACCAACCTCAAGGAAAGCGCCGACAAACGCGTGCTGTCCCTGACCCAATTAAAAGCCTCGGTGCTGCGTGACCTGGCGTGGTTGCTTAACACCACGTCGCTCCTCGACGCCGATGCCACGTTGCACACCCCGGCTGGCACATCGGTGGTCAATTACGGCCTGCCTGCGCTGGCGGGCAACAGCGTTTCCAGTGTGGATATCAAAGCCCTGGAAGCCCTGATCTACCAGGCGATTGCCACTTTTGAACCACGTATTTTGCGCCACACGCTGCGCGTAAAAGCCCGCGTGGGCCATGGCGAGATGAACCACAACGCGCTGAGTTTCGAGATTGAAGGCGACCTGTGGGCGCAGCCGGTGCCGTTGCGCCTGCTGCTGCAAACCGACCTCGATCTGGAGTCCGGGCATGTGCGTGTGGTCAATGCCGACCAGCGGAGGCGCCCATGAACCCGCGCCTGCTGGAGCTGTACAACCAGGAACTGCACCACGTGCGCGAAAGCGCCGCCGAGTTCGCCAAGGAATACCCGAAGATCGCCAGTCGGCTGACGTTGTCCGGCATGGACTGCGCCGACCCGTACGTCGAACGCTTGCTCGAAGGCTTTGCCTACCTGACTGCCCGGGTGCAGCTCAAGCTCGACGCCGAGTACCCGACCTTCACCCATAACCTGCTGGAAATCGCCTACCCGCACTACCTCGCGCCCACGCCGTCGATGACCGTGGTGCAAATGCAGACCGACCCCGACGAAGGCTCGCTGGCCAGTGGTTTCCTATTGCCGCGCGACACAGTGTTGCGCGCCGCCTTGGGCCGCGAAACCCAGACCTGCTGCGAGTACCGCACCGCGCACCCGGTGACGCTGTGGCCGTTGCAAGTCAGTAATGCTGAGTACTTCGGCAACCCCGCCGCTGTGTTGGGACGCCTGGCCGCCAGCGAGCCCAAAGCCAAAGCCGGCCTGCGCCTGACTCTGCGCACCGGCGCCGAATTACCCTTCAACAGCCTCGACCTCGATAACCTGCCGCTGTACCTCAGCGGTGCCGATGAGCAGCCGTTTCGGCTCTACGAACAGTTACTCGGCAACGCCTGCGCCGTGTTTGCTCGCAAACCCGGTGGTGATTGGGTCGAGCGCCTGCCGCAAGACGCGCTGCGCTCCCGTGGTTTTGACGATGCCGATGCGGCCATGCCGGTGGTGGCGCGCGCGTTTCAGGGTTATCGGCTACTGCAGGAATACTTCGCCCTGCCCCACCGCTTCCTGTTCGTTGAATTCGCGCAGCTGAGCCGTGCGGTGAAACGCTGCGACGGCCAGGAGTTGGAGCTGATCGTGCTGTTCGACCGTCACGAGCCGAGCCTGGAAGGCAGCGTCGGCGCGGCCCAGTTCATGCCGTTCTGCACGCCGGCGATCAACTTGTTTCCCAAACGCGTGGACCGCATTCACCTGTCGGACCGTGTCAACGAACACCATGTCATCGCCGACCGCACGCGGCCGATGGATTTCGAAATTCACTCGTTGAGCGGCATCACCGGCCATGGCACTGGGCCGGAGCAGCCGTTCCTGCCGTTCTATGCGGTGCGTGATCCATCGCGTTATGGCCGCGACCAGGCGTACTACACCCTGCGCCGTGAACCTCGCGTGTTGTCCAGCGACCAACGCCGTAACGGCCCGCGCTCTACCTATGTGGGCAGCGAAACCTTTGTCAGCCTGGTCGACAGCCAGCAAGCGCCGTACCGCCATGATTTGCGCCAGCTCGGCGTGACCGCGCTGTGTACCAACCGCGATTTGCCGCTGTTCATGAGCGTGGGCAACGGCAAGACCGACTTCACCTTGGCCGACAGCGCGCCGGTGTTGTCGGTGCGCTGCGTGGCCGGGCCGAGTCGTCCGCGTGCCAGCCATGCCCATGACGCCAAGGCCTGGCGCCTGATCAGCCAGCTGTCGCTCAACTACCTGTCGCTGAGCGAACAAGGCCAGGGCGCCGGCGCCTTGCGCGAACTGTTGCGCTTGTATGGCGACAGCAACGACGCGGCGCTGCAATTACAGATCGAAGGTTTGCGTGAGGTCAGCAGCAAAGCGGTGACCCGGCGCCTGCCGATGCCCGGCCCGATCGTGTTTGGGCGCGGTCTGGAAATCACCCTGGAATTCGATGAAAACGCGTTTCGCGGCACCGGGGTGTTCCTGCTCGGTGCGGTGCTGGAACGCTTCCTGGCACGTTATGTGTCGATCAACAGCTTTACCGAGACGGTGATCCGTACCACCGAACGCGGCGAGATCATGCGATGGAAAGCCAAGCCCGGTCGACGTCCGACCCTGTGAACACACTGGATGCGATGCATCAGGAGCCCTGGGAATACGATTTCTTCCAGGCGCTGCGACGTATCGAGTGCGAATCGCCAGCGCTGCCGCGCCTGGGCCATTCCCTGCGCCTGGCCGATGACCCGCTGCGCCTGGGGCAGCAGGCGGACTGCACCTTCGCACCGGCCACATTGGCCTCGGTCGACCCTGGCGGCGATGGCAAACCAGCGCGGCTGGAGCAATTCTTTTTCGGCCTCGGCGGCCCCAACGGCCCGTTGCCGCTGCATATCACCGAGTACGTGCGCGAACGCCAGCGCAACAACGCCGACAGCACCAGCAAACAGTTTTTGGATGTGTTCCACCATCGCCTGCTCAGCCTGTTTTACCGGGCCTGGGCCGAGGCGCGACCGACCGTCAGCCACGACCGCCCGGATGATGACTACTGGTCCGCGCGCCTCGCAGCGCTGTGTGGTCGAGGCATGCCGAGCCTGCTCAACCAGGGGTTGATTCCGGATACCGCGAAGCTGCACTACAGCGGTCACCTGTCGGCGCAAACCCGCTACCCGGACGGCTTGAAGGCCATTCTCAGCGAGTACTTCGGCCTGCCGGTAGAGATTGAAGAATACGTCGGCCAGTGGCTGGAACTGCCAGAGCGCAGCCGCGTGAGTGTCAGCGCCAACCAGTTGGGCGTGGACTTTTGCCTGGGCAGCCATGTGTGGGATCGCCAGCATAAATTCCGCATCCGCCTCGGCCCGCTCAAGCTGGACGATTACATGGGCATGCTGCCCGGCAGCCAGCCGTTCAACGAGCTGGTGGCGTGGGTGGCCGAGTACCTGGGCCATGAACTGGACTGGGACTTGAACCTGGTTTTGCAACAACCCGAAGTCCCAAAGCTGCAACTTAATGGCCAATTCCGCCTGGGCTTCAACACTTGGCTCGGCCAACCCGAGCATGACGCCAACGACCTAATCCTGGCCCGGCATTACGCCGATCACGCCACTACCTCAAGGAATCCAGAGCATGGGTGAAATCAGTCGCGCCGCACTGTTCGGCAAACTCAACAGCGTGGCCTACAAGGCCATCGAAGCCGCCACCGTGTTCTGCAAACTGCGGGGCAACCCGTATGTGGAACTGGCCCACTGGTTTCACCAGTTGCTGCAACTGCAGGACTCGGACCTGCACCGCATCATCCGCCAGTTCAACGTGGAGCCGGCGCGCCTGGCCCGTGACCTGACCGAAGCGCTGGACCGCTTGCCGCGTGGTTCGACGTCGATCACCGACTTGTCGTCGCATGTGGAAGAAGCCGTAGAGCGCGGCTGGGTCTACGGCAGCCTGATGTTCGGCGAAAGCCAGGTGCGTACCGGCTACCTGGTGCTGGGTATCCTGAAGACACCGAGCCTGCGCCATGCGCTGCTGGGCTTGTCCGCCGAGTTCGACAAGATCAAACCCGAAGCCTTGAGCGAGCGTTTTGACGAATACGTCGGCGACTCACCGGAGAATGCGTTGAGCGCCAGCGATGGCTTCAACGCCGGCGTACCTGGCGAAGCCAGCGGTGCCATGGCGCCGAGTGCGATGGGCAAGCAGGAAGCGCTCAAGCGCTTCACCGTCGACCTGACCGAACAAGCGCGCAGTGGCAAACTCGACCCGATCGTGGGGCGTGATGAAGAGATCCGCCAACTGGTGGACATCCTGATGCGTCGACGTCAGAACAATCCGATCCTCACTGGCGAAGCCGGCGTGGGCAAGACCGCTGTAGTCGAAGGGTTCGCCCTGCGCATCGTCGCCGGTGACGTGCCGCCTGCGCTCAAGGATGTGGAACTGCGCAGCCTCGACGTGGGCCTGCTGCAAGCCGGTGCCAGCATGAAGGGCGAGTTCGAACAGCGCCTGCGCCAGGTCATCGAAGACGTGCAGGCTTCGCCCAAGCCGATCATTCTGTTTATCGACGAAGCCCACACCCTGGTAGGTGCCGGTGGCGCCGCCGGGACTGGCGATGCCGCCAACCTGCTCAAGCCTGCACTGGCCCGTGGCACCTTGCGTACCGTAGCCGCCACGACCTGGGCCGAGTACAAAAAACACATCGAGAAAGACCCCGCGCTGACCCGCCGCTTCCAGGTGGTACAGGTGGCCGAGCCGTCGGAAGACAAAGCGCTGCTGATGATGCGCGGCGTGGCCTCGACCATGGAGAAACACCATCAGGTGCAGATCCTCGATGAAGCGCTGGAAGCCTCGGTGAAACTGTCGCATCGCTATATTCCGGCGCGCCAGTTGCCGGATAAATCCGTGAGCTTGTTGGACACCGCCTGCGCCCGCGTCGCCATCAGCTTGCATGCGGTCCCGGCCGAGGTGGACGACAGCCGCCGTCGCATCGAAGCGCTGGAAACCGAGCTGCAAATCATCGCCCGCGAGCATGCCATCGGTATCGCCATTGGTGCGCGTCAAACCAATAGCGAAACCTTGCTGAGCGCCGAACGTGAGCGCCTGGCGACTCTGGAAAGCCGCTGGGCCGAAGAAAAAACCCTGGTTGATGAGCTATTGGCAACTCGCGCGACCTTGCGCGAAAAAGCTGGCGTGGTAGACAGCGGCAACGATGAGTTGCGCGCCCAACTGCTCGACCTGCAACAACGCCTCACTGCGCTGCAAGGCGAAACCCCGCTGATCTTGCCGACCGTGGATTACCAGGCCGTGGCCTCGGTGGTCGCCGACTGGACCGGCATCCCGGTGGGCCGCATGGCGCGCAACGAGTTGGAGACAGTGCTCAACCTCGACCAGCACCTGAAGAAACGCATCATCGGCCAGGACCATGCCTTGCAGATGATCGCCAAGCGCATCCAGACCTCCCGCGCCGGGCTCGATAACCCAAGCAAGCCGATTGGCGTGTTCATGCTCGCCGGCACCTCGGGTGTGGGCAAGACCGAAACCGCCCTGGCCCTGGCCGAAGCCATGTACGGCGGTGAGCAGAACGTCATCACCATCAACATGAGCGAGTTCCAGGAAGCCCACACCGTGTCCACACTCAAGGGCGCGCCGCCGGGTTATATCGGCTACGGCGAAGGCGGCGTGCTGACCGAAGCGGTGCGGCGCAAACCCTACAGCGTGGTGCTGCTGGACGAGGTGGAAAAAGCCCACCCGGACGTGCACGAGATCTTCTTCCAGGTGTTCGACAAGGGCGTGATGGAGGACGGCGAAGGCCGGGTGATCGACTTCAAGAACACCCTGATCCTGCTGACCACCAACGCCGGTACCGAGCTGATTTCCCACGTGTGCAAAGACCCGGCGAACATCCCGGAGCCGGAAGAAATCGCCAAGGCGCTGCGCCAACCGCTGCTGGAGATTTTTCCGCCGGCACTGCTGGGCCGTCTGGTGACGATTCCGTATTACCCGCTGAGCGACGAAATGCTCAAGGCGATTACCCGCCTGCAACTGGGCCGCATCAAAAAGCGCGTGGAGAACACCCACAAAGTCGCCTTCGATTACGACGACGCTGTGGTCGATTTGATCGTCTCGCGCTGCACCGAAACCGAAAGTGGCGGGCGCATGATCGACACCATTCTCACCAACAGCCTGCTGCCGGACATGAGCCGTGAGTTTCTTACGCGCATGCTCGAAGGCAAGGCACTGGCGGGTGTGCGTATCAGCAGCCGGGATAATGAATTGCACTACGACTTCAGCGATTGACCTGACGAAACGCAATTCAACTGTGGGATTGGGCTTGTGTGGGAGCTGGCTTGCCTGCGATAGCATCACCTCAGTGCGCCTGCCACACCGAGGTGCCTGCATCGCGGGCAAGCCCGGCTCCCACACAAGCCAGCTCCCACAGTTGGATTCGGTTTCTTCAGTTATTTAGGTATTTACGGGACTACCGATGCTATTCAACCAAGCCTCACGCCTGGCCAAGATCACCAGCCCGCTCGGGCCGGATGTGCTGCTGCTCAATGAAATGGGCGGCGGCGAAGAGCTGGGCAGGTTGTTCAACTATGAGCTGCGACTGACCTCTCTGGACGCCAACATCGACCTTAACCAGTTGCTGGGCAAGCCGATGAGCGTTGGCGTGCAGCTGGCGGACGGTGGCGAGCGGCACTTCCACGGCATCGTTGCGCGTTGCAGCCAGAATATCGACCAAGGCCAGTTCGCCAGTTATCAGGTGACCCTGCGCCCATGGTTCTGGCTGCTCAGCCGCACCTCGGACTGCCGGATTTTCCAGAACCTGAGCATCCCGCAGATCATCAAGCAAGTGTTCCGCGACCTGGGCTTCTCCGACTTCGAAGACGCGCTGAGCCGCCCTTATCGCGAGTGGGAATACTGCGTGCAGTACCGCGAGACCAGCTTCGATTTCGTCAGCCGCTTGATGGAACAGGAAGGTATCTACTACTTCTTCCGCCATGAACAGGACCGTCATGTGCTGGTGTTGGCCGATGCTTATGGCGCCCACACCACGGTGCCGGGCTATGCGTCGATCCCGTACTACCCCAAGGACGAGCAGCAGCGCGAACGCGACCATATGCACAACTGGCACCTGGCGCAGGAAGTGCAGCCTGGGTCGCTGGAGCTTAACGACTACGACTTCCAGCGCCCCAGCGCCAGTATCGACGTGCGCTCGGCCATGCCGCGCCCGCACACCGCCGGCGACTACCCGCTGTACGACTACCCCGGCACCTACGTGCAAAGCGCCGACGGTGAGCACTATGCGCGCACCCGCATCGAAGCCCTGCAAACCCTGCATGAGCAGATCGAGTTCAACGGTAATGCGCGGGGCCTGGGCTCGGGCCATTTGTTCAGCCTCACCGGCTTCAGCCGCCAGGACCAGAACCGCGAATACCTGATCGTCGGCTGCCGCTATGCCATCGTCCAGGAAAGCCTGGAAACCGGCGGCGGCTCAGGGTCGGCGCAGTTCGAAAGCAGCCTCACCTGTATTGACGCCCAGCAAAGCTTCCGACCGCTGGCCAGCACCCACCGGCCCATCGTCAAAGGCCCGCAGACTGCGCTGGTGGTCGGTCCCAAGGGCGAGGAAATCTGGACCGACCAGTACGGCCGCGTGAAGGTGCACTTCTACTGGGACCGTCACGACCAATCCAACGAAAACAGCTCGTGCTGGATTCGTGTGTCGCAGTCCTGGGCCGGCAAGAACTGGGGTTCGATGCAAATCCCACGGATCGGCCAGGAAGTGATCGTGAGCTTTCTGGAAGGCGACCCGGACCGCCCGATCATCACCGGCCGTGTCTACAACGCCGAACAGACCGTGCCTTACGACCTGCCGGAAAACGCCACCCAGAGCGGCATGAAAAGCCGCTCCAGCAAAGGCGGCACGCCGGCCAACTTCAATGAAATCCGTATGGAGGACAAGAAGGGGCTGGAGCAGCTGTATATCCACGCCGAGCGCAATCAGGACATCGTGGTGGAGGTGGATGAAAGCCACTCGGTGGGGCATGACCGCAACAAGAGCATTGGGCATAACGAGACGGTGACCATTGGTAATAACCGCACGCGCATGGTCAAGCAGGAGGATGTGCTGGTGGTGGGCCAGCGCAAGACCGACAGCATCAGCCAGAGCTACGTGATTGAAGTGGGGGAAAACCTGCGCCTTGTGTGCGGCGAAAGCATCCTGGAGTTGAATGCCAGCGGGCAGATCAACCTCACTGGGGTGAATATCAGCTTTTATGCCAGCGGCGACGCAGAGTTCAACACCAAGGGTGTACTGCACCTGAACAACGGCCACGGCCCCGGCGCCACCCCCGAGGGCCAGGGCAACAAAAAAAGCATAGACGCCAATATAAAAGCGGTCTTCCCCGCGCCTAAAAGCTCCTGACGAGACCTGTTTGCCATGACGTACCGAATCAACGAATTCCAGTTTCAACTGCCGACCACAGAGCTGCTGGACGCGACGATCAATATCCTCAAGTTCCCCGAGCTAGGCACCTCCTTGATCATCAGCCGCAGCATGCTCACCGAAGGCGAAACCCTGCACAGCAACTTCGACGACCAGCTCAAGCGTCTGGAAAAACAGGTGCAGGACTTGCGCTGCCAGCCCGGCATCGATGTGCGCCTGGGTGCGGCACAGGAAGTCGACGCTATCGAGCTGCGCAGCCAGTTCAACAAGGGCAATGACAAGGTTTTCCAGTATCAGCTGGCGTTGGTAATACCTGGCACCCGCAAGATGCTCGCCTTGAGTTACGTAAAGGCGCAGGCGCTCGGCGATGCCGAGGCGGCGCACTGGGCATTGATAAAAAGCTCGTTGTCGTTCGACGCCATTTCTTGATGAGCCACCTGTATGTCTGACCCGTTATGGGCAGCCCGGATGGGCGATGCGCTGTCCCACACTTCGATGATGGCGGACATCCTCGGCGGTGTGCTGGAGGTGGCGGCCAATATCGCGATCACGGCTGCGGCGACGGTTGCCGTGGTGGCGGTCACCGGTATCACCGTCGCCACAGGCGGGCTTGGGTGCATCCTGCTCGGCGCGGTGGTGGGCACGATTGTCGGCCTGCTGATGAGCAAGAGCGGAGCAGACAAAGGGCTGACCCATTTATGCGACGCTTTTAGCAACGCCCTGTTTCCGCCCACGGTGCAGGCGAACATTCTCACTGGCTCCACCAATACCCTGACCAACAAGATGCCAGCCGCCCGCGCTGCGGGAGCAATCAGCTCCCATGTCGAACCGGCCGGTACCGAGCTGGAAGCCCCCCCGCCCGCACCGGAACCCAGCTTCCTGGACATGGCCGAGGGGTTCTTCTCGCAGATGTGGCGTCCTACCGTTGCCACCCCTGCGCCAGGCGCTGTGCCCAAGCCGTTGGACCTGGTGGTGTGTATGAAGCACCCGCCCATGCCGCCGCAGTTTCTGGCCGAGGGGTCGGAAAAAGTCACGGTCAACGGCCAACCCGCCGTGCGCAGTGGTGATCGCAGTACCTGCGATGCGACGGTGGTGTCGTCTGGGCTGATTTCCTCCAACGTGACCATTGGTGGCGGTTCGGTGGTGGTGCGTGAGATTCGCAGTGGCAAGACGCCTGGCGTCGGGTTGGCGGTTACAGCGCTGTTGATGCTCAAGGGTGGCAAGGGCAAGTTCTTCAGCAAGTTGCCGTGCATGTTGGTCAGCGGCGCCACTTCGATGGCCATCAGCAGCGCGATGGGCGCTGCGGCCAACGCCGCGATGGGCTCGTCGAACCCGGTGCATGCCGCGACGGGTGCGAAGGTATTGGGCGACGTCGACGACCTGGATTTCGTGCTGCCGGGTATCCTCCCGATTGACTGGCAGCGCTTCTACAACAGCCGTGATGAACGCCCGGGCAGCCTGTTTGGCGCCGGTTGGAGCGTGCCCTACGAAGTATGCGTCGACATTCAGCCGCATCCCGAGGGCGGCGAAACGCTCGTGTATACCGACGAGCAGGGCCGGCCCATCGACATGGGCGCCATTCCGTTGGGCGGCGCGGTGTTCAGCGCGGGCGAAGGGCTTGCGGTGCGGCGACACCTTAATGGGCAATTGCTGATCGAAAGCGACGACGGCATGTACCGCTTGTTCGAAGCTGCGCCAGCAAACCCGTCGCAACTGCGTCTGAGCCAACTGGGTGATCGTAACGACAACCGTATCTATATCGACTATGACGAAGCCGGACGTTTGGTGCGCCTGCGCGATACGTTCGATCTGGTTCAGGTTGAGCTGATCCGTGATCAGGGCCATTTGAGCCGCATCGAACGCCTGTACCCGGATCAACGTCGCGAAGTGCTGGTGAGCTATGGCTACGACGCGGCGGGCAATCTGGTGCAAGTGCGTGATGCAACCGATCAAGTGCAGCGGCGCTTTGCCTACGATGCCGGGCGCAGAATGGTGGAGCATCAATTACCCACCGGATTGCGCTGTTTCTATGAGTGGGCGTTGATCGAAGGCCTGGAATGGCGCGTGGTTCGGCACTGGACCGATGAGGGCGACGCTTACCAGTTCGACTATGACCTGCAGGCTGGCCTCACGCGCATCACCGACGGCCTGCAGCGCGTGAGTACGCGGTACTGGAACACTCAGCATCAGATCATTCAATACAGCGACAACCTCGGCCAGACTTGGCTTTTCGAATGGAACGACGAACGTCAGTTGCTCAGCGCGACTGATCCGCTGGGTGGGCGCTATGAGTACAGCTACGACGAGAGCGGCAACGTAATCGGCGAAACCGACCCGTTGGGCCGTAGTGATTCGACCTTGTGGCTGGAGCATTGGGCTTTGCCGCTGGTGGAAACCGACGCTGCCGACAACAGCTGGCAGTATCGCTACGACCCTCGCGGTAACTGCATCGCCGAGACCGATCCGCTGGGTTATATCACCCGCTATCGCTATGACGCCCACGGCCAGGTCGTGGAGATTGTCGACGCCACCGGCAAAAGCAAAAAGCTGCGCTGGAATGCATTCGGGCAGTTGGTCGAGCATATCGATTGCTCGGGCTACCCGACGCGTTTCAGCTACGACGACCGTGGCTATTTGCAGGTCATCACTGATGCCTTGGGTGAACGCACGCAGTTCAGCTACGACGCCCAGGGGCGTTTGCTCAGCAGCCAATTACCGGATGGGCGCACCGAGCAGTATCAGCGCGACGCCAGCGGGCAGTTGGTGGGCTACACCGACCCCGCCGGGCACACCACACTCTACCAACACAACCGGCGAGGCCAGGTACGCCAACGCACCGATGCCCATGGGCGGCAAGTGCAGTTTGGGTATGACAGCTACGGGCGGTTGCAAGCGCTGGTCAATGAGAACGGTGAAAGCTATCGGTTTGCGTGGGACGCCGGGGATCGGCTGACCGAGCAGCAAGACCTCGACGGCAGCGCCAAACGCTACGACTACGACTTGCTCGACAACATCACGACGGTGACTGCTCATCCTGCACCTTATGGCAATGGACTGGCGGTGGTGCCCGAGACGCCACCCGCGCCCATCGTTCATCGGCTGGAGCGTGATGCGGTCGGCCGACTGGTCGCCAAAACCACCGACGGTGGCCGCACCGACTACCGCTACGATGCGGTAGATCAGCTCACGGCTGTGACCTTCACTGATCTGCAAGGCAACGCCCAGGCGCTGGGTTTCGCCTACGACGCCCTCGGCCAGTTGCTTGCCGAACAGAGTGCCGGTGGCAACCTGCAACATCACTACGACGAACTCGGCAACCTGATCCAGACCCAGTTGCCGGACGGCCGCTGGCTCAACCGCCTGTACTACGGCAGCGGCCACCTGCACCAGATCAACCTCGACGGCCAGGTCATCAGCGATTTCGAGCGAGACCGCCTGCACCGCGAAGTGCTGCGCACCCAAGGCCAGCTCAGCACCCGCAGCGAATACGACCGCAGCGGCCGCCTGCGCTCACGTCAGCGCCGCCTGAACAGCCAGCCAACGCTGATGCCCGCAGCGGCGCAAAAGCAGTTCGAATACGACCCCGCCGACAACCTGATCGGCAAACTCGACCAACAACCCGCGGCGCAACATCGCCAACTGCTGCACTACGACGCCACCGGCCGCATCATCGCCAGCCAGGACAGCCTGCACGGGCAGCGCGAAACCTTCGCCTACGACGCCGCCGCCAACCTGCTGGATGGCCCGCAAGCGGGTGCCGGGTTGGTGGTGCATAACAAGCTGCTGACGTATCAGGACAAGCGTTATCGCTACGATGCGTTTGGGCGGATGATTGAAAAGCGCAGCGCCAAGCGAGGGGTGCAGCGGTTTGCGTATGACGCTGAGAGCCGGTTGGTTGAGGTGCGTAATGACGATGGTAGCGTGGTCAGGATGGTGTATGACCCGCTAGGCCGTCGGATAGAAAAAACCGAGCATGGCGGTGATGGATATCCACTGGGGGAAACGCGGTTTAACTGGGACGGCTTGCGGTTATTGCAGGAGCATAAGCACAGTCAGACGAGTCTTTACGTCTATGAAGATGAAGGCTACCAACCCTTGGCTCGCGTTGACGGTGCCGGGCCGTTGCAGAAGATTCGTTACTACCATAACGACCTGAATGGGTTGCCGGAGCAGCTGACAGAGATGGATGGCCACATGCTCTGGCAGGCGACTTATCGGGTGTGGGGCAACACGCTGGAAGAGGTGCGTGAGCCTTATTACATTGAGGAGCAGAACCTGAGGTTTCAGGGGCAGTATCTGGACCGGGAGACGGGGCTGCATTTTAATACGTTCAGGTTTTATGATCCGGATATGGGACGGTTTACGACGCCGGATCCGATTGGGTTGCAAGGTGGCCTGAATCTCTACTTGTACGGCGCAAATCCCTTTACTTGGAGCGATCCACTAGGCTGGGTTCAAACACCGCTGAACAAACCTGGTTTTTATGTATACGGACTCTACGCCCCCAATGCCAAAACACCGTATTACATTGGTCACACAGAGCAACTTCCCGCCGCACGTGAAAAACAGCACGACAGGTCCACACGTCTCGGAAAAGGGGAGCTTAAAGTGTTGAAGGGCCAGGATGGCAAGATGACTTACACTCAAGCCAAGGGCTATGAACAAGCGTATCGCGAGAAATACAAAACGAAGGGCAAATTCCCAGGCAACGTCATTGAACCCATTAATAAAGGCCGCACTGATGCGCGTGGAAAATCTCACTATAAAAACTATAAAGTTGCGGCGAAGGCGCTGGGCCTCAAACCAAGCAAAGTCAAATCCTGTACATAAATGAGGCCATTGCATGAAAACCCTGAAGTCACCTAAACCGGGCGATCTTTTTTATATCCCGGCCCTCAACTCTTCAGATGAGACTGGGTTTGTTATTGCCCGCTATATCGAGCTCATTCCCCCTGCGCTGGGGCATCTGATCGAGGTTTTTGCGAAATTTTATACGCAAATACCCGTGTCATTGAGCGAGGTAGACACCTCCACACGTCTGTTCCGACCGATTTTCTGCAGCATGCTTTTCTCGGAAATTCCTCGATGGAAGATCCTTTTCAGTGATCCGGACTACAAAAAAGAGTCCTCTGGATATGACGAAATTCAATTCGCGTTCGAGTCAGAAATCTGGGTAGGCGGTGTCAGCAAGCCCGCTACAGAGCAACAGCTGAACAACATTGAGCCATCCATCTGCTGGCGCATGCATCACATTATTTTCAGGGTGATCGCACACTTACGTGGAGCGATCTCTGATGCTGAGCCGATGGACTATGAGAAGTTACCCCCCGACTTGCGCATTGATAGCACCATCGCCTCAGAACGAGTAAATAAGGCCGCACTCAGCGCACAAGCATTATTCGCCGCCCAATAAAAACGGGAGAAAAGAGGGCAGGTTTTATGGCTATACCGACCCCGCCGGGCACACCACGCTCTACCAACACAACCGGCGTGGCCAGGTACGCCAGCGCACCGATGCCCATGGGCGGCAGGTGCAATTTGGTTACGACAGCTACGGGCGGCTGCAAGCGCTGGTCAATGAGAACGGTGAGAGCTATCGGTTCGCATGGGACGCCGGGGATCGGCTGACCGAGCAGCAAGACTTCGACGGCAGCGCCAAACGCTACAACTATGACTTGCTCGACAACATCACCGCGGTGACTGCTCATCCTGCACCTTATGGCAATGGACTGGCGGTGGTGCCCGAGACGCCACCCGCGCCCATCGTTCATCGGCTGGAGCGTGATGCGGTCGGCCGACTGGTCGCCAAAACCACCGACGATGGCCGCACCGACTACAGCTACGATGCGGTAGATCAGCTCACGGCTGTGACCTTCACTGATCTGCAAGGCAACGCCCAGGCGCTGGGTTTCGCCTACGACGCCCTCGGCCAGTTACTTGCCGAACAGAGTGCCGGTGGCAACCTGCAACATCACTACGACGAACTCGGCCACCTGATCCAGACCCAACTGCCGGACGGCCGCTGGCTCAACCGCCTGTACTACGGCAGCGGCCACCTGCACCAGATCAACCTCGACGGCCAGGTCATCAGCGATTTCGAGCGCGACCGCCTGCACCGCGAAGTGCTGCGCACCCAGGGCCAGCTCAGCACCCGCAGCGAATACGACCGCAGCGGCCGCCTGCGCTCACGCCAACGGCGTCTTGCGGCTCAGCCATCGTTGATGCCGGCGACAGCGCAAAAACAGTTCGAATATGACCCCGCCGACAACCTGATCGGCAAACTCGACCAGCAACCCGCCGCGCAACATCGCCAACTGCTGCATTACGACGCCACCGGCCGCATCATCGCCAGCCAGGACAGCCTGCATGGGCAGCGCGAAACCTTTGCCTATGACGCCGCCGCCAACCTGCTGGATAGCCCGCACGCAGGCGCCGGGTTGGTGGTGCATAACAAGCTGCTGACGTTTCAGGACAAGCGTTATCGCTACGACGCGTTTGGGCGAATGGTCGAGAAGCGCAGCGCCAAGCGAGGGGTGCAGCGGTTTGCGTATGACGCGGAAAGTCGGTTGGTTGAGGGGAAAAATGGGGACAGATTTATTTCTCATCTCACTCTAGCTCTTAAATAAATGCGTCCCCTTTTCCGCTAACACCTACCCTGCAACAACAACGGAAAAGGAGACAACTTTATTAAACTCAGCAAAATTAAATAAATCTGTCCCCTCCTCCCTTTCTTAAAAAATCTTATTCCGCATCATCCTCTTTATCGATTTCCTTGGCAGCTTTCAATTTTTTAACCATTGTATTCATATACTTGTAGCGCTGCTCAATAGTCTCTACACGAGACTTATCTGTCGGTGCTTGCGAAGATTCAGGTTCGGAATAGGGGCAGTAGACAAGTCCGTATCGTTCAGCGATGCCTTCCATCTGCCCCTCTATTGTGTCCATCCTCTTCTCAAGGCCGGTCAATCGCGCATTGATGTCGGTTGACGCCGCGGGGTCTTTACCTACCGCGTTAGCGTCTGCCCCTTCGTTGATGGACAGAATGGTGTTGGCCAATAACTCTGTTTTTATTTCAGCACCTTCCAGGCGTGCTTCTATTTTTTGTTGATCTGTCGCGGACGGATCTACAGTACTCTTTGTTCCGTCTACGTTCTTTTTCTCTGCGCCGGGCATTTTCGATTGCGCGTCAATTCTATCCGTCATGGCTTTCGACGTTACATGCTGGGCAACGCTGAGTGGAAGGTTGATCAGGGTACTTACACCCGCCTCAACGAACGAGTTTCGCGCCTGAGTGGCCAGTGAGGAGGCAATGGGAGGGAACTGCAAAGCGCCAACAGCCCTGGCGGTATTGGCAGCATTCGCGACACTGCTTGGCCTACTCGCCGAGGGTGCGGGCCTAGGTGGTTTAGGTGGCGCTAGCGGTTTTGGCGGTTTGAGTGGCCTTGTTGCAGGTATTCTGGGGCGAAACCTAAAACCCCTGATCGTTCTATTACTATGCTCCTCAGCGGTACCTTCAGGGTAAGCATTTGGATCTAATGTATGCGCGCCCGGTTTAGTCGGTTGGGAGGACTGATCGAGTAGTCCTGGTGGCACCGGTAGTTTTGGTTGTGCCACATCGACGTTAGTCAGGGGCGGAAGGAGGGGAACATAGGCTTGATTGGATAGTTTCATTTTTTCTCCAAGTAAGTTATCGACTTAAGGAGGGCTCCCTGCAACCTCAGCCTATACGTGGTTGCATAAAGCAAAACCGTTCCAATTCAAATAGCAGCCTAACTCCGTACGCGTGACTACTGCGCTGAATCTGAATATTTAAATAGTTATAAAAAACATCGAGACGACCCGTTGCTTTGCCCCCCACCTTTAGAGCCATTGAAGTGCCGGTGCCATCACCCGCTTTAACGACGCCCAACAAAAATGGGCACCCAACCCAGTCGGCGTGCCCATTTTCTTACCAACCCGCCTCCCTTCAGACGGTCCTGCTATTACGGGTTGACGCTGTCTTTGAGCGACTTGCCCGGCTTGAATGCAACGGTGTTGCTCGCCTTGATTTTCACTGGCTCACCGGTTTGCGGGTTTTTGCCGGTGCGGGCGCCGCGGTGGCGTTGCAGGAAGGTGCCGAAGCCCACCAGGGTGACGCTGTCCTTGCGGTGCAGGGCGCCGGTGATTTCTTCGAGAACGGCGTTGAGGACGCGGTTGGCCTGCTCTTTGGTCAGGTCTGCTTTTTCTGCAATAGCGGCTGCGAGTTCTGGTTTACGCATAAGTGAAGCCTCTTTGACGGTTTTTTGTTGTTATGTCCGTGCTGCTCTCTGGTGGAGCAGCGCCCAAGGCGCCGCAGGCTCTACTCTGCGGCAGACGGGAGTGAGGATGGCATGCCCTCGCACGCTCCGCCAGTCTCGCGGCGACCTTTCTGGGGGTAAGAAGGTGCTGATTCCGACAGAACGACCGGCATTTACGCCAGCAATGGCGGAAGTTCTTTGTTAAGGGCAAGTTTTTCCATGACGGCGCTGCCGGTCAGCGCATAACCCAGCAGGCGGCCGCTGGCGTCGCGGCACAAGGCCTTGATGTCGGCGCCCTGCCCTTCGACGCTCCACACGCCTTCGGTGCCGCGTGGCGGCGGCGATACCACCAGAGGGCAGATCGGGGTTTTGACGGTGATCGGCATCGGCCCATAGCTGACGGCGGTGGCGTTGCCGGCAAGGGTTTGGGCCAGGGCGCGGGCGCAGCTCATCAATGGCATCACGTACAGCAGGTTGAGGCCATCGACCTCGGCGCAGTCGCCCAGGGCGTAGATGTTGGCGTGGGAGGTCTTGAGGTGGCGGTCCACCATGATTCCACGGTTGATCTGCAGGCCGGCGGCAGCAGCCAGGTCCACGCGCGGACGCAGGCCGATGGCCGAGACCACCAGGTCGCAGTGGATCACTTCACCATCCGACAGGTGCGCTTCCAGGCCATCCGCCGTGCGCTGCAAGCGGTTGAGCACCGGGCCCAAGTGGAACCGCGCGCCGAGGCCTTCCAGCCCGGCTTGCACAGCGCCAGCCGCTGCTGGGTGCAGCAGAGTCGGCATGACTTGCTCGCAGGGTGCGACCAGATCAATTTCATAGCCGCCAAGTATCAGGTCGTTGGCGAATTCACAGCCGATCAGGCCCGCGCCCAGCAGCAGCACACGGCGCTTACCGGCAGCAGCGGCACGGAAGCGTGCGTAATCTTCAAGGTCATTGATCGGGAAAATCAGTTCCGCCGCATCGCCTTCTACCGGCACGCGCACGGCTTCTGCGCCCCAAGCCAGGATCAGGTCGCGGTAGGCTACCGCTTCCTCGCCGATCCACAGGCGTTTGTGGCCCGGGTCGATGCCGCTGATGCGCGTGTGGGTGCGCACTTCGGCCTTGAGTTGCTCGGCCATGGCGCCCGGTTCAGCCATGCTCAGGCCATCGGCTTCCTTGTTCTTGCCAAAGCCGGTGGAGAGCATGGGCTTGGAGTAGGAGCGCCCGTCATCCGCGGTGATCAGCAGCAACGGGGTCTCGCTGTCGAGCTTGCGAAATTCCCGGGCCACGTTGTAACCGGCCAGCCCTGTGCCGATGATCACGACAGGTGCGTTCATTCCTTTCTCCTTGTAGTACGTTTCTTAAACCGATGTTTAGCCGATTTCGATCATTTCGAAATCCATTTTGCCCACGCCGCAGTCCGGGCACAGCCAGTCTTCCGGGACGTCCTGCCACAGGGTGCCCGGTGCGATACCGTCATCCGGCCAGCCGTCTTTTTCGTCATAGATCAGGCCGCAGACTACACATTGCCACTTCTTCATTACTTGCTTCCTCAGGGTCCAGGCATCTTGGCCGACGGTCGATAGACCAACGTTGCCGTGCGGCTCAGGGCGTTTTGTACTGATCGGGGCCGGCAGATGCAAGCATGTTCGGCGCAAACGGCCGGTTCAGCCCGGCAAAAGTTCAGGACGCCATGGTAAGCTCGCCGCCTCTTTTACTGCCAAAACTGACTCACCGTGCCGCACTCAATCGCCTGTCCCGATGCTTGCCAATGGCTGACCCAGAGCCTTCTGAGCCCAATGCCCGCGCCATTGACCCTCAACTGGCTGTTCGACGAAGGCTCGCTGACGCGCCGGCTTACGTGGCTTTCCAACGACGGCTTCAGCGTGACGCCACTGTTCGAAGGCTGGCAGCCACTGCGCGAGGATGAATGTGCGGCGTTGGGTATGGCCCCGGCCACGGTCGGCTGGGTACGCGAGGTGTATTTGCGCGGGCATGGCCAACCATGGGTGTTTGCCCGCAGCGTGGCGGCGCGCAGTGCCTTGCAGGGCGATGGCTTGCACATGGACGAATTGGGCAGCCGTTCGCTGGGCGAGTTGCTGTTCTGCGATCAGGCCTTCACTCGCCAGGCGATCGAGGTATGCCATTACCCACGGCAATGGCTGCCGAGCGCCGACCAGGCCGATGGCCTGTGGGCGCGCCGCTCGCGCTTTGATCGCGGGCCGTTGAGCGTGCTGGTCGCGGAAATTTTCCTGCCCAGCTTCTGGCATGCGCTGCATGACCATCCGGAGAACTGCTGATGTATCAACGTCTGCTCAAGTCCTTGAACCGCCTGAACCCCAGGGCGTGGGATTTCATTCAGTTGACCCGCATGGACAAACCCATCGGCATTTACCTGCTGTTGTGGCCGACGCTTTGGGCGCTGTGGATTGCGGGCAAGGGCTCGCCGTCGTTGCTCAATATCGTGATTTTCGTGCTGGGCGTGGTGCTGACCCGCGCCGGCGGCTGCGTGATCAATGACTGGGCCGACCGCAAGGTCGACGGCCATGTGAAACGCACCGAGCAACGGCCGCTGGTGAGCGGCAAGATCAGTTCCAAAGAGGCCTTGGTGTTTTTTGCGGTGCTGATGGGCATCAGTTTTCTGCTGGTGCTGCTGACCAACGCGACCACCATCCTGCTGTCCTTGGGCGGCCTGGCGCTGGCGGCGAGCTACCCGTTCATGAAGCGCTACACCTATTACCCACAAGTGGTGCTGGGCGCGGCGTTTTCATGGGGCATGCCGATGGCATTCACTGCCGAGACCGGGCATTTGCCGGCCACGGCGTGGCTGCTGTACATCGCCAACTTGCTGTGGACGGTGGGCTACGACACGTATTACGCGATGACCGACCGCGATGACGACTTGAAGATCGGGGTTAAATCCACCGCCATTCTGTTCGGCGATGCGGACCGCGTGATCATTCTGACCCTGCAAGGTTTATCGCTGGTGTGCCTGCTATTGGCGGGGCAGCGGTTTGAGCTGGGTGGCTGGTTCCATCTGGGGTTGCTGGCGGCGGCGGGCTGTTTTGCCTGGGAATTCTGGTACACCCGGGACAAGGATCGGATGAAATGCTTCAAGGCGTTTTTGCATAACCACTGGGCGGGGTTGGCGATTTTTGTCGGGATTGTGGCGGATTACGGGTTTCGGTAAGTCAGTGCTGACGCCATCGCGGGCAAGCCCGCTCCCACATTTGGAACGCATTCCCCTGTGGGAGCGGGCTTGCCCGCGATGGTTTCAGCCGCACTGCGTGGTCAGGGCTTGATTACGTGCCACGCCCCGCCCTTGCCATCACCGGTCTTGTCACCCGCCTTCTTGTCATCCTTGTAGGTGTAGACAGGCTTGCCTTTGTAAGCCCACTGACTGGTCTGGTCGTCGCGGGTAATGACTGTCCAATCACCCATCGACTTGTCAGTAGACTCAGCCTTCAGCGGCGGCCAGTTGGTCGCACACTGGTCTTTGCACACCGACTTGCCGTCGGCATCCTTGTCAAAGGTGTAGAGGGTCAGCCCCTTGTGATCCACCAACATTCCGTCGTGAGTCATCGCCGGCTCCGCCGCAAACGCCAGGCCCGGCAGCGTCAACGCCGCCGATACCAACAGGGCTTTCCATGAAACAGTGCTGTAAGTCATCGGAACCTTCCTTTTGTGGTTGTCAGGATTCGGACCCAAAGGGTAGTCCAGAGTGCCGTGAATTGCCCGATCGTCTAAATTACTGTCACACGACTGCAATAATTCCGTTATCTAATGCGGCGCAAGACAGTTAAATGACAAGAGGATTTTGAGCATGGTTGGCAGGAGCATTCTGATCGTTGACGACGAAGCGCCCATTCGCGAGATGATCGCCGTTGCGTTGGAAATGGCCGGCTATGACTGCCTGGAGGCGGAGAACTCCCAGCAGGCCCATGCCATTATCGTCGACCGCAAGCCGGACCTGATCCTGCTGGACTGGATGCTGCCCGGCACCTCCGGCATCGAACTGGCCCGTCGCCTCAAGCGTGACGAGCTGACCGGGGATATCCCGATCATCATGCTCACCGCCAAGGGTGAAGAGGACAACAAGATCCAGGGCCTGGAAGTCGGCGCTGATGACTACATCACCAAGCCGTTTTCCCCACGTGAGCTGGTAGCGCGCCTGAAGGCCGTACTGCGCCGTGCCGGCCCTACCGATGGCGAAGCGCCGATCGAAGTCGACGGGCTGATCCTGGACCCGATCAGCCACCGCGTGACCATCGACGGCAAGCCGGCCGAGATGGGGCCGACCGAATACCGCCTGCTGCAATTTTTCATGACCCACCAGGAGCGCGCCTATACCCGTGGGCAATTGCTGGACCAGGTGTGGGGCGGCAATGTGTATGTGGAGGAGCGCACGGTTGACGTGCATATCCGCCGCCTGCGCAAAGCCTTGGGCGATGCCTACGAGAATCTGGTACAAACCGTGCGCGGCACCGGCTATCGCTTTTCCACCAAAGGTTGAGCCGGCCCTTCCTTTCCTTAACAGCTGACAAGGACGCATGTTTAAGTGAACCAGAACTGGCATGGCACCCTGATTCGCCACATGCTTCTGTTGATCACCGGTTGCTTGGTGGTGGGTTTGATCAGCGGTTATTACGGTTGGAGCCTGGCCGTTGGTATCGGCCTGTACCTGGGCTGGACCCTCAAACAATTGCTGCGCCTGCATGAATGGCTGCGCCAGCACAAACCCGACGAAGCACCACCCGACGGCTACGGCCTGTGGGGCGAAGTGTTCGACAGCATCTACCACCTGCAACGCCGCGACCAAAGGGTTCGCGGGCGCCTGCAGGCGGTGATCGACCGGGTGCAGGAGTCTACCGCTGCGCTCAAAGACGCGGTGATCATGCTCGACAGCGACGGCAACCTGGAGTGGTGGAACCGCGCTGCCGAGACCTTGCTGGGCCTCAAGACGCCCCAGGACAGCGGTCAGCCGGTGACCAACCTGGTGCGCCACCCGCGCTTCAAGGAATATTTCGAGCAGGAAAACTACGAAGAAGCGCTGGAAATCCCCTCGCCTACCAATGACCGCGTGCGCATCCAGCTGTACCTGACGCGTTATGGCAACAACGAGCACCTGATGCTGGTGCGCGACGTGACTCGCATTCACCAGTTGGAACAGATGCGCAAAGACTTCGTCGCCAACGTCTCCCACGAACTGCGTACGCCGTTGACGGTGATCTGCGGCTACCTGGAGACGCTGCTGGACAACGTCGACGAGATCAACCCGCGTTGGAGCCGTGCCCTGCAGCAGATGCAACAGCAGGGCTCACGCATGCAAACCCTGCTCAATGACCTGCTGTTGCTGGCCAAGCTGGAAGCCACCGATTACCCGTCGGACAACCATCCGGTGGCGGTGCAAAGCCTGCTGCAGACCATCAAGAATGACGCCCAGGCGCTTTCCGGCGAGCGCGGGCAACAGATCACACTGGAAGCCGACCCGCAGGTATTGCTCAAAGGCAGCGAAGGTGAGTTGCGCAGCGCGTTTTCCAACCTGGTGTTCAACGCCGTGAAGTACACCCAGGACAAGGGCAATATCCGCATCCGCTGGTGGAGCGATGAGCACGGCGCACACTTGAGCGTGCAGGACTCCGGCATCGGTATCGACGCCAAGCACCTGCCGCGCCTGACCGAACGCTTCTACCGCGTCGACTCAAGCCGCAACTCCAACACCGGCGGCACCGGGCTGGGCCTGGCGATCGTCAAACACGTGCTGTTGCGCCACCGCGCACGGTTGGAGATCAGCAGCGTGCTGGGGCATGGCAGCACCTTTACCTGCCATTTCCCACCGGCGCAGATGACCCGCTCGCGGGTGATCGGCACAGATGAATAACCCGAAAACGACGTAAATCTAAGTGTGGGAGCTGGCTTGCCTGCGATGGCGGTGGGTCAGCTGAAATCACCTCAACTGGCAGGCCGCTATCGCAGGCAAGCCAGCTCCCACATTGGATTTGCATGGTTTGGCAGAAGGCTTTCCAGGCTCCGCCCGGCAGCGGGCACTAGGCAAGCGCCCCGTCAGCCGCTACATTGGCCGACTTGCGCCTGCCTTTCAGGCCTGTCTGTCACCCCTTATTGAACACACGGAACCTGCAAAACCCCATCATGGACCCTTCCCCTGGTATCACCCTCGCTACACTCTTCGCCGATTTCGGCATGATTCTTTTTGCACTGATCCTGGTACTGCTCAACGGTTTCTTCGTTGCGGCGGAATTTGCCATGGTCAAACTGCGCGCCACCCGGGTCGAGGCCATCGCCCACAAGAACGGCTGGCGCGGGCAGATCCTGCGCACCGTCCACAGTCAGCTCGACGCCTATCTGTCGGCCTGCCAATTGGGTATTACCCTCGCCTCCCTGGGCCTGGGCTGGGTCGGTGAGCCGGCCTTTGCGCACATCCTCGAGCCATTGCTGGGCGCCATCGGCGTGCAATCGCCTGAAGTGATCAAAGGCGTGTCGTTTTTTGCCGCCTTCTTCGTGATTTCCTACCTGCACATCGTGGTCGGTGAATTGGCCCCCAAGTCCTGGGCAATTCGCAAACCCGAGCTGCTGTCGCTGTGGACGGCGGTGCCGCTGTACCTGTTCTACTGGGCCATGTACCCGGCGATCTACCTGCTCAACGCCAGCGCCAACGCCATCTTGCGTATCGCCGGCCAAGGCGAGCCCGGCCCGCACCATGAGCACCATTACAGCCGCGAAGAACTCAAGCTGATCCTGCACTCCAGCCGTGGCCAGGATCCAAGCGACCAAGGCATGCGCGTACTGGCTTCGGCCGTGGAAATGGGCGAGCTGGAAGTGGTGGACTGGGCCAACTCCCGCGAAGACCTGGTGACCCTGGACTTCAACGCCCCGCTCAAGGAAATCCTCGCGTTGTTCCGCCGCCACAAATTCAGCCGTTACCCGGTGTATGACGCCGATCGCAACGAGTTTGTCGGCTTGCTGCACATCAAGGACCTGCTGCTGGAACTGGCTGCCCTGGACCACATCCCCGAGTCGTTCAACCTGGCCGAGCTGACCCGCCCGCTGGAGCGTGTCTCGCGGCACATGCCGCTGTCGCAGTTGCTGGAGCAGTTCCGCAAAGGCGGCGCGCACTTTGCCCTGGTGGAAGAAGCCGACGGCAAAGTCATCGGCTACCTGACCATGGAAGACGTGCTGGAAGTGCTGGTCGGCGATATCCAGGACGAACACCGCAAGGCCGAGCGCGGCATCCTCGCCTACCAGCCAGGCAAACTGCTGGTGCGTGGCGACACGCCGCTGTTCAAGGTGGAGCGCCTGCTGGGCGTGGACCTGGACCACATCGAAGCCGAAACCCTGGCCGGCTTGATCTACGACACGTTGAAACGCGTGCCGGAAGAGGAAGAAGTGCTGGAAGTTGAAGGCTTGCGCATCATCATCAAGAAGATGAAAGGGCCGAAGATCGTCCTGGCCAAGGTGTTGCTGCTGGATTGACGCCTCAATTGCCCAACGCAAAGTTGGGCAATTTGCCAAGCGGCTGGTTGAACTCATACGGAATCGAAACCAGCCCGGCCTCGGAAGCCTTCTGCACCACAAAATGCAGATGCGGCCCGCTGCTGTTGCCGGTATTGCCCGACAACGCCAGTGGGCTTCCCACCACCACACGCTGCCCTGCCCTTACGCTGACCGAACCTTGCTTGAGGTGCAAATACACGCCCTCGGTGCCGTCATCGTGGCGTATGCGCACGAAATTCCCGGACGCGTCATTACCGCGCCCGGCCTGGTTATTTTCGGTCTTCACCACCATCCCGCTACGCGCCGCAATGATTGGTGTGCCTTCGGGCATGGCGATGTCCATGGCGTAGCGGCTCTTGGCGTCGGTGTGGCTGAAGCTGCCGTTAGGGCCTTGGGTCAAGCGAAACGGCCCACCACGCCAAGGCAAAGGATAGCGATAGGCTTGCTGTGGATAACTTGATGTGGGCATATCCAGCACCGGCTGTTTGGTCCGTTCCACCCGGCGCTCCTGCATCACAAATGCCTGGGCGCCCGGCGTTTGCCGGTCGCTGAAAGACACCACGCCATTGGCATCGGTGGTTTTGTAGAGGGTCATGGCCAGGGTCGAAGTGCAAACCGAGGCCAGCCCACAGAACAGGACTAGGCGAATGAACATGACGTACCTGCCGGGATGACTGAACGGCAGGCTAGCAAGGGTAGATGACAGCTCTAAGCGGGCAGCGCGGTAAAGCAGATATCCACATTCATCCGGGCGGCGGCCGACAGGTTGACCAGCGCATCAAGGGAAAACTTGTCGATCTTGCCGTTGAGCACGTCGTTCAAGCGCGGCTGACTGATACCGAGCCTTTGTGCCGCGTCTTTCTGAGAAAGCTCCCAGCTGCGGATGGTGTTGCACAACTCCAACAACAACTTTGAGCGCATGCGCATATTGGCGGCTTGTTGGGGCGTGTCTTCCAGAGCATCCCAGACGCTGCTGAAACGTTCGGTGTGAATTTTTGAGTCTGTCATGGGCTTAACCTATCTCCTGCAATCTGGCACGAGCCAGTTCGATATCCCGCCCTTCGGTTTTCTGTGTGGTTTTGCGCAGCGCGTGCAGCACATAGACTGCTTCCGGCCGATTAATCACATAGAACACTCGAAACGCTCCTGATTCCTCAGTGATCCGAATTTCGCTGACGCCCCTCCCGATAGTCTTCATCGGTTTGCAATCAAAAGGCTGTTCACCCTGCTGCAAGAGATCCAACTGAAAGCCGGCAGCCCTTCGGGCGTCGAGAGGGAATTCGTTGAGATCCTTGAGCGAGCTTCCTAAAAACACCACATCCTTATGCCTTGGCATTTGCTTCTCCTTTCCTGGAAAGAAGAAGCCTAATCGACGATTCAGCCAAAGGCGGTGCAGGTGTGTTTCAAGGCATAGCAAAGGCTCGATAACACTGACGCGTTATCGAGAGACTATATCGAAATGGATATAAATCAAGCGACCCAGCGGGAATCAGACGGTCGGTCGATTCCCTTGATTCAGGCGATCAAGCTCCCGGCACGAAGTGCTTCTGCGCCGTACCGCGCGCGATCAGGCGGGAGATGTAGTCGAGCTTCTGCGCATCCTGGTCAATAAACCGGAAGGTCAGTTGCAGCCAGTCGCTGTCAGGCCGTGGCTCATAGGCGACGATGGCGTGCAGGTAGCCGTTGAGGCGCGCGACTTCGGCGTTCTCGCCTTGCTCAAGGTCGAGCACGGCGCTTTCCAGCACCTGGGGCAGCACTTCACCGCGACGGACCACCAGCAACGCTTCCTTAATGCTCAGCGCCTTGATCACACATTGCTGGTTGCCGCTGGACAGCCGCAGTTGGCCCTGGCCGCGACCGCCGGCAGGCGAGGCAGCAGGCGCTTGCACCGGTTGGCTGTTGAGCAGGCCTTTGCTCGGCGCAGCTATCGGCGCCGGTTTGGCCGCCTCGGGCTTGCCGCCGGTCAAGGCATTGAGAGAGTCGTTGCCGAAGGCCGAGTTCATCTTGGTCGGCGCGCTGGCGATAAGGGCGTCGAGACGGCCGATCTTGTGCAAAGCCTGCTTGACCTTGTTCAGCAGTTGCTCGTTGGTGAACGGCTTACTGACGTAACCGGAAACCCCGGCCTGGATCGCCTGCACTACGTTTTCCTTGTCGCCACGGCTGGTCACCATCACGAACGGCATGGCTTTGAGATGGGCTTGTTCACGGCACCAGGTCAACAGCTCAAGGCCAGACATCTCAGGCATTTCCCAGTCGCACAGCACCAGGTCGAAGGTCTCACGCATCAGGATGGATTGCGCCTTTTTGCCGTTTACCGCGTCTTCAATCTTGATGCCTGGGAAGTAGTTGCGCAGGCACTTCTTCACCAAATCGCGGATAAACGAGGCGTCGTCCACCACCAATACACTGACTTTACTCATCGACCCTTCATCCTATTAAAACTTCGGCATGCAAAACGCCTGACTGATGGCATTTTGCCAAAACTCGCTGGTCACAGAAGGACTTATTGCTCCTGCTGCGCAAATAAATTCAGATGCCACAAACGAAAACGCCCGACCAAAGGCCGGGCGTTAATGTCTCGGGCAACCTTACTTATCGTCAGTTTCGCCCGGAACATTAGGGATTTGATCGGCCGTGCCTTCAACTTCGGCTTTCATGCGCTTGAGGCCCATGTGCCGCACGTCGGTGCCGCGCACCAGGTAAATCACCAATTCCGAGATATTGCGCGCGTGGTCGCCGATCCGTTCCAGGGAACGCAATACCCAGATGATGTTCAAGACCCGCGAGATAGAGCGCGGGTCTTCCATCATGTAGGTGGCCAGCTCGCGCAGTGCGGTCTTGTATTCGCGGTCGATGGTCTTGTCGTATTGCGCCACCGACAACGCCAATTCGGCGTCGAAGCGGGCGAAAGCGTCCAGCGCATCGCGCACCATATTGCGCACTTGGTCACCGATGTGGCGCACTTCCACGTAACCGCGTGGCGCCTCGCCTTCTTCGCACAGCTGGATAGCGCGGCGGGCGATTTTGGTGGCTTCGTCGCCGATGCGCTCCAAATCGATTACCGACTTGGAGATGCTGATGATCAAACGCAGGTCGGAGGCCGCCGGCTGGCGACGGGCCAGAATGCGCAGGCATTCTTCATCGATATTGCGTTCCATCTGATTGATCTGGTCATCAATCTCGCGCACTTGCTGGGCCAGGCCAGAGTCGGCCTCGATCAACGCAGTAACGGCATCGTTGACTTGCTTCTCCACCAGCCCGCCCATCGCCAGGAGGTGGCTGCGCACCTCCTCAAGCTCGGCGTTGAACTGCGCGGAGATGTGGTGGGTAAGGCCTTCTTTGCTAATCATGGGTTTGCTCCGCAAAAGCTGTAAGCCGCAAGCTACAAGCTGCAAGCTGATGTGTGTCGTTGATCAAACTGCTTCCACTTGCCGCTTGAAACTTGCGGCTTGCAGCTGGGGCTAGCCGTAACGACCGGTGATGTAGTCTTCGGTCTGCTTCTTCGCCGGGTTGGTGAACAAGGTGTCGGTGTCGCCGAACTCCACCAGCTTGCCCATGTACATGAACGCGGTGTAGTCGGAAACCCGCGCCGCCTGTTGCATGTTGTGGGTCACGATGACGATGGTGAACTTGGACTTGAGTTCGTAGATCAGCTCTTCGACTTTCAGCGTCGAGATCGGGTCGAGTGCCGAGCAGGGTTCGTCGAGCAGCAACACTTCCGGCTCCACGGCGATGGTGCGGGCGATCACCAGACGCTGCTGCTGGCCGCCGGACAGGCCGAGTGCCGAGTCGTGCAGGCGGTCTTTAACCTCGTCCCACAACGCCGCGCCTTTCAAGGCCCACTCAACGGCTTCGTCGAGGATGCGTTTTTTGTTAATGCCCTGGATGCGCAGGCCGTAAACCACGTTTTCGTAGATGGTCTTGGGGAACGGGTTCGGCTTCTGGAACACCATGCCCACGCGACGGCGCAGCTCGGCCACGTCTTCGCCCTTGCGGTAGATGTTAGTGCCGTACAGGTTGATCGCGCCTTCTACGCGGCAACCGTCAACCAGGTCGTTCATGCGGTTGAAGGTGCGCAGCAGCGTGGACTTGCCGCAGCCGGACGGGCCGATAAAGGCGGTCACGCGCTGCTTGGGGATGTTCATGCTGACGTCGAACAGCGCCTGCTTTTCACCGTAGTACAGGCTCAGGCCCGGAACTTCGATGGCCACGGTTTCCTGGGCCAGGCTCAGGCTCTGCTTGTCGCGACCCAGGGCCGACATGTTGATGCCGTGGGTATGGGTTTCATGTTGCATGGGATGCTCCCTGTGCTACCAATTCGTTTGGTTGAACCGCCGGGGCGGTTTACTCAAAAATCTGTGTCTGTCTCTGGACCCTTGAGGAGCTGGCTTGTGTGGGAGCTGGGCTTGCCCGCGATGCAGGCACCGCGGTGTGTCAGCCACACCGCGATGATGCTATCGCAGGCAAGCCAGCTCCCACACAAGCCGGCCCCACAGGGGATCGCTTTAGCTGTCCAGCGCCTTGTATTTTTCGCGCAGGTGGTTACGAATCCACACCGCCGACAGGTTGAGCGTGGCGATCACCAGCACCAGCAGCAAGGCGGTGGCGTATACCAGCGGTCGTGCGGCTTCGACGTTGGGGCTCTGGAAGCCAACGTCATAAATATGGAAGCCCAGGTGCATGATTTTCTGGTCAAGGTGCAGGTACGGGTAGTTGCCATCCAGCGGCAGCGACGGTGCCAGCTTGACCACACCCACCAGCATCAGCGGCGCCACTTCACCGGCGGCGCGGGCCACGGCGAGGATCATGCCGGTCATCATCGCCGGGCTGGCCATCGGCAGCACAATCTTCCACAGCGTTTCCGCCTTGGTTGCGCCGAGTGCCAGGGAACCCTCACGCACGGTACGAGGAATCCGCGCCAGGCCTTCTTCAGTGGCCACGATCACCACCGGCACCGCCAGCAGCGCCAGGGTCAGCGAAGCCCACAGCAGGCCAGGCGTACCGAAGGTCGGCGCCGGCAGAGCTTCAGCGAAGAACAAACGGTCGACCGAGCCACCCAGTACATACACAAAGAAGCCCAGGCCGAACACGCCGTAAACGATGGCCGGTACGCCGGCCAGGTTGTTCACCGCGATACGGATAATGCGGGTCAGGGTGTTCTGTTTGGCGTATTCACGCAGGTACACCGCCGCCAGCACGCCGAACGGGGTCACGATCATCGCCATGATCAGGGTCATCATCACGGTGCCGAAGATGGCCGGGAAGATCCCGCCTTCGGTGTTGGCTTCCCGTGGGTCGTCGCTCAAGAATTCCCAGACCTTGCTGAAGTAGAAACCCACCTTGGTCAGGGTGCCCATGGCGTTCGGCTGGTAGGCGTGCACCACTTTGCCGATGCCGATTTCGATTTCTTTGCCGTTGCCGTCGCGGGCCGTCAGGCTGTCGCGGTTGAACTGGGTGTGCAGGTCGGCCAGGCGCGCTTCGATGTCCTGGTAACGGGCATTCAGCTCGGCGCGGCCGGAGTCCATGTCGGCCTGGGCGGCAGCGTCGAGCTTGCCTTCCAGCTCCAGCTTGCGCCCGTGCAGGCGGATGCGTTCCAGGCCAGCGTTGATCGCGCCGATGTCGGTTTTCTCAAGGCTCTTGAGCTGGGCCGCCAACTTGTTCACGCGATCGACGCGGGCTTGCAGCTCCGGCCATGCGGCTTCGCCTTCGGCGATCACCTTGCCATCTTGCTTGACGTTGACCAGGGTGCCGTAGAAGTTGCCCCACTCACGACGCTCGATGGCCATCAGGTTCTTCGGGGTGGTCTGGTCTTTCAACCACTCGCCGACGATCCAGGTGAAGTCGTTGCCATTCAAGTCGCGGTTACCGACCTTGATCAGCTCGCGGGTCATGAATTCCGGGCCTTGGTCCGGCACCGGCAGGCCCGCGCTTTTCAGGCGCTCGCGCGGCACTTCTTCCTTCTGCACCACTTCGCCGATGACGATATGGTTTTCCTGGCCAGGCACGCTGTAGTTGGCCTGGATCAGGTCGGCCGGCCAGAAGTGGCCCAGACCACGCACGGCAATCACGGCCAGCAAACCAATGGTCATGATGACCGCGATGGACACCGCGCCACCGCTGATCCAGACGCCGGGGGCGCCGCTCTTGAACCATCCATTCAGGGAGTTCTGTTTCACAGACTTCTACCTTTCTTAAAGCGACGAGTATTTCTTGCGCAGACGCTGACGGATCAGCTCGGCGAGGGTGTTCATGATGAAGGTGAACAGCAGCAGCACCAGCGCCGAGAGGAACAGCACGCGGTAGTGACTGCCACCGACTTCCGACTCAGGCATCTCCACCGCAACGTTGGCCGCCAATGTGCGCAGGCCTTCGAACAGGTTCATCTCCATCACCGGGGTGTTGCCGGTGGCCATCAGCACGATCATGGTTTCACCCACTGCGCGGCCCATGCCGATCATCAGTGCGGAGAAGATGCCCGGGCTCGCGGTCAGGATCACCACGCGGGTCATGGTCTGCCATGGCGTGGCGCCCAGGGCCAATGAGCCCAGGGTGAGGCCGCGTGGCACGCTGAACACGGCGTCTTCGGCGATGGAGTAGATGTTCGGGATCACCGCAAAACCCATGGCCAGACCGACGACCAGGGCGTTGCGCTGGTCGTAGGTGATGCCCAGGTCGTGGGAGATCCACATGCGCATGTCGCCGCCAAAGAACCAGGTCTCCAGGTATGGGCTCATGTACAGCGAGAGCCAGCCCACAAACAGGATCACCGGAATCAGGATCGCACTTTCCCAACCATCCGGAACGCGCAGGCGCAGCGATTCAGGCAGGCGGCTGAAGACAAACCCGGCGACCAGGATGCCAATCGGCAGCAACATCAGCAGGCTGAAAATCCCCGGCAAGTGCCCTTCCACATAAGGCGCCAGGAACAGGCCAGCGAAGAAGCCGAGGATCACCGTCGGCATCGCTTCCATCAGTTCGATCACCGGCTTGACCTTGCGGCGCAGGCTCGGGGCCATGAAGTAAGCGGTGTAGATTGCCGCGGCAACTGCCAGTGGCGCCGCCAGCAACATGGCGTAGAACGCAGCCTTCAGGGTACCGAAGGTCAGCGGGGCCAAACTCATTTTGGGTTCGAAGTCGGTGTTGGCGGCGGTCGATTGCCAGACGTATTTAGGCTCGTCGTAGTTTTCGTACCAGACCTTGCTCCACAGCGCGCTCCAGGACACTTCCGGGTGCGGGTTGTCGAGCAGCAGCGGTTGCAGCTTGCCGCCGGCTTCGACGATCACGCGGTTGGCGCGTGGCGACATGCCGAACAGGCCTTGGCCATCCACCACCGGATCGACCAGCAGCGTGCGGTGCGCGGTACTGTGGAACACGCCGAACTTGCCGGATGCGTCCAGGGCGGTGAAGCCTTTGCGACGCTCCTCGGCGGTGATTTCAACGATTGGCGCGGTGCCCATCTGGAAGGTGCGGATCTGCTTCAGGCGTTGCTCGCCGTCCGGGTCACGGGCCATGAACCATTGGGCCAGGCCGCCCTTGGAGTTACCGACGATCAGCGAGATACCGCCCACCAGCTGGGTGCTGGCAGTGATTTCGGCGTTGCCGTCTTCCAGCAGTTTGTAACGACCGTTGAGGCTCTTGTCGCGCAGGCTGAACACATCGGCGAGCGCACGACCGTTGATCACATACAACCACTGCTGGCGTGGGTCGATGAAGATTGCCTTCACCGGTTCGGTCATTTGCGGCAGCTCGATACGCTTCTGCTCGCTGGTGACTTCACCGGTCATCATGTTTTCTTCGCGGCTCAGGCTCAGTACGTTCAAGTACGAACCTGCGGAACCTGCAACCACCAGCGACGAGTCAGTGGCGTTGAGGGCGACGTGCTCCAGCGGGCGGCCCTGCTCGTCGAGGACGATGGGCGTTTCGCCGTAGGGGTATTCAATGGCCGGCGTAATGGTCTTTTTGCCGTCCGGGTACGACACTTTATAAGTGTGGCGGAACACCAGGGACTGGCCATTGGACAAACCGAGGATCACCAACGGGCTGCCTGGCTGGTCTTTGCCGATCGAGACCACAGTGGCGCCAGCAGGCAAAGGCAGGTCGACACGTTTGAGCTCGGCACCGGTGCTCACATCAAAGAACAGCGCCTGGCCCTTGTCGGAAACCCGCATGGCAACTTGGTTCTGTTCTTCGAGGGAGATCATCAACGGCTTGCCGGCGTCCTGCATCCAGGCGGGTGTCAGCGCGTCTTCCTTGGTCAGCGAAGCACCTTGGAACAAAGGTGCAACGACATAAGCCAGGAAGAAGAAGATCAGGGTAATTGCGCCGAGCACGGCGAGGCCGCCGATCAACACATACCAACGGGTCAGGCGATCCTTGAGCGCGCGAATGCGGCGCTTGCGTTGCAGCTCAGGCGTATTGAAATCAATACGCTTGGGGGGAGAAGTCGTCGTCATGGTGGAATTGGCCAGATCATTCATGCGCACACCCTAGCGATCCTGTATGACAGAAAGATGACAATGCAGTGACGCAAGAAATCCGCCGCGTAGCAGGGCTGGCAGCGGATTAAAGAATTAGAGGTGTAGACGGGCTTGAAGAGTAAGGGGTTACTGTGGCGAGCAAGCTTGCTTGCGCTGGGGGGCGAAGCGCCCCCAAGGCTTGCGACTGCTACGCAGTCGAACGGGAGCAAGCTCCCTCGCCACAGCAAGCCCGCTTCCACAGGGCCCGCTGCTACACCGGTATTGCAGGCTTAGTTGCCTTCTTTCAGGCCCAGGTCAGCCAGTGCCTTGGCGGCAACTTTGGCTGGCAGTGGGATGTAACCGTCTTTCACTACTACTTCCTGGCCCTGTTTGGACAGAACCAGTTTCACGAACTCAGCTTCCAGCGGGGCCAGAGGCTTGTTCGGGGCTTTGTTGACGTACACGTAGAGGAAACGCGACAGCGGGTATTTACCGTTCAGGGCGTTTTCTTCGCTGTCTTCGATGAAGTCAGTGCTGCCTTTCTTGGCCAGGGCCACGGTCTTCACGCTAGCAGTTTTGTAGCCGATGCCCGAGTAACCGATGCCGTTCAGCGAGGAGCTGATCGACTGCACGACCGAAGCCGAGCCTGGTTGTTCGTTCACGTTTGGCTTGTAGTCGCCTTTGCACAGGGCTTCTTCTTTGAAGTAGCCGTAGGTGCCGGATACCGAGTTACGACCAAACAACTGAACCGGCTTGTTGGCCAGGTCGCCGGTCACACCCAGGTCGCCCCAGGTTTTAACATCGGCTTTAGCGCCGCACAGACGAGTCGAGGAGAAGATCGCGTCGACTTGTTCCATGGTCAGGTGCTGGATCGGGTTGTCCTTGTGCACAAACACAGCCAGGGCATCCACGGCAACCGGGATAGCGGTTGGCTTGTAGCCGTACTTCTGCTCGAAGGCCGCCAGTTCGGTGTCCTTCATCTTGCGGCTCATCGGGCCCAGGTTGGAGGTGCCTTCAGTCAGCGCAGGAGGTGCAGTGGCGGAGCCGGCAGCCTGAATCTGGATGTTGACGTTCGGGTATTCCTTTTTGTAACCCTCGGCCCACAGGGTCATCAGGTTAGCCAAGGTATCGGAACCGACGCTGGACAAGTTGCCCGACACACCAGTGGTCTTAACGTAAGCCGGGATTGCCGGATCAACACCAGCGGCCACCGCGTTGGCGGTCGCAACGCCAGCAGCGACAAAAGTCATTGCCGCCATCAAACGTTTCAGTTTCATGCCTTGCTCCTAGCAGATAGGGATAGTTGGATCGGGGCCAAGTATCGGTAGGCCGTGTGAACACTCTATGTCTGGAATATGACAATTAGATGAAAGGCCAGTATTTATGAAAAACCTGACAGGAAGGGGGAAGTGCAATAAATCCGGGGCTTGCGAGGAGGTTTAGGCGGCTGGAGCGATGTTTCGGAAACACTCTGTAATCGTTGCTGGCATTGATCCTTCCCACGCTCTGCGTGGGAACGCATCCAGTGACGCTCTGCGTCACGACCTTCAAAAGCGGACGCAGAGCGTCCAGGCCGGCATTCCCACGCAGAGCGTGGGAACGATCATTCAGCGCCCGCGCTTCCACAGGTAGCCGCCCACCGCCATCCCCATTACACACAGGACAGCCACGTAGTAAGCAGGCCCCATCGGGCTTTCCTTCATCAGCAGCGATACCGCCAGTGGCGTCAAACCACCAAATACGGCGTAGGCCACGTTATAGGAGAACGACAAACCGCTGAAACGCACCACTGGCGGGAATGCTTTCACCATCACGTAAGGCACTACACCGATGGTGCCCACAAACAGGCCGGTCAACGCGTACAGCGGGAACAACCAGTCCGGCTGGGCCATCAGGCTGTGATACAGCGTCCAGGAAGTGGCCAGCAGCAACGCGCAACCGGTGACCAAAACGCGACCGGCACCAAAACGGTCAGCCAGCGCGCCGGACGCAATGCAGCCCAGGCTCAGCGTAACGATCGCCAGGCTGTTGGCTTGCAGCGCAACCGTCGGGCTGAAGTGGTAGACGGTTTGCAGCACGGTCGGGGTCATCAGGATGACCACAACCACACCCGCCGACAGCAACCACGTCAACAGCATCGACAGCACAATGGCGCCACGGTGGTCACGCAATACCGCGCGCAATGGCAACTCGGCAGCCAGGGTTTTGCGCTGCTGCATCTCAGCGAAGATCGGTGTTTCGTGCAGCCAACGGCGCAAGTACACCGACAGCAGGCCGAACACCCCCCCCAGCAGGAACGGGATACGCCACGCGTAATCCGAGACCTGCTCCGGGGTATAGAGGGTGTTGATGGCGGTAGCCACCAGCGAACCCAGCAGGATACCGGCGGTGAGGCCGCTGGTCAGGGTGCCGCAGGCATAGCCGATGTGGCGCGGCGGCACGTGTTCGGAGACAAACACCCAGGCGCCAGGTACTTCGCCGCCAATGGCGGCGCCCTGGATGACGCGCATCAGCAGCAACAGCAGCGGCGCCCACAGGCCGATCTGTGCGTAGGTCGGCAGCAGGCCCATGATCAGGGTCGGCACGGCCATCATGAAGATGCTCAGGGTGAACATTTTCTTGCGGCCCAGCAGGTCACCGAAGTGCGCCATGATGATGCCGCCCAGCGGGCGTGCCAGGTAACCGGCGGCGAAGATGCCGAAGGTCTGCATCATGCGCAGCCATTCGGGCATGTCGACGGGGAAAAACAGCTTCCCGACCACGGTAGCGAAAAACACGAAGATGATGAAGTCGTAGAATTCCAGCGCCCCGCCCAAGGCAGACAGCGAAAGGGTTTTGTAGTCGTTGCGGGTCAGCGGGCGCGAAGGTTGCGCGCTGCTTGCGGGCACGGAGGACATGGCAAGGCTTCTCTTATAGTAATCAGAACAGCAAGCCCGGGACTTGCGGCAGGTTTGGCAAGATAGCAAATCGTTTGAAAAAGCACAGCGTCTACCGAATCACAGTTCAAATGGGCGAAATATTCCCCATTCGTGCGCTTTCCCTGCAATCAGAAACACAGTTGCGCGAAAAAGCCGCATAACAGCCGCGATTTGCCGACCAAATGAGCGCCGGGAGGTCGTCGCGGCGCCAGCGTCTCGATATACTCGGCCCTTGCAAGCGCCAAACCCGCTGTCTTGAGGGGCTGCTGTGCCAAAACGTCGTTGGGTGCCACCCAGCCGTTTTGGCAGAGTTTCCCTTTAGTGCGCCTTACGAGAAACGTATCGAGCGGTGTATGTTGGTGCTGAAACGTTTTTCCCGAAGACGGCTATCCACTTGAAACACCCATGAAGCGTTACGGGTCAGAGGCACCCTTGGCATGATCGAACTCGAACAAGAAGATCCTATCCCGCAAGGCGATCTCGCCCTGCAAATCACCGCATTGCCACGTGAAACCAATGGTTTTGGCGATATTTTTGGCGGCTGGCTGGTCGCGCAGATGGACCTGGCAGGCACGGCAATGGCCAGCAAGGTCGCCGGCGGCCGCGTGGCCACCGTAGCCATTGATCGCATGGCCTTTCTGGTGCCGGTCGCGGTCGGTGCGCAATTGTCCTTCTATACCCAAGCCCTGGAAATTGGCCGTAGCTCGATCCAGATGATGGTCGAAGTGTGGAGCGACGACCCGCTGTCCAGTGAATGGCGCAAAGTTACCGAGGCGGTGTTCGTGTTCGTCGCCATCGATGGCAGCGGCCGCACGCGCTCGGTACCGTCGCGCGCGCGTTAAACCTCGTCGGGTTTTGACGGTCAATTGCCCCATTGCCTGCCATTAAAGAGTGCTTCGTATGACTGTGCCCCACGTTGAAAGCGTAAAAATCGACGAACTGGACTGCTGGCGCATTCGCCACAACGGCGCTGAATTGATGGTGGCCCAACAGGGCGCGCACATCTTCAGTTACCAGCGCAAGGGCGAGCAGCCGCTGATATGGCCAAACCCTGCGGCGGTGTTCAAGCAAGGCAAAGGCATCCGTACCGGCGTGCCGGTATGCTGGCCATGGTTTGGCGTGTTTGACCGCAACCCGCAGAGCGTCAAGGCAATGCGCCAGGGCGAGCAACCGGCCGGTGCCCATGGTTTTGTGCGCACGGCACAGTGGGAGTTGGCTGCGAGCGAACTCGAAGGCCAGGCGCTACGGGTGGACTTGGTTCTGCCGGTTCCCGAGGGCGGCTTCCCCGGCTGGCCGCATCAGGTCAACCTGACGTTGAGCCTGCTGCTTGACGATCAACTGCACATCCGCCTGACCAGCCACAACCGTGGCACCGACACTGTGACCCTCAGCCAGGCGCTGCACACTTACTTCGCCGTGAGTGACGTACGCAAGGTGCAGGTCGAAGGGCTGGATGGGCTGGCGTATATCGACACCGCCGATGGCTGGGCCGAGAAGAAGCAGTCCGGCCTGCTGCACTTCAGTGCCGAGACTGATCGTATCTACCTGGATACGCCGGCGCAGTTGAATATTGTCGATAAGGATTGGCAGCGCCGCATTCAGCTCACCAGCCAGGGTTCGAGCTCGACCGTGATCTGGAACCCATGGACCGAACGCGCCAAGGCGTTTGACGACATGGCCGATGATGGCTGGCAGGGCATGCTGTGCATCGAAACGGCGAATGTGCTGGATGATGTGGTGAGCTTGGCGCCGGGTCAAAGCCATACCTTGGGTGTGAGCATCGCCAGCTTCGCTCTGTAAAAACCAATCAACATGTGTGAGCACGCTTGTGTGGGAGCTGGCTTGCCTGCGATAGCATCACCTCGGTTTCACTGATACACCGAGGTGCCTGAATCGCAGGCAAGCCAGCTCCCACACAAGCCCGCTCCCACATTGGGTTCTGCGTCATGATCTAGAGATCGGACTCTTTCACTACCCTGACCTTCCCCGCATCCAGCGCATACGCCGCGTCCGCCAGGTCATTGTTGACCTTCTCCACCTTCAACGTGCCCGTCACCCACAGCGGCGTGTAGATATCATCCAGCTTCAGCCCCTTGGGATAACGCACCAGCACCAGTTGGTTAGGTGGCGGTGGCGGCACGTGGATGCAGGCGCCCGGGTATGGCACCAGGAAAAACAGCGTGCTGCGGCCCTTGGCGTCGGTTTCCAACGGCACCGGGTAGCCGCCAATGCGGATGTTCTTGCCGTTCATGGCGGCCACGGTCTTGGTCGAATACATCACCGCCGGCAAGCCTTTGCTCTGCTTCAAGCCACCTTTATCGGTGAAGGTGCCTTGGGCTTCGGGGGAGTTGTGGTCGATCTCGGGCATGGCCTCGAGGGCTTTCTGGTCTGAAAGCGGCATCAGGTCGAGCCAATCGGTTTCCGGCAGTTCACCGGCGTGCGCCAGGCCTGAGCCCAACAGGAGGAGTGTGAATAAAAGACGGCGCATGAAAAAGCTCGGCAAGTTCAGATGCCGAGCATTCTAGCCCTCTGCGCCTGCGCAGCGCAGAGGGCTTTGTCGCTTAAATCATTTCTTTCTCAGCAGGCCGTAGATCACCAGCAGCACGATGGCGCCGATCAGCGCGCCGAGGAAGCCCGCGCCTTGACCCGCCTGGTAGATGCCCAGGGCCTGACCACCGTAGGTGGCGACCAGGGAACCTGCGATACCCAGCAGGATGGTCATGATCCAGCCCATGCTGTCGTCGCCAGGCTTGAGGAAGCGCGCCAGCAGGCCGACGATCAAGCCGATAAAGATGGTTCCGATGATACCCATGGCATTTCCCTCTGAATGAAGTGAACTACACCAAAGCCTAGTCAGACTTTAGCGTCCTGCAATCAGAGAGGCGACGATAACCAATGGTTCCCGCCGCCCTCAAGGTTATTGCTCGGCGATCAATGCTTCGACCTTGAGGATCTGCGCCTCAAGGGTCGCACGGTCCTTGCAACGCAGGTTGGCGTGGCCAACTTTACGCCCGGCCTTGAAAGCCTTGCCGTAGTGATGCAGGTGGCAGTCATCAATGGCGATGACTTTTTCTACCGGCGGGACTGCGCCGATAAAGTTGAGCATGGCGCTCTCGCCGACCTTCGCTGTGGAACCCAGCGGCAAGCCCGCCACCGCCCGCAGGTGGTTTTCGAACTGGCTGCACTCGGCACCTTCGGTGGTCCAGTGCCCGGAGTTGTGCACGCGCGGGGCGATTTCGTTGGCCTTGAGGCCGCCGTCGACTTCAAAGAACTCGAACGCCATCACGCCGACGTAATCCAGCTGCTTGAGCACGCGGCTGGAATAGTCTTCGGCCAGGGCCTGCAGCGGGTGGTCGGTGCTGGCCACGGACAGCTTGAGAATGCCGCTGTCGTGAGTGTTGTGCACCAACGGGTAGAAGCGGGTCTCGCCGTCACGGGCGCGCACAGCGATCAGAGAAACTTCACCGGTGAACGGCACAAAGCCTTCCAGCAGGCAGGCAACACTGCCCAGTTCGGCAAAAGTGCCGACCACATCGGCAGCAGTGCGCAGGACTTTCTGGCCCTTGCCGTCATAACCCAGGGTGCGGGTCTTGAGCACGGCTGGCAGGCCGATGCTGGCAACGGCGGCGTCAAGGTCCGCCTGGGACTGGATATCGGCGAAGGCGGGGGTCGGGATACCCAGGTCCTTGAACATGCTCTTCTCGAACCAGCGGTCACGCGCGATGCGCAAGGCTTCGGCGCTCGGGTACACCGGCACGAACTGCGACAGGAAGGCCACGGTTTCGGCCGGGACGCTTTCGAATTCGAAGGTCACCAGGTCAACTTCATCGGCCAGTTGGCGCAGATGGTCCGGGTCGCTGTAGTCAGCGCGCAGGTGTTCACCCAGGGCCGCCGCGCAGGCGTCCGGCGCCGGGTCCAGGAAAGCGAAGTTCATCCCCAGCGGGGTGCCCGCCAAGGCCAGCATGCGACCCAGTTGGCCGCCACCGATTACACCGATTTTCATCAATCAATACCTTCAGGCGATACGTGGGTCTGGATTGTCCAGCACGCTGTCTGTCTGCTCAGCACGGAATTTTTTCAGCACCGCGTGAAACTGCGGGTGCTTGGCGCCCAGGATGCTGGCGGACAGCAACGCAGCGTTGATCGCGCCAGCCTTGCCGATTGCCAATGTAGCCACCGGAATACCGGCCGGCATCTGCACGATGGACAACAGCGAATCCACGCCCGAGAGCATCGACGACTGCACCGGCACACCGAGCACCGGCAGATGGGTCTTGGCCGCACACATGCCTGGCAGGTGCGCCGCACCGCCGGCACCGGCGATGATCACCTCGATGCCACGGGATTCTGCTTCATCGGCATACTGGAACAGCAAATCCGGGGTGCGGTGGGCAGAGACCACTTTCACTTCATACGGAATGCCGAGTTTTTCCAGCATATCGGCGGTGTGGCTAAGGGTGGACCAATCGGACTTGGAGCCCATGATCACGCCAACCAATGCACTCATCGTCGTGCCTCTTCTCTCTGGGCGCCCGCAGGCGCGTCAAAAAACAACAAGCCACGCGGGAAATCCGGCGTGGCTTGGTGTACGAATTAAGGCCGGTTGGACCGGCCGAAGGCCGCGCAGTATACCGTAATAATCCAGATAAACAGCCCCTGGAATGACCATCTGTCTTACGGCGCAAAGTGGCGGTTTTATTGACTTCTAAGTCAGCGAAACCGGCGCAAATTTCCCCTGAGAAAAAGGGTCAATGTGGGAGCTGGCTTGCGCTCAAGTGTTTTGTGCAGCTCCACCTTCCAACTTGCGCCACAGCAGCCGCACGTTCGCCTTGCGCACCAACGCGCAGCGATACAGACGAATCTCCAGCGGCACATGCCATTGCGGGCCGCCGCACACCACCAGTTCGCCACGTGCCAGTTCGGCACGCACGCTCAACTGCGGCACCCAGGCGATACCCAAGCCTTCAAGGGCCATGCTCTTGAGACTGTCTGCCATGGCAGTTTCGTAAATGGTGGTGAAACGCAGGGCGCGCTGGCGCAGCAGCAAATTTACCGAGCGCCCGAGAAAGGCGCCGGCACTGTAGGCCAGCAACGGCACGCTGCCCTCACCCTCCAGGTCGAACAGCGGTTTGCCGTCGGCGTCGGCGGCGCACACCGGGAGCATCTCGGTGTTGCCCAGGTGCAGCGACGGGAAGATTTCCGCGTCCATCTGCATGGCCGCATCCGGGTCGTAGAACGCCAGCATCAAGTCGCAGCCGCCTTCGCGCAGGGCGTGCACTGCATCGCCAACGTTGGTGGCGACCAGTCGGGTCGCGATGTTAAGGCCCTCGTTACGCAGTTGCGCGATCCAGCGCGGGAAGAAGCCCAATGCCAGGGAGTGCGCGGCCGCCACTTGCATGACTTCGCCCTGCCCACCTTCCAGGTGATGCAAATGGCGCAGCACTTCACCGAGCTGTTCGACCACCGTGCGCGCGGTGACCAGGAACAGCTGCCCCGCCGCCGTCAGCTCGACGGGCGTGCGCGAACGGTTGACCAACGTCAGGCCCAACGCGGCTTCAAGGCTACGGATACGCCGGCTGAACGCTGGCTGGGTGACAAAGCGCCGCTCCGCTGCCTGGGAAAAGCTGCGGGTTGCCGCCAGGGCGCTGAAGTCTTCCAGCCATTTGCTCTCAAGGTTCATCGCTTCCTCCCACGGACACGCACCATTTTGGCACACACGCCCGCCATGATAACCGGGTCACATCAACATTATGCCGTTTGTGCATAGGCCAGTGTTTAACAGCATTGGCCCAAAAACTTCTACAAGCCTAGCATTCGCAGCGTTCCGGCCTGTTCCGGGTCCATATCGAGATGATTTCCGTCATGTCCTCCGCTGCATCATTCCGCACAGAAAAAGACCTGCTTGGCGTACTCGAAGTACCGGCTCAAGCGTATTACGGCATCCAGACCCTGCGAGCGGTGAACAACTTCCGCCTCTCGGGCGTTCCGATTTCGCATTACCCGAAATTGGTGGTCGGCCTGGCAATGGTCAAGCAAGCAGCCGCTGACGCCAACCGCGAGTTGGGCCAGCTCAGCGAAGCCAAGCACGCTGCCATCAGCGAAGCCTGTGCCCGTCTGATCCGCGGCGATTTCCACGAAGAGTTCGTGGTGGACATGATTCAAGGCGGCGCTGGCACTTCGACCAACATGAATGCCAACGAAGTCATCGCCAACATCGCGTTGGAAGCCATGGGCCACAACAAGGGCGAGTACCAGTACCTGCACCCCAACAACGACGTGAACATGGCGCAGTCGACCAACGACGCCTACCCAACCGCGATCCGCCTGGGTCTGCTGCTGGGCCATGACGCGCTGCTGGCCAGCCTCGACAGCCTGATCCAGGCGTTCGCCGCCAAAGGCGTCGAGTTCGGCCACGTGCTGAAAATGGGCCGTACCCAATTGCAAGATGCCGTGCCAATGACCCTCGGCCAGGAATTCCGCGCCTTCGCCACCACCCTGGGTGAAGACCTGGCTCGCCTGAAAACACTGGCGCCAGAGCTACTGACCGAAGTGAACCTGGGCGGCACCGCCATCGGCACCGGCATCAACGCCGACCCGCGTTACCAGGCCCTGGCCGTACAACGCCTGGCGCTGATCAGCGGCCAGCCGCTGGTTCCGGCTGCCGACCTGATCGAAGCCACCTCCGACATGGGCGCTTTCGTGCTGTTCTCCGGCATGCTCAAGCGTACTGCGGTGAAGCTGTCGAAGATCTGCAATGACCTGCGTCTGCTGTCCAGCGGCCCACGCACCGGCATCAACGAGATCAACCTGCCGGCACGCCAGCCAGGCAGCTCGATCATGCCCGGCAAGGTTAACCCGGTGATCCCGGAAGCCGTGAACCAGGTTGCGTTCCAGGTTATCGGTAACGACCTGGCCCTGACCATGGCAGCCGAAGGCGGCCAACTGCAGTTGAACGTGATGGAGCCGCTGATCGCTTTCAAGATCTTCGACTCGATCCGCCTGCTGCAACGCGCCATGGACATGCTGCGCGAACACTGCATCGTCGGCATCACCGCCAACGAAGCCCGTTGCCGCGAACTGGTGGAACACTCCATCGGTCTGGTCACCGCGCTGAACCCGTACATCGGCTATGAAAACGCCACCCGCATTGCGCGTATCGCCCTCGAAAGCGGCCGCGGCGTGCTGGAACTGGTGCGCGAAGAAGGCTTGCTCGACGACGCCATGCTCGACGACATCCTGCGCCCCGAAAACATGATTGCTCCACGTTTGGTCCCGCTGAAGGCCTAAGCGTTTGATGCACCGCTCACCAGGTTGAGGGACTAGACACCTCTCACCTTTTGAGGGCCTGAAGGCTCGTTCTTCAGGCCCTTTTTTTTGCCCCAAGGTTGTGAAATGACGCCCATAAAAAATCCAATATCGCCCTGCAAACCCTCCTTGCCTGCAACCGCCTGGCTGAAACCTTTAATCGCCCCGTGCAGACGGATCACGCTCGCCTAGGTATAGTGCCGCCCCTCTTCGCGTCTGCGGCCGTCGGTAACGAGGCCCGCAGACATCGCGAAAGCGCATGAATAACAACACCCGCAAAAGGATTGGGGCGAAGCGTCGTGCACTGCCTGGTGCTGAGCGACGCGTCGGACCGTCCTGCGTTTGCCATTAGAAAAATCAGCGAGGAACACTCCATGCTCGAAGTCATCAACGACTTCCTCTCAGGGAAAGTACTGATCGTGCTCATTGTCGGGCTCGGCGGTTATTTCACGATCCGCTCGCGTTTCGTACAGTTGCGTCACTTTTTCCACATGTTCTCGGTGTTCAAAGACAGCCTGAAGAGCAGCGCCGGCCAGCTCAGTTCCTTCCAGGCGCTGATGCTCAGCCTGGCCGGCCGCGTGGGTGCCGGCAACATCGCCGGTGTCGGCATTGCCGTGACCCTGGGTGGCCCGGGTGCCGTGTTCTGGATGTGGGTCACCGCACTGGTGGGCATGTCCTCGAGCTTTATCGAGTGCTCCCTCGGCCAGTTGTACAAGCGCACCGATGCCGAGGGCACCTACCGTGGCGGCCCGGCGTATTACATCCAGCACGGTTTGCAGAAGCGCTGGCTGGGTATGGTCATGGCGTTCCTGTTGCTGGTGACTTTCGGTTTCGCCTTCAACGGCCTGCAAGCCCACGCCGTGACTCACTCGCTGAACAACGCCTTTGGCCTGGACACCACCTACACCGGCCTGGCGCTGGCGGTATTGCTGGGCCTGGTGTTCATCGGCGGGATCAAGCGCATCGCTTCGATTGCCGACCTGCTGGTGCCGGTCAAGACCCTGGTCTACATCGCTGTGACCCTGTACGTGATCGTGCTGCAATTCGACCACGTGCCGGCCATGCTCGCGACCATCGTCAAAAGCGCTTTCGGCCTCGACCAAGCCTTCGGTGGCCTGGTGGGCAGCGCGATCATCATGGGTGTGAAGCGCGGCGTGTTCGCCAACGAAGCCGGTCTGGGCAGTGCGCCTAACGTGGCGGCAGTGGCCTCGGTAGAACACCCGATCGCCCAAGGCGTGGTGCAGGCGTTCAGCGTGTTCCTCGACACCTTCGTGATCTGTACCTGCACCGCGTTGCTGATCCTGCTCTCCGGTTTCTACACCCCAGGCTTTGAAGGCGACGGCATTGCCCTGACCCAGAACTCCCTGGCGGCGGTGGTCGGTGACTGGGGCCGGATGTTCATCTCGGTAGCCCTGGCGTTGTTCGTGTTCACCTCGATCATGTACAACTACTACCTCGGCGAGAGCAACCTGCGCTTCCTGGTGGGTAACAACCGCAAGGTGCTGATGGGCTACCGTGCGCTGGTGCTGGTGCTGATTTTCTGGGGTTCGATCGAGAACCTGAGCACCGTGTTCGCCTTCGCCGACATCACCATGACCCTGCTGGCGTTCGTCAACCTGTTCGCCCTGGCGTTCCTGTTCAAGATTGCCATGCGCATCCTCAATGACTACGACAACCAGCGTGCCGCAGGCATCAAGACGCCGGTGTTCGACTCCAGCCAGTTCCCTGACCTGGACCTGGACCGCAAGGCCTGGCCGGCCAACCCGGCAAAGCCGGCAGAAGTCACCTCGGCTGAACTGAGCGCTCAAGCGCAACGTTAATCACCGCTAGATGACACGCCGCCCGGCCTTGGGCATGCTCTGGGCCCGGCGGCGTTTTTCGTTCAGGAGATTTTTCATGCAACCAGCTAACAACGTGATGGTGCTCTACACCGGCGGCACCATTGGCATGCAGGCCAGCGCCAACGGCCTGGCGCCTGCGTCGGGTTTTGAGGCGCGCATGCGCGAACAGCTCGCCGATGCAGCAGTGCCCACCTGGCGCTTTCAAGAGATGTCGCCACTGATCGACAGCGCCAACATGACGCCCACCTACTGGCAACATCTGCGCAGCGCCGTGGTTGAGGCCGTGGACGCAGGCTGCGATGCGGTGCTGATCCTGCACGGCACCGACACCCTGGCCTACAGCGCGGCAGCCATGAGCTTTCAACTGCTGGGCCTGCCGGCGCCGGTAGTCTTCACCGGCTCCATGCTGCCGGCCGGCGTGCCCGACAGCGATGCCTGGGAAAACGTCAGCGGCGCGTTGACCGCGCTGGGCGAAGGCCTGGCGCCGGGCGTGCAGCTGTACTTCCACGGCGCGCTGATGGCACCGACCCGTTGCGCGAAAATCCGCAGCTTCGGTCGCCACCCGTTTGCGGCCCTGCAGCGCAATGGCGGCGTCGCCCAGGCCGACATGATCCCGGCCGCCCTGCATTACCGCCAACCCAAAGCCTTGGCCAATGTCGGCGTGTTGCCGCTGGTGCCGGGCATCGCCGCCGCGCAACTGAACGCGTTGATCGACAGCGGCATACAGGCGCTGGTGCTGGAATGCTTCGGCAGCGGCACGGGGCCGAGCGATAACCCTGATTTTCTCGCCAGCCTCAAGCGTGCGCAGGAACTGGGTGTAACCGTCGTGGCAATCACTCAATGCCATGAAGGCGGCGTGGAACTGGACGTGTACGAAGCCGGCAGCCGCCTGCGCGGCGTGGGCGTGCTGTCCGGTGGCGGCATGACCCGTGAAGCGGCGTTCGGCAAGCTCAATGCCCTGCTCGGCGCCGGGCTTGAGGCCAGTGAAGTGCGCCGCCTGGTGGAACTGGACCTGTGCGGCGAACTGAGCTGACCGGCATGTAACTTGCTCCACTTCCAGCCATCCCCTGGCTGGAAGTTTCCATGCTGCATTCCCACCTCACCACCCTCAATGCTGTTTCGCTGGTGCTCAACACCTTCAAAGGTTTGCCCCATGAGGCACTGCTGGCCGGCAGCGGCATCTGTGCGGCGGACTTGACCCGGGCCGACACGCGCATCACCACCAATCAGGAAATGCGCGTGTGCGCCAATGCCGTGGCCCTGCGCCGCGATGTCGGCCTGGAGCTGGGCGCACAAATGCATGTGTCGGCCTACGGCATGCTCGGTTACGCCCTGCTCACCAGTGCCACCTTTGGTGACGCATTGCGACTGGCCCTGCGGTATCCGGCGCTGCTGGGAACACTGTTCGAGTTGAGCCTTGAAGAGGACGGTGAGCGAATCTGGTTCACCGCCGGCGACTACCGGGAAAACCCCAGCCTGGAAATGTTCAACGTCGAGCTGTGCCTGGCGTCATTGAAAGTGATCTGCGACGACCTGCTCGGCCAGCCTCTGCCCTTACTGGCTGCGCGCTTTGAACATGATGCCCCCGACTATCGCATGCGCTACGCCGAGCGCTTCCCCTGCACGCTGCAATTTCAGGCCACCGCCAATGCCTTTGCCTTCGACAAACACTGGCTGGACCAGCCGCTGCCCCTGGCCGACGCCATTACTCACCAGGCGATGGCCGAGCGTTGCCGCAAACAAAACCTGGAGTTCACCGGGCGCCAGGCCTGGCTCGGCAGAATTCGCCAGCTGCTCGCCGCACAGCTCAACGCCGCGCCGGGCCTGGAGGGCTTGGCCGAGCAGATGAACTGTTCGGCACGCACCCTGCGCCGGCATCTGCATGACCTGGGCTGCAGCTACCAGGAGCTGCTGGACGAGCTGCGTTTCGAGCGCGCCAAGCAACTGCTGGCTGAGGACCACTGGCCGATTTACCGGATTGCCGAGGCACTGGGCTTCAGCGAAACGGCAAGTTTCAGGCATGCCTTTGTGCGTTGGAGTGGCGTGGCGCCGAGCCAATTTCGCGCATGATGCTTCATTGAGGGGCGAATTCAGGACAGATAATTTGGCCATAATTATCCCCTTTTGGCCGCTCCTGCCGTTCTCTTAAAGCACGCCCGCCGCAAGACTGGCTCCACCGATACAGCCTGCGGAGAACAACAAATGCTGACGATCTACTCGGACGATCACCACCTGCACCATGGCCGCTGTGAATTGATGGACGGGCAACTGATGCCCTGCTTTGAAATGCCCTCGCGCGCCGACCACGTGTTGCAACGGGTCAAAGACCGCGAACTGGGCCCGGTACACGCGCCGCAGGATTTCGGCCTGGCACCGCTGCAGCGTATCCACAGCCACGACTACCTCGACTTCTTCCAAGGCGCCTGGCAGCGCTGGACCGAGTACGGCCAGGAGGGCGACTTGCTGCCCTACACCTGGCCCGCGCGCACGCTGCGCCGGGTGATCCCCACAAGCCTGCATGGCCAGTTGGGCTATTACAGTTTCGACGGCGGCGCGCCGATTACCGCCGGCACCTGGCAAGCGGCCTACAGCGCGGCGCAAGTGGCCCTCACGGCGCAACGAGCAATCCAGAGCGGCGCCCACAGTGCCTTCGCCCTGTGCCGCCCACCTGGGCATCATGCTGCGGGCGACTTGATGGGCGGTTATTGCTACCTCAACAACGCCGCCATTGCCGCCCAGGCCTTCCTCGACCAAGGCCACAAACGCGTCGCGATCCTGGATGTGGATTACCACCACGGCAACGGCACCCAGTCGATTTTTTACGCACGCAGCGACGTGTTGTTCACCTCGATTCATGGCCATCCGGAAGCAGAGTTTCCGTTCTTCCTGGGCTATGCCGACGAGCTGGGCGAAGGTGAAGGCGAAGGCTTCAACTTCAACTATCCACTGCCGGCCGGTTCCGGTTGGGCAGCCTGGAGTGCCGCACTGGAAGAAGCCTGCGCCCAGATCGAGCGCTACGGCGCGGACATCATCGTCGTGTCCCTGGGCGTGGACACGTTCAAGGACGACCCTATCTCGCAGTTCAAGCTCGACAGCCCGGACTACCTGGCCATGGGCGCGCGCATCGCCCGGCTGGGCAAGCCCACGCTGTTTGTGATGGAAGGCGGCTACGCAGTGGAAGAAATCGGCATCAACGCCGTCAACGTCCTCGAAGGTTTTGAAGGAGCAGCCCAATGAACAGGCTCAAGTCACTCGTCCTCTGCGCCGCCATCATCAGCGGTGCCGCCCACGCCGAAGAGAAAACCCTCAAGGTCTACAACTGGTTCGACTACATCACGCCCAAAGCCCTGGAAGACTTCAAGGCGCAGAACCCCAAGATCAAATTGGTCTACGACATCTTCGACACCAACGAAGCGCTGGAAGCCAAATTGCTCACCGGCAATTCCGGCTATGACGTGGTGGTACCGTCCAACGTGTTCCTGGCCAAGCAGATCGAAGCCGGCGTATTCCAGCCGCTGGACCGCAGCAAGCTGCCGAACTGGAACCACCTCGACCCCAAGCTGATGAAGCTGATCGAAGCCAACGACCCCGGCAATAAATTCGCCGTGCCTTACATGTACGGCACCATCCTCATTGGCTTCAACCCGGCCAAGGTCAAGGCCGCCCTGGGCGACAATGCGCCGGTAGACAGTTGGGATCTGATCTTCAAGGAAGAGAACATCAGCAAGCTCAAGCAATGTGGTGTGGCGCTGTTGGACTCGCCCTCCGAGATCCTGCCACTGGCCTTGCAGCACCTGGGCCTGGACCCCAACAGCAGCAATCCCAAGGACTACGACAAGGCCGAAGCGCTGCTGATGAAGATCCGCCCCTACATCACCTACTTTCACTCCTCCAAGTACATGGCCGATATCGCCAACGGTGATATTTGTGTGGCGGTGGGTTATTCAGGCAGTTTCTCCCAGGCCGCCAACCGTGCCAAAGAAGCCAAAAATGGCGTGACCGTGGACATGCGTCTACCCAAGGAGGGCGCGCCGATCTGGTTCGACATGCTCGCCATCCCCAAAGGCGCTAAAAATCCGGACGACGCCTACACCTTCATCAACTACCTGCTGCAACCCACAGTGATCGCGCCCATCAGTGACTTTGTCGGCTATCCCAATCCGAACAAGGACGCTACCGAGAGCGTCGACCCTGCCATTCGCCACAATCCCAACTTGTATCCGACCGACACCGCCATGGCCACGCTCTACACCCTTAAACCTCTGGACAGCAAAGCCGAACGCGCCAGAACAAGGGCCTGGACCAAGATCAAATCCGGCACCTGAAGCACCTTGGTGTTTGACGGGCGCCTTCGAATGCGCTCGTGAAGGTGGGCCTATCTAAGCACCGCCTCTCTGTGTGGCCGCGCCCTGGCATGGAACGCCTGGCCTTTACCTCAGGCTAGTTCCACCAAACGGCCAGACAGGGAAGCCTCATCATGAACGCCCCCGCTTCAAGCACCACGCCCACCAACACACCGCGTCCGGATGCACGGATAGCGCTGCTCACCCAGCTCTCTACCGGCCCTTCACGGGCGAGTGCGTCTGATCTGATTTAGCGGCGCCACCGCTATTTATCTACCGTCCTCCCGGCAACGGCCATCGCTACCTTGCACATCCTCAACGCCCGTCCAGGCTAGCGATTGCAGCGGAGCAACACATGCCCAACGATCTACTTAACAACAATCATCGCCCACCCAGCACCTATGAACTGCTCACCCAGTTAACCACCGGGCCCACCACCCACGAGGTCGCCGCCACCACGTTGCGCGCGGCACTCAAAGAACTCTACCCCACCCTCAATATCGACCCCGACCTGGCCATGGTGGTCAGCCCTCGCTGGAATGTCGTGGGCAGCACTGTCGAGCCGGCGCCAGCCGTTCTCCAATCCCTGACCTCAGTGCTGGCTCATCAAGCGCTGTCCCGCGAGCGGGTAACTTACATCGATGGCGAGCACTTCCTCACTTTGCAGCCGTACGCGGCGGCGCCTGTGCACCTTGAGGTGAAGATCGATGCCATCGCGCGCTTGATCAATGAGTTATCCGACTTTCTGTTCATCGCGTTTCAGGAACAGCAACTTAACTTCTGGAACGCCTCCAACGGTAGCAGCGGACCACGCTGGCAGACGTTTTCCAACTCGCTGAGGAAAGTGTGGAACGTCACCGAAGAGCAAGGCCTGGATGAGCACCAAGCGGCCATGGCCCGTGGAGTGTTCCAGAAACCCGACCGGGACAGACGCTCGTTGAATGATCGCTACAAGAGTCACGCCTACCTGGTTGATGTCGATCTACTCCGGGACGGCGAGTCCACCCACGTCAGTTTCATGGACATCGCCGTGTTGGTTGGCGAGCATGACAAACGCCCATTGATCCTGACGCACTCGCTGGTAAGCGGTTACGAAACCTTTGAGTCACTTGAAACATTCGGCGCCTCGCTGCCCGCCCGGTTGAGTGCGCCAAAGCGCGATACCACGTTGCAATGGCGCTTGTATGAACCCGATGGCAACTTTTTCGACACACTGGCCTGTACTCTGATCGAACTACAAATCCGCGCCATCGGCAGTTACGGCCAGGCCTTTGTCGAGGAGCCGGCAGAGGAGCAGGCAAGCCCGGCCACCGTCGCCCGCATTGTGCCCAGCATCGAAGAGATGAGCGATCACCAACTCTCGAGTATCCGAGACGTTCATCATCAACTGCCCGACTGGCTCGCTTCGGCATCGGACTCGGACACCGCCGCCTATAGCCGCTACATGATCGACCTGGCCCAACTGCATACCCATTATCACGGCGAAACATTCCGGGACGGCATTGCCCCCATTCGCGACTATGCCCGCACACAACTGCAAAGCCGCATCCACTCGCATAAAGACGGTGCGAGCCTGAACCTGGACAAAATCGAGGTGGTGATCGAAAGCCCGGTGGTGTGGGGCACGCTCGTCGTGCCGGGCAGCGTGGACATCACCCGTCGCAGCCTGATCGATCTGGCGTTGGACAACCTCACCGGCCTGCCCACCGGCAACACCACGGTGCACTACAACGGCAATGACGATGGCGTCCCCAGTTGGCTGACCTTCAGCTATTTGAAAGACCTGATCGAAGACGTTGATATCGGCAAGCACTATCCCGTGCTGATCAAACAGAAACTGCTCGATGACCCGGCGCAATCCAGTCACCGCCAGCAGCTCTACATCAACCACCTGCGCCTGCAACTGCCGCTGTTGGCCCTGCAAATGAAAATCCGCCAACAGGGCGCAATTGATGAACTCGGCTACCGCTACGTTGCCGCCGTGATGCACGCCGATGAATACGACCGGCATGTAGACGGGCAGCCCATTGTTATCCGCGCCCTGGCCTTCGTGCCCACCCTGCGCCCCGGCCATGAGCGCGACGTGGTCGCCAATATGTTCGTGATCGGTCCAAGGAACGCCAGCGCCGGTCCGTGCCTGCTTTATCGCCCGTTGCTGGAACCGATGCTGATGCAATTCCCGTCACGGCAAAACCTGCTGTACGCCATCAAGCATGACCGCCCCTTGCGCGAATCGGTGCTGGCCTGGCTGCCGCAAGCGCAAAGCTTCAACTACGCCCAATATGTGTTCCCGGACACCTTGCCCTCGCCCTGGACGGTGGTGCGAGCCCTGGTCGAACCCCTTACCGTGCTGTACATGAGCGGCCCCGTGACCCTGACCGATGAAGAAGTGGGCAATGACGCCCTGGCAATGCTGTTCAAGGCCAACGCCACCGCCATGGTCGAATTGGCGGACCGTCAGTCGGTGTCCAATGTGCAGAAACGCTGGGCGACGTTTCGACACACTGGCTGGCAAATCTTCAACGCTGCCCTGCCGTTCATGGGCCGTACCGTCGGAATTGCCGCCTGGGTCTGGCAAATCATGGACGACCTGCAAGCCACCGAGGAGGCTGTGAACAAGGGGGATCAACAAGCTTCGTGGACAGCGTTAGTCGATGTATTCCTCAACCTGGGCATGGCTCTGACCCTGCACATCGCCCTGCGCCATCCGCGCCCGCTGGAACAGTTCGAGGCGCCGAAGATCGAAACTGAATCCGAGTCAACAACGATCGAAACTGCCGATAAACCACCCGTCACCGAGAAAAAATATACTGCTGTGCAACAAGCAAATATTCCCGACAGCCAACTGCCCGCCAAGCATCAAGACGCGGTACACATCCTGGGGGCCCTGAGCCATAGCCGCTTGGGCCTGGCCAAGACACTTGACGGCTTCAACGTCGCCAAACCCGATAAACTTGGCGAACAAAACAAAACGCCCGGGCGCCACTTGAACCTGTATCCACTTGCAGACAAGTGGTATGCACCGGTTGGTGAGCGTTGGTTCGAGGTAAGGGTGGATGACAACGACAGTGTCATCATCATTGACCCGAAGGCACCGTTGCGTACGGGCCCGCCGTTGATCGGCAACCTGGCGGGCCAGTGGTTTGTTGATGTCCGTTTGCGACTGCGCGGTGGAGGTCTTCGACACCGTCGGCGAGCGGTCAAGGTCGATCAGCCTAAGCGCGTGGCAACACTCATGACCCAGCTCAACGCCTTCGACGCGGTCGCCACCAGCAAACAATTGGACGTGCTTAAGGCAAAGCCTGCACTGGACGCCGCCCCCGGCCCTTCCACGGACCTGCTGCGTACAGCGTTCATAGGCAACGTCGACAACCGACTGGCGGCGTACGATGAAGCGATCAGTCAGTTGAAGTCCTTGAGCATCATCGAGGCCGTGCCCACCTATCAGAGCAACATGAGTGAATACCTGAAACAGCAAATACAACTGACTCAGGTAGTCGTGGAACAACAATTGGTGGGCTATAAAGAGGCCTTGAAGGCTTCGTCCCTGATCCTCGACCCCGAAGTAGACATTGACTATAAAAACCAGGCGCGAAGCGCACAAACCCTGTCCACCTTGAACCTGGCAATCATCAAGCGCCTGGAGTTCATCAACAACCGTTTCAGCGATCTCAAAGTGCTGGGAGATGACGGCGCAACGGTCATTCAAAAAACCCTGAGCGAGTTGCCACTGCTCACCCTCGCTGAGCTCAAATCTCTGGAAATCAGCTTGGGTCGCTACTTGTGTATCGATGAAGCGCAAAGCCAGATCCCTGCCACGCTGCGAGAGCAGGTGGACCAGAGCGTCGATACAGCCGAACTGAACGTCGAGAGTTTCAATGAAATCATGAAACGGGACAGCGGTACGCTGGATGAACGCATTGATGTGCTCAACAGCCTGGTTGAGCAATTTTCCAGCGCAGACCAACGCCTGCTGGACATGCATGCCGAGCACCCGCAGTTTCTGCTGAAACCCCGCCTGGAAAGCTTTCGACAGCAGATTGGCGAATTCAGCCAGCGGGCTATTCACGACCTGGCGCAACTGCTGCGCGAGAAAAAAGCCCTGGAGCCCAAGCCCGGCAGCTCAAAAGCCCCGCCCGCGCCACGGCGCAAAGTCATCAAGACACGCTACGACGGCACTTTAATAGCCCAGCCCCAAGAGGCCGACAGCACGCTGGTCGATGTCAGGGCGTCCGTGACGGGCAAGGTACTCGCTACGTTTCATGAAAAAACCCCAGGCGTCTGGGTCAAGCGGCAAAAGGTCAGCCCGCCAGCGCCAGCGCCTGCCGCTGTAGACCTGGATACCAGCATCAACACCGGGCAAACGCTATTGGACAGCGAGCGAGCTGAAACCCACAAGTACCGGGATTTTTCGCGTAAACCCTGGCATTCGCCCCAGGACATCCAAGATATGTTCGACGCCTACGGCAAACAACTGGAGGACGCGTCAAACGATATCGAGCAAGCGCTGACTCGGCGCAATCTCACCGAAAGCGGTCATACTTCCGCCGCTTCGACCAAGCGCAACCTCAACGAGGCAGCACAGCGGCTTTATCGCCTGGGTAGAAAAACCTACATAGACATGCTCAAACAGCAACCGCCAACTGCGGCGCGGGTGGAGTGGCTGCATAGCCAAGGGCTGATAAAGATCGGCAAAACCTTCAGCCGCCGCGCCGTCAAAGGGCCGCCTAAGGGCTATCTGGACGAGTACGAAGTACGCGATAAAGAGACCAACACTGTGCTGTGGTACGCGCACTTTCACTATGCAACGAAAGGCGCCGCCCTTGAGAAATTCGAGAAGGGCCACCTGAAAACCCGTGAACAACAGCGCCTTGGTGGCTCTCGCCAACGCACCGGCCCCAGTGACTGGGAAATGATAGAAATCCACCGCAGCAGCATCGGTGATCAATTGGCCAAGTCGCTGTTCTTCAACAGCTGATGGTCTTTATGCCTGCCACGCCTGGCGCAAACGTGCCAGCGCCTGTGCGATGTCCGCCTCGGGCACAGCGGCGAACCCCATCACCAGGCCTGCGCGCTGGTCCGGTGGTGGGCTTGTGCACGCCAGCCAATAGCTACTCAAACCATTGATCTCAACATTGGCCGCATGGGCCTGAGCGAGCAACGTCTGCTCGCGGGCAAGGCTGTCCACTCGCACTGTCAGATGCAGCCCGGCCGCAACGCTGGGCAAGGCTCCGACGCCAGGCAACCCGTCCGGCCAACCGGCCAACAAAGCATTGCGCCGGCTCAGCGCAGCGCGGCGCATCCGGCGAATGTGGCGCTGGAAATGCCCTGCCGCCATAAACTCAGCCATCACCGCCTGAGTACTGACTTCGGAGTGGCGCATGTCCACAGCGCGGCGCCGGGTAAACGCTTGCACAAGGGCCGGTGGTAAAACCAGGTAGCCCAGGCGCAATGCCGGGAACGCCACCTTGCCGAAGGTGCCGACGTATAACACGCGGCCACTGCGATCCAGCGCCGCCAAGGGCGACAGCGGCGCACCGCTGTAGCGGTACTCTCCGTCATAATCATCCTCGACGATCCAGCCGCCCGTACGCTCGGCCCAGGCCAGCAACTCCAGACGCCGGGCCAGGCTCATCACCACGCCCAACGGATACTGATGGGAAGGTGTGACATAGGCCACACGGCAATCATGCAGAGCGTTGAGCACCTGGCAATCCAGGCCCTCGCTGTCTACTGGTACGCCATGCAATCGAGCGCCCGCCAAGGCGAACGCATGGCCGGCGGCGCGATAACCGGGGTTTTCCACCGCCACGCCGTCCCCAGGCTCCACCAGCAACTGTGCACAAAGGCTAATCGCTTGCTGTGCGCCACTGGTGATCACAATTTGCTCAGCCGTGCATTGCATGCCACGTGAACTGCGCAAATAGGCAGCGATCAGACCGCGCAAACGATCGTCACCGGCCGGGTCGCCATAGCACAGCAGTTCCAGGTTCGGCTTGCGCCAGAACGCCCCATTCAGCTTGGCCCATATATCAAACGGGAACAGGTCGAAGGCCGGCACACCCACTCGAAATGCCCGAGGCGGTCCAGCCGGAGGGTGAGCCAGGTGGTTGTTTCTTACCCGTGCCAGGCCCGCCCTGTGGATAACTTCATTGTCCAGATCTTCCGGCAAATCCGCCCATTTTGTGGATAAGTCTGGGGATAACCCTGTTGAAAACCCTGTGGATACTTTTGTGGATAGTTTTTTTGCCGTGGGCAGTTGGGCCACATAGGTGCCGTCACCCACCCGGCTTTCGATAAACCCTTCTGCGTACAGCTGATCGTAGGCGCGCACCACGCTGTTTCGGGAAATCGACAATGCCGCCGCTAAATCACGACTGGCGGGTAATCGCGTGCCGCTGACCAGTCGCCCGTCCAGCACGCGCTGGCGCAGGGCCTCATAGAGTTGGCGCGTCAGCCCCTGACGGCGATCCAACTCGATACCTGCGGGGTTGAACGACAGCGGCGGCGCGATGGGCGACATATTGGACCTATGAAATTGGTGCCAGATGGCTCTTACAACGAACCATTAGCCTGCCTAGGATGCAGGCATTCGCCAAGGAAAATTTCCATGTACACACCGCGCGCCTTTGCCCTCCATGATTTGCCTGAACTGCAGCAACTGATCCAGCACACCCGCCTGGCGCAGTTGGTGACCTTTGGTGAGCAAGGCCTGCAGGCCAGCCATTTGCCGCTGCTGCTCAACCCCGATGAAGGCCCGAATGGCACGCTCTACGGGCACTTGGCCAAGGCCAACCCGCAATGGCGTGACCTGCAAAATGGCAGCGAAGCCTTGGTGATTTTTGCCGGTGCCGACGCTTATGTCAGCCCGGCGTTTTACCCGGCCAAGGCCGAGCACGGCAAAGTGGTGCCCACCTGGAATTACATCGCCGTGCATGCCTACGGCAAGGCTGAGGTATTTGCCGACGCCGAGCGTCTGCTCGCGGTGGTCACCGCCCTCACCGATCGCCACGAAGGCAGCCGCGCCCAGCCATGGAAAGTCAGCGACGCCCCGGCCGACTACATTGACGGCATGCTCAAGGCCATCGTCGGCTTCGCGCTGCCCGTCGAGCGCCTGCTCGGCAAGCGCAAACTCAGCCAGAACCGCAGCACAGCCGATATTGCCGGCGTGCGCGAAGGCCTGGCTGCCAGCCTTGATGTGCGCGACCAGACCCTCGCGCGCTTTATTCCCCAAGGAGTTTCAGAATGAGTCAGATCGACATCCGCCAAGTAACAGCCGCCGACCACGTCGCGTGGCTACCGCTGTGGCAGGCGTATTTGAAGTTCTACGAAACCGAACTGCCGGACGCCGTCAGCCAAAGCACCTGGCAACGCCTGATCGATGCCAACGAGCCGACCCATTCGGCGCTCGCCTGGCAGGACGGCAAGGCGGTGGGCATGGTCAACTTTATCTACCATCGCTCCAACTGGAGCATCGAGAATTCCTGCTACCTGCAGGATCTGCTGGTGGACCCAGCCCAGCGCGGCACTGGCGTGGGCCGTAAGTTGATCGAGTTTGTCTACGCCACCGCCAAGGCCGATAACTGTGCCAAGGTGCACTGGTTGACCCACGAGACCAACGCCACCGCGATTGCGCTGTACGAACGCATCGCCGAACGCCCGGGTTTCATTCAATTTCGCAAAGGTCTTTAAGGAGCGCAGCATGCCTATCTCACCCGCCGACTGGAAAGGCGTCCCGGCGCCCACGGTTCAACTGCTTGAAGGGCGTTTTATCCGTCTGGAAAAACTCGACCCGGCGCGGCATGCCGACGGCCTGTTCCGCGCCCTCGAAGGCCCGGGCGCCGATCCGAAACTCTGGGACTATTTGCCTTACGGCCCCTTCCCGGAGCGCGCCACGTTCGATGCCTGGCTCAACAACCATGCAACCAACAGCGACCCGTACTTTTTCAGCGTGATCGACCGCGTCAGCGGCGATGTGCAAGGCATCCTCAGCCTGATGTCCATCGTCCCGGCCCAGGGCCGTATCGAAATCGGCCACGTCACCTTCGGCGCGCCGATGCAACGCTCGCCCAAAAGCACCGAGGCGGTGTACTTGTTGGCCAAATACGCGTTCGAGCAGGGCTACCGTCGACTGGAGTGGAAGTGCAACAACGGCAACGCCCGCTCAAAATACGCGGCCGAACGACTGGGCTTCAGCTTTGAAGGGGTGTTCCGCCAGCATATGGTGGTGAAGGGGCAGAATCGCGATACCGCGTGGTATTCGATTCTGGATTCGGAATGGCCCACCGTGGGCGCAGGCTTTGAAGAGTGGTTGTCCGAAGCGAACCAGGCCGGTTCTGGTCAGCTGAAAGGCCTGGCGGAGTGTCGTCGCCAGGCGATTTAAGCCTCAGGCCAGCTTCTGGGCGAGCACGGCAATGTGCTCCGGCCCAATCCCGCAGCAACCGCCCAAATGGCTGGCACCGCGTGCCTGCCAATCGGCGGCCCAGTGCAAGTAGCCGGGTGGGTCGAGATCGTCACGCAGGGGGTCGAGGCCATCGTTCGCGGTGGCCTCCTTGGGCTGCGGCGGGAAGGCGTTAGCGTAGGCGCCGATCTGAATGCTCACCCCCAGGCGCTCAAACGTTTGGCGCGCGGTATCAATGGCTGCGCCAATCACCTCCGGCTGGCTGCAATTGAACAGCAGCACCGCCACACCGAGTTGCGCGGCCGCTTCAGCCGCGTCTGCCACCGGTTCGCCAGAGCGCAGGCGTGGCACCTCATCGGTGTCTTCATCCTTCAAGGTAAACGACAGCCAGAACGGTTTTCCGTCCTGCGGCAGGCCGGCGTGGATTGCCCGTGCCTCAACGATTGAACTCTGGGTTTCCGCCAACCATAAGTCGACATGGGGCGCCAGGCCATTCACCAGTGGCGTCAGCAGTTCGCTGACTCGGCCGGCCTCGAACAAATCGGGCCGGTAGGAGCCGAACAGCGGCGGCAATGAGCCTGCCACACGCACCGTCTGGCTTGAAGCCTGTACCGCACGTCGCGCCAATTCACCGGCCAACGCCGCAAGCGCCTGGCCTTCGGCAGCAAACCGCGCTTCGCCAATATGAAACGGCACAACCGCGTAGCTGTTGGTGGTGATGACGTTGGCACCGCTCTGGATATAAGCCGTGTGCACCGCCTCTACCGCCTGCGGCGCTTCGCTCAACGCCAATGCCGACCACTCCGGCTGCCGAAACGGCGCGCCCCGGCGTTGCAGTTCACGGCCCATGCCACCATCGAGAATTACTGCGCTTACTGTGCCCATATGCTTTTTACTCATAAGCTTATGAAAATAACTCACTATGAGAGTCGTTCTTATAACTATTTAATGCGTACCGTCTGGTTAATAACAACCCTTTTTTATTCAGGTGTCGATTGTGAAACTTAAACCGCTGCTGGCCCTGGGCCTGACGATGCTGGCTGCCTCTACCCAAGCCTTTGGCGGTGCAACCCTGGACCGGGTTGAGCAAAAGAAAGAACTGGTGGGCGTGCTGATGGAAAGCTACCCGCCGTTCTCGTTTCTCAACGAGCAGAACCAACTCGATGGGTTTGACGTCGACGTGGCCAAGGCAGTCGCGCAGAAGTTAGGTGTGAAGCTGCGTCTGGAAACGCCGTCCTGGGATGTGATTGCCGCAGGTCGCTGGAGCGGCCGCTACGATATTTGCATCTGCTCCATGACCCCGAGCAAAGCCCGCGCCGAGGTGTTTGATTTCCCGGTGGAGTACTACGCCTCGCCTGCGGTGATCGTTGTGAATGCCAAGGATGAGCGCATCCATGGCGCCAAAGACCTCAGCGGCAAGAAAGTCGGCCTCACCAGCGCGTCCAGCTATGAAAGCTACCTGAACAAGAACCTGGTGATCGAAGGCGCCGAAGATACGCAACTTCAGTACCCGTTCGAGGATGTGCAGATCGCCCCGTACGACACCGATAACGTCGCCTTCCAGGACCTGGGCCTGGGCGCCGGTGTCCGCCTGGATGCGATCCTCACCAACCTGGTCACTGCCCAACCGCGCCTGAATCAGGACAAGCGCTTCAAGCTCGCCGGTGAGTCGCTGTATGCCGAGCCCAATTCGGTGGCCATCGAGAAAGGTGACCCGCAGTGGGATGCCAAGGTGCGTGAAGTGTTCGCGCAGTTGAAACAGGACGGCACCTTGAGCAAGCTGTCGCAAAAATGGATCGGCGCCGATATCAGCAAATGACCGCCTTCCCGACACCTCCCCAGCCGCCGGTGAACGCATCGCGGCTACAGCGACTCTTTGGCTTTCGTACGCGGTTGTACCTGACGTGGGCGGCTCTGTTTTGCCTGTTCGCCAGCTTCTTCCTGAGCTTTGACCTGAAGTTCTCGATCATCCTCGACAAACTGCCCAACCTGGTCGGCGTGCACTTGGCGCCGAACGGTTTTTTGCAAGGCGCAGCGCTGACGCTGTTTCTGTGCCTTTGCTCGATAGTCGCGTCGTCGGTGCTGGGTTTTATCACCGCGCTGGGGCGCCTGTCGAAAAGCGCCGTGGCCTTTGGCATTGCGAGTTTTTACGCCTCGTTCTTTCGCGGCACGCCGTTGTTGATCCAGATCCTGCTGATTTATCTGGGCCTGCCCCAACTGGGCCTGGTACCAGGCGCCATCGTCGCCGGGATCATCGCGCTCTCACTGAATTACGGCGCCTACCTGAGCGAAATCTTCCGCGCCGGCATCCTCGGTGTTCCCCACGGCCAACGAGAAGCCGCCCTGGCCCTGGGCATGCGTGACAGCGCGATCTTCTGGCACGTCACCCTGCCCCAGGCCATGCGCACCATCGTGCCGCCCGCCGCCAATCAGTTCATCTCCATGCTCAAAGACTCGTCCCTGGTCTCGGTAATGGGCGTGTGGGAAGTCATGTTCCTGGCGCAGTCGTACGGGCGATCAAGCTATCGATACATCGAAATGCTCACGACCGCCGCGATCATTTACTGGGTGATGTCCCTCGGGCTGGAACTGATCCAGGCGCGCCTGGAGCGTCACTACGGCAAAGGCTATGTGCAGCGGGGGTGATGCCTAGGGCAACAGCCTCAACCACGCGCTGACGAGCCTAAGGCAAATGCGGCTTTAATCGCACCGCAGTAGAGACAACTCCCGCAAATCAGGGGTCGATAGCCTGACAGTTATCGCCCCGCCATCTCGCTAAATTCCCGGCCTCATTCACCAGAGGCTATGACTTCATGCCCTTCTCCGTCCTAAACCTTGCACGCGCTATCAGCCTGGCTGTTGGCGTAGCCAGTACTCCGTTTGCCTTCGCAGCTGCACCTTTTCAATTCGAGCTGGATCTTTCCAATGACCGTTGGCAATACCAGCCACCGGCTCCAATCGTGCCCATCGACAGCTACTTCGACCAGGCGACGACTCACAACGGCCAGCAACTGGCTGCAGTGCTTAAACCGGCTTTGCAACGTGCACTGCAAGCCGGCGACCTGACCTCGGAAGAAATCAAAGGCCTGCAAAAAGCCGCTGACGCACTGTCCCAACAACCAGGCGGCCTGGGTGCCGCATTCGAGCAACTGGCAGGCAGCCAAAATGCCAACTTGGCTGGCGCGACCCAAAACGCCACCGCGCACATCAGCGACTCATTGCTCGCAACCCTGCGCACGCTGCCCAGTCATGGCGATGGCCATTTGTGGGTGCAAGGCCTGGGCAACGGCGGCAAGCTCGACAAACAAGGCGGCAGCGACGGGCTCAAACAGGGCACCAAAGGCCTGATGCTGGGCGCCGATTGGGCCGTGGGTGACGCGTGGCGAGTCGGTGTTATGGGCGCCAAGTCCACCAGCGAGCTTCAAGCTCAACGTTTCAAAGGCGAACTCGACAGCTTGCACCTTGGCGGCTATGCCGTGCGCCAGGACGGCCCATTGGCCCTGCGCATGGGGGCGTTCTACAGTGATCACGCGGGCAAGAACAAACGTGACGTCAACTTGCTCGGTTTCAAGGAGCAACTCCAGGGCAACTACAACGCTCAAAGCCAAACAGTGTTTTCCGAGCTGGGCTACCAATTGGGCAGTGCCGACGTACAGGTAGAGCCCTTCGCAGGCTTGGGCTATCAGCGCTACCACCGTGACAGCTTTAAAGAAAAGGGCGGCGTGACCGCGCTGAACGTCGGCTCACAAACCCAGCAAAACCTGAACAGCACCTTTGGCCTGCGGCTGGCCACGGTGTACCGGTTCGACAATCGGATGAGCCTCACACCCCACGTGAGTACCAGTTGGAAGCATCTTTACGGCGAAGTCGACAGCCAAGTGCGCCAATCCACTCGCGCCGCACCGGGAATCATCGACAGTTTCACCATCACCGGTACCTCGTTGGACCGCAATAGCCTCGATATGCAAGCTGGCCTGGACCTCGCCTTGTCCACCGAACACAGCGTGGGCCTGACCTACAGCGCCCATGCCGGTACCCACAGCCGCAGCCAGGGCCTGACGGGGGAGTGGAAGATGAGTTTTTAACCGCGCCGATCGGTAAATTTCAGGCAAAAAAAAGGGGAGCACCTGCCCCCCCCGAGGATTAAGCGGTAGTGTCGAAGGCTGGGTCAGCCTTCGATTTCAATCAGGATTTCGCCAGGGTTGACCCGGTCGCCCTTGGCCACGTGAACGGCAGTTACCTTGCCGGCAATCGCTGCCTGCACTTCGGTTTCCATCTTCATGGCTTCGGTAATCAGCACGGCCTGGCCCGCTTTGACCACGTCGCCTTCCTTGACCAATACGTCGACGATGTTGCCCGGCATCGCCGTGCTGACATGGCCCGGCTCGGTCGCGTGCTTGCGCTTGCTGCCGCCACTGCTGACAAACTCATTGAGCGGTTCGAACACCACTTCTTCGGGCATGCCGTCGATGGACAGGTAGAAGTGCCGTTTGCCCTCGGCTTTCACGCCAACACCGGTGATATCCACGCGGTAGCTTTCGCCGTGCACGTCGATGACGAACTCGGTCGGCACGCCTTCACCACCGGCACGCGCCACGCCGCCGGCTTCAGGGATCGGCAACAGCACTTCAGGCGCCAGGGTGCCGGCGTCGCGCTCTTCGAGGAACTTGCGGCCGATATCCGGGAACATGGCGTAGGTCAGCACGTCTTCTTCGGACTTGGCCAATGCGCCGATTTCGCCGCGCAACTTGGTCATCTCCGGCTTGAGCAGGTCGGCTGGGCGATGATCGATCACCTCTTCGCTGCCAATGGCCTGGCGACGCAGCTTCTCGTTCACGGTGCCCGGCGCCTTGCCGTAGCCGCCTTGCAGGTAGAGCTTCACTTCGTTGGTGATGGTTTTGTAGCGCTCGCCGGCCAGCACGTTGAAGAACGCCTGGGTGCCGACGATCTGCGAGGTCGGCGTGACCAGCGGCGGGAAGCCAAGGTCTTCACGCACACGCGGGATTTCGGCCAGCACTTCGCTCATGCGGTTGAGTGCGCCCTGCTCTTTCAACTGGTTGGCCAGGTTGGAAATCATCCCGCCCGGCACCTGGTTGACTTGCACGCGGGTGTCGACGGCAGTGAATTCGCTTTCGAACTGGTGGTACTTCTTGCGCACGGCGTAGAAGTACAGGCCAATTTCCTGCAGCAGTTCCAGGCTCAGGCCAGTGTCGAATTCGCTGCCTTTAAGGGCGGCGACCATCGACTCGGTGCCCGGGTGGCTGGTGCCCCAAGCGAAACTGGAAATGGCGGTGTCGATATGGTCGGCACCGTTTTCGATCGCCTTGAGTTGGCACATCGCAGCCAGGCCGGCGGTGTCATGCGAGTGGATAAAGATCGGCAGGCTTTGCTCGGCTTTCAATGCCTTGACCAGCTCGCCGGTGGCGTACGGAGTCAGCAGCCCGGCCATGTCCTTGATCGCTACCGAGTCGCAACCCATGGCTTCCATTTGCTTGGCTTGGGCCACAAAAGCGTCAATGGTGTGCACCGGGCTGGTGGTGTAGGCGATGGTGCCCTGGGCATGCTTGCCGGCAGCTTTGACCGCTTCGATAGCCACACGCAGGTTACGCACGTCGTTCATGGCGTCGAAAATGCGGAACACGTCGATGCCATTCACTGCAGCCTTGGCGACGAAGGCCTTGACCACGTCGTCGCTGTAGTGGCGGTAGCCCAGCAGGTTCTGGCCACGCAGCAGCATTTGCAGGCGTGTGTTAGGCAACGCGGCGCGCAGTTTGCGCAGGCGCTCCCACGGGTCTTCTTTCAAAAAGCGCACGCAAGCGTCGAAGGTCGCGCCACCCCAGACTTCCAGGGACCAGTAGCCGACTTTATCGAGCTTGTCGCAGATCGGCAGCATATCGTCGGTGCGCATGCGGGTCGCCAGCAACGATTGGTGTGCGTCGCGCAGGATGGTGTCGGTGACAAAAATCTTTTTGCTCATTGTTATATTCCTCACAGGCCTGCGTGGGCGGCGATGGCGGCGGCGATGGCCAGGGCCAGCTCTTCGGGTTTGCGCTTGATCGAGTAGTTGGTCAGCTCAGGGTGGCTTTCCACGAAACTGGTGTTGAACTGGCCGCTGCGGAATTCCGGGTTACGCAGGATTTCCTGGTAGTAGGCGGCGGTGGTCTTCACGCCTTGCAGGCGCATGTCGTCCAGGGCACGCAGGCCGCGGTCCATGGCTTCTTCCCAAGTCAACGCCCACACCACCAGTTTCAGGCACATGGAGTCGTAGAACGGCGGGATGGTGTAGCCGGTGTAGATCGCCGTGTCCGTGCGCACGCCGGGACCGCCGGGCGCGTAGTAACGGGTGATCTTGCCGAAACTTGGCAGGAAGTTGTTCTTGGGGTCTTCGGCGTTGATGCGGAACTGCAACGCGAAACCACGGTGCTGAATGTCTTCCTGTTTCACCGACAGCGGCAGGCCCGAGGCGATGCGGATCTGTTCACGCACAATATCGATGCCGGTGATTTCTTCGGTGATGGTGTGTTCCACCTGCACGCGGGTGTTCATTTCCATGAAGTACACCTCGCCCTCGGCGAGCAGGAACTCCACGGTGCCGGCGTTCTCGTAACCCACGGCCTTGGCCGCGCGTACCGACAGGTCGCCGATATAAGCGCGCTGTTCAGGCGTCAGTTGCGGGCTTGGGGCGATTTCAATGAGCTTCTGGTTGCGACGCTGGATCGAGCAATCGCGCTCGAACAGGTGCACCACGTTGCCAAAGCTGTCACCGAGAATCTGCGCCTCAATGTGCTTGGGATTGACGATGCATTTTTCCAGGAACACTTCCGCCGAACCGAAGGCCTTGGTGGCTTCGGAGATCACGCGTGGGAAGGCTTGTTCAAGTTCTTCACGACTGTTGCAGCGACGGATGCCGCGACCGCCACCACCGGAGGTGGCCTTGAGCATCACCGGGTAACCAATGCGGTCGCCTTCGGTGAGGGCTTCGGCGATATCAGCCACGTTGCCTTCGGTGCCTGGCGTGACAGGCACACCGGCCTTGATCATGCTGCGGCGCGCTTCGGTCTTGTCGCCCATGCGGCGGATCACTTCGGCCGACGGGCCGATGAACTTGATCCCGCGTTCGGCGCAAATGTCTGCCAGCTCGGCGTTTTCCGACAGGAACCCGTAGCCTGGGTGCAAGGCGTCACAACCGGTTTCCACGGCCAGGTTCACCAGCTTACGCGGGTTCAGGTAACCGGCCAGCGGCTCGGCACCAATGCTGTGGGCTTCGTCGGCACGTTTAACGTGCAACGCGTGGCGGTCGGCGTCCGAGTAAACCGCGACCGAGCGAATGCCCATCTCGGCGCAGGCACGCACGATTCGTACGGCAATTTCACCACGGTTGGCGATCAGGATCTTTTTTATCACTTGGAAATTCCCTTGAGCCGATTGCTGCGTTCTACGACCCGTTGGATCCGGGTCGGCGCGTGACCAAATGTTTCATGACAGTCGCGAGACACACACTAGGCGCAACGGAGGATTAACAAAAATCAATAATTATTGGGTTGTGTATAAGTAAAGACTTATAGTTGGCCGGACGGCCTTGGGCGAGAGGATTTAAATAATGCGTAAGTCATTGATGCGTATGACATTGCGTCAATTACAGATCTTCAATGAAGTGTGTGATTTGCGCTCCTACAGCCGCGCGGCCGAGGAAATGTCTCTCACGCAACCCGCCGTCAGCCTGCAAATTCGCCAGCTTGAAGAGCTGATCGGCCAGCCGCTGTTCGATTACGTCGGCAAAAAGCTCTACATGACTGAAGCCGCCGAAGCCTTGCAGCGCGCCAGCCGGGATATTTTCGGGCGCCTGGAAAACCTCGATATGCAGCTGTCGGACATGCAGGGCTCGCTGCAAGGCCAACTGAAACTGGCGGTGGAATCCAGCGCCAAGTACTTCGTGCCGCACCTGTTCGCGGCCTTTAAACGCCAGCACCCTGAGGTGCAGTTGCACCTCACGGTGGTCAACCGCGCCCAGGTGATTCGCAGGCTGTCGGACAACCGTGATGACCTGGTGATCATGTCCATGGTGCCCCAGGACATGGGCCTGGAATTCCTGCCGTTCCTGAACAACCCGATTGTCGCCGTGGCGCCGCTCGATCACCCGTTAAGCCTGCAAGGACCGCTGCGCCTTCAAGACCTGGAACCCTACACGCTGCTCATCCGCGAACCAGGTTCCGGCACGCGACTGGCCTGCGAGGAGTACTTCAAGGAAAAACGCGTGCACTTCACCCAAACAGTGGAAGTGGCCTCGGCCGAGGCGCAGCGCGAGTGCGTGAATGCAGGGTTGGGCGTGGCGTTGCTGACGCGCCACGCAGTCAACCTGGAGCTGGCCACCGGCGGGCTCAAGGAGCTGCCGGTAGAAGAACTGCCGCTGTACCGCAGTTGGTGCCTGGTGCAAGCCAAGGCCAAGCGCCTGTCACCGGTGGCCCATGCGTTCCTGGGCTTTATCCGCAGCGAACGCGTACAGATCAGCGCGCTGGCTGAGCGTTTCGCTGGGCAGCCGCGGGTGCCTGCCAGTGGAGTTCCGGGTAGTCACTGATGCTCTGGAGCAACTGGCGCTCCTCGCAGCGGTCTTCGATTGCGCGACGGAACGCCATGCGGCGCTGGTCTTCTTGCTGACGACGGGTTTTGACGGTGCTGCTGTCTTCGTAGTGCCGGGCCATTTCGAGTCTCCCAATGCGAGTACGGGGAGTACAGGATGGCCTTGGGCGATGACGGTTTGGCGGCGCGAGGGTTACAGGACGATGAATCTTCTGAAATAAGCGCAAAACCAAGGTGGGAGCTGGCTTGCCTGCGATAGCGGTGGGTCAGCTGACATATCCGGCGACTGATACACAGCCATCGCAGGCAAGCCAGCTCCCACATTTGACCGAGGACGACCTCGAATCAGTCGTCGAGGGCTTTGACAGACTTGGGCGACAACCGCAGGCTGCGCAAGCTGCGCTTCACGCTCTTGAGGTGGTTGACCAGGCTCGGCCCGCGCGCCATGGCCACGCCCATCGCCAACACGTCGATCACCACCAGATGCGCAATACGCGAGGTCAGCGGCGTGTAGATTTCAGTGTCTTCGTGCACGTCGATCGCCAGGTTGACCGTGGACAGCTCTGCCAACGGCGTCTGGCTCGGGCACAGGGTGATCAACGAAGCGCCGCTTTCACGCACCAGGTTGGCGGTGATCAGCAGGTCTTTGGAGCGCCCGGACTGGGAAATGCAGATGGCCACGTCGGTCGGCTTCAAGGTCACCGCCGACATTGCCTGCATGTGCGGGTCGCTGTAGGCCGCGGCAGTGAGCAGCAGGCGGAAGAATTTGTGCTGGGCATCAGCGGCGACGGCTCCCGAAGCACCGAAACCATAGAACTCCACGCGCTGGGCCTGGGACATGGCGGTCACGGCCTTTTGCAGCTCAACCGGATCGAGCTTCTCGCGCACTTCCATCAGCGTGTGCAAGGTGGTGTCGAAGATTTTCAGGCTGTAGTCAGCGACGGAGTCGTCTTCATGGATAGCAAACTGCCCGAAGCTCGCACCGGCCGCCAGGCTTTGCGCCAGCTTGAGTTTCAAGTCCTGGAACCCGGAACAACCGATGGCACGGCAAAAACGCACGATGGTCGGCTCACTGATGCCCACGCTGTGGGCCAGGTCGGCCATGGAACTGTGCATCACAGCCGCAGGGTCAAGCAGCACGTGATCGGCAACCTTGAGTTCCGATTTGCGTAACAGGTGGCGCGACTGGGCGATATGTTGCAACAGGTTCAAAGGGCAGGACTCTTGTTATTGGCAGACGCCAGGGATGTAGCAAGCTTGTAGTTATACTACAAGAATTACCGTTTTGCCCGCCCGATGCATCACTAAATCGCCCTGATGCCCTTTGAATCAGCGGGCAACCGCCTTGTAGCCACAGGGGCGGCGTGGCGGTCTTTAAGGAAAGTCTGCATTTTTTCGCAATAAATCTGCCACCCCTTCAGCGGCCATCGGCCGACTGATCAAGTAACCCTGTACTTCATCGCAGCGTTCGCCGCGCAGGAAATCCAACTGCTGCTGGTCTTCCACACCTTCGGCCACCACCTTGAGCGCCAGCCCGTGGGCCATGGCGATGATCGCGCGAGTGATGGCCGCATCTTCCCGGCCCTGGCCAAGCCCACGGATAAACGTCTGGTCGATCTTCACGTAATCCACGGGGATGCGCTTGAGGTAACTGAGGGACGAATACCCGGTGCCGAAGTCATCGATGGCCAACTTCACGCCCAGATCGCGCAGTTGCTGGAAGGTCGCAATGATGTGCTCAACGCTGTCGAGCAGCTGGCTTTCGGTCAGCTCCAGCTCCAGGTATTGCGGGTCCAGGCCGGTTTCTTCCAGCACCTGGCGCACCAGGCTGACCAACTTGCCCTGGCGCAACTGATGCACGGAAAGGTTCACCGACACGCGAATCGGCGCCAGCCCCTGGCGCTGCCACTCGCACGCCTGCCAGCAAGCCTGGCGCAGCACGAATTCGCCCAGCGGCACGATCAGACCGGTTTCTTCGGCCAAGCCGATAAAGTCCCCCGGCGGCACCATGCCCCACTGCGGGTGCTCCCAGCGCACCAGCGCCTCGGCGGCGTTCAGCTTGCCCGTGGCCAGGCACAGTTTCGGTTGGTAGAACACCGTGAGCTGGCGCTCGTCGATGGCCTTGCGCAGGTGGTTTTCCAGCTGCAAACGCTCCAGCGTGCTGGCTTGCAGGCTGTCGGTGTAGAACTGGAAATTGTTGCCGCCCAAATGCTTGGCGTGCTGCATGGCCATGTTGGATTGGCTGACCAGCGCAGAAATTTCCCGCGCATTATCCGGCAGCAAGCTGACGCCCATGGAGGCACTGACCACCAGCTCATGCCCCTCCACCGTCACCGGCACCCGCAATTTGGCGAGCAGCCGCGTGGCCACCCGTGCCAGGCTCGACAGGCTGCCGTAGGCATCGAACAGCACGGCAAACTCATCACCGGACAGGCGTGCGATGGTGTCAGCTTCAGGCAAGGCATTGATCAGACGACGGGCCATTTTCTGCAACAGTTGGTCGGCGACTTCATGGCCGAGGCTGTCGTTGAGCAGCTTGAAGCGGTCCAGGTTGATATGCAGCAGTGCCAGGCTGCGCCCGCCTTGGCGCACCCGTGCATGCGCCTCACGCAGGCGTTCGCGAAACAGCGAACGGTTGGCCAGGCCCGTCAGCTCGTCGTAGTGAGTGAGGTAGCGCATGCGCTCCTCGGATTCACGCCGCGCGGACAAATCGGCGAAGAAGCCCACAATATGGCTGACTTTTCCCCGAGCATCGCGCACCACATTCAATTGCAGCCACTGCGGGTACAGCTCGCCGTTCTTGCGCGTTTCCACCAACTCGCCCTGCCAGGTGCCATGGCTGAGCAGTGCCTGGCGGATCACCGGGAAGTGACGGCGGGCGTCACGGCTGCTGGGCAGTTCGACGACATTGCGGCCGATCATGTCGTCGATTTCAAAGCCGGTGACGCGACTGAAGGCCTGGTTGACGGCGATCAGCACGTACTCAGGGTCAAGAATCACGATGCCTTCGCTGGCCGCTTCGAACACCGTCGAGGCCAGGCGTTGCTGTTCCTCCAGTGCCTTGTCGGCGCTGATGTCGCGGCGCGTGCCAAGCATGCGCGTGACGCGGCCGCCGGGCGTGCGCTCCACGGCGCGGCCACGGTCTTCGATCCACACCCAATGGCCGTCGCCATGGCGCACGCGGTATTCCACCTGGTAATCGTCGCTGCGCCCTTTGAGGTGCTCCACCAACGCACGCTTGAGCAGCGGCAGGTCTTCGGGGTGCAGGCGCGGCTTGAGGTGGCTGAGCATCGCCGTGACGTACTCCGGCTCCAGGCCAAACAACTCTTTGAGCTGGGTGTGATGCACCTCGTCGGTTTGCAGGTTCCAGTCCCACAGGCCCAACTCACTGGCTTGCAGGGCCATGGCCAGGCGCGCTTCACTTTTATTCAGGGCCAGGCTGGCGGCGTCCAGTTCCTGGCTGCGTTGCGTCACGCGGTCTTGCAGGCCGATCTGCGCATCGCGTAATTCCTGTTCGGCCTGGCGACGTTGGCCGACTTCGCGCACCAGTTCCTGATTCAACTGCTCGCTGCGTTGCTGCGCTTGCTGAAGATGCTCGATCAGCGCCTGGTTCTGGAAACGCCGCAACAAACCGCGCTGGATCAGGCGGTTGACCTGCCAGGCCACCAGGCTCAGGGACGCCAGCAAGATCAGGCCGAGCACGCCCCAGCCTTGCTGCTGCGAGGCGCCGTTCCAAAACAGATAGACGATGGGCGGCACCAGGCACGGCACCGCAAAGGACAGGAACGCCGGCAAGCTCACGGCATAGGCCACGCTGGCTGACAACGTCGCGGCGCCAATCAGGCCGAATACCCAGGCCTGCTGCATAAAGCTATTGGCCGGCACCAGGGCAATGGCGGCGGTGGCCAGGGTCAGCCCGCTGACCGCCGAGCCGAGCATGAACATGCGCCGCCAGATCGGCTGGGCCTGGCGACTGGGCATCGCCGAATCAAAGGCCGCCACCTGGATGACGCGCAGGGCTACCAGGGCGAGCAGCCAGACCAGCCAGATGCTGTCCAACAGGTATTGCTTGGGGTTCCACAGCAACCAGGCGCAGACCAGGCCGTTGACCAGCATCAGTAACGTCGGCAGCAAGGAGCCTTGATACAACAGGCGAGTGCGTTCGACCGCCATCTCGGTTGCGTAATGTTTACGGATGACCTGCGCAGGCGCCACCGAGGGGCCAAACAGGTCGGGACTGAGGGTCATAGGCAGTGTTCTTATAATGGTGAGCCCGAAACGTGGACGGAGCATACACAAGCAAGCGCTTGGGCCAAACTGCTCCAAGTCATAAAAACCACACGGTTTTTACACACAACCTTCGTGGCCAAAGCGCTTGAGCTAGACCCTGCGCGGGCTGTGGGCCATGACTTACCGGTCATCACCGTCAGCAGAATGTTTGCGCGGCCAGGATCGCCCGGAAAGTTTTGCATCGACCACCCGGCATTGGGATTTGCCCGACTCCCCGCAGCACCCTAGAATGCGCCGATGCGCGATGATCTCTCCCTTTTGCTGAACTCCCTCAACGATGCCCAACGCCAGGCTGTTGCAGCCCCCGTTGGCCGTCAGTTGGTCCTGGCCGGTGCTGGCTCCGGTAAAACCCGAGTGCTGGTGCACCGTATCGCCTGGTTGATCCAGGTCGAAAACGCGTCCCCGCATTCCATCCTGTCGGTGACCTTCACCAACAAGGCCGCTGCCGAGATGCGCCACCGCATCGAGCAGTTGATGGGCATCAGCCCGGCCGGCATGTGGGTGGGCACGTTCCACGGCTTGGCGCACCGCCTGTTGCGGGCGCACTGGCAGGAAGCCGGGTTGAGCCAGACCTTCCAGATTCTCGACAGCGACGACCAGCAACGCCTGGTCAAGCGGGTGATCCGCGAGCTGGGCCTGGACGAGCAACGCTGGCCCGCGCGCCAGGCGCAATGGTTTATCAACGGTCAGAAAGACGAAGGCCTGCGCCCGCAACATATCCAGGCCAGCGGCGATTTGTTCCTGGCCACCATGCGCAGCATTTATGAAGCCTACGAGGCCGCCTGCGTGCGCGCCGGTGTGATCGACTTCTCCGAGCTGCTGCTGCGCGCCCTCGACCTGTGGCGCGACAACCCAGGCTTGCTGGCCCATTACCAGAAACGCTTCCGACACATTCTGGTGGACGAGTTCCAGGACACCAACGCCGTGCAGTACGCCTGGTTGCGCCTGCTGGCCAAGGGCGGCGACAGCCTGATGGTGGTGGGCGACGACGACCAGTCGATCTACGGCTGGCGCGGCGCAAAAATCGAGAACATCTACCAGTATTCCGACGACTTCCCGGACGCGATCACCATCCGCCTGGAACAGAATTACCGCTCCACCGCCGGCATCCTCAAGGCCGCCAACGCCTTGATCGCCAACAACACCGGGCGCATGGGCAAAGAGTTGTGGACCGACGGCGGCGAAGGCGAAGCGATCAACCTGTACGCCGCGTTCAATGAACACGACGAAGCGCGCTACGTGGTGGAAACCATCGAAAGCGCGCTGAAAACCGGCCTGGCGCGCAGCGATATCGCGATTTTGTATCGTTCCAACGCCCAATCGCGGGTGCTGGAAGAAGCCTTGCTGCGCGAGCGCATTCCGTACCGCATCTATGGTGGCCAGCGTTTCTTTGAACGGGCCGAAATCAAGAACGCCATGGCCTACCTGCGCTTGCTGGAAGGCCGTGGCAACGATGCGGCGCTGGAGCGGGTGATCAACATCCCGGCGCGTGGCATCGGTGAGAAAACCGTTGAAGCGATTCGCGACCACGCCCGCCACGCCGATGTGTCGATGTGGGAATCCATGCGCTTGCTGATCGCCAACAAGGGCCTGACCGGCCGCGCCGCCGGGGCATTGGGCGTGTTTGTCGAGCTGATCGAGAACCTGGCGGCCAAATGCGCGGAAATGCCGTTGCACTTGATGACCCAGACCGTGATCGAGCAGTCCGGGTTGATCGCCTATCACGAAGCGGAAAAAGGCGAAAAAGGCCAGGCCCGGGTAGAAAACCTTGAGGAACTGGTCAGCGCGGCCCGCGCATTCGAAAACACCGAGGAAGACGAAGAGCTGACGCCGCTCGCCGCCTTCCTCGGCCATGCGTCGCTGGAAGCCGGTGATACCCAGGCCGATGAGCATGAAGACAGCATCCAGCTGATGACCTTGCACAGCGCCAAGGGCCTGGAATTTCCGTATGTGTTCCTGGTAGGCATGGAAGAAGGCCTGTTCCCACACAAGATGAGCCTGGAAGAGCCCGGCCGCCTTGAGGAAGAACGCCGCCTGGCCTACGTGGGCATCACCCGCGCCATGCAGAACCTTGTGATGACCTACGCCGAGACCCGACGCCTGTACGGCAGCGAGACCTACAACAAGGTGTCGCGCTTCGTACGTGAAGTGCCGAAAGGGCTGATCCAGGAAGTGCGCTTGTCCAACAGCGTCAGCCGACCGTTCGGCGGCGGCCAGCAGCAGAACTCCAGCAGCATGTTCGCCGGTTCCGAAATACCAGAAACCCCGTTCAGCCTTGGCCAGCAGGTCAAACATGCGATCTTCGGTGAGGGTGTGATCCTTAACTTCGAGGGTGCCGGCGCCCAGGCGCGGGTACAGGTGAACTTCGCCGAAGGCAGCAAGTGGCTGATGATGGGCTATGCAAAGCTCGAAGCCGTCTGACAATCGCTTGTGGCGAGGGAGCTTGCTCCCGCTGGAGCGCGAAGCGCTCCCATTTTGCGCCGTGCCAATCTATCAGGCTGCGTTTGCCAGTCAGGGGCTGCTTCGCAGCCCAGCGGGAGCAAGCTCCCTCGCCACATAAGCCAATATGATGAAACTTCGCGTTACATGAAGGTTGATGGCCCGCCCTTGTTTTTACCAAGCGCGGGCCAATATCTGAGATAAGTCCTACGGGCCATTCTGAATCGGTCTTACGCAAAAGCCCGAAACATTATGTCGCTAGCCACTGTCACGACACCTGTGCAACATGGCGCGCGTGCAATCCACAAATGGGAATTCCCTTTATGAAACGTTTTCTTAGCATCGCCATGGCGTTGTGCATCGGCCTGACGATGAGCCTCGACGCCAACGCCAAGCGCTTCGGTGGCGGCAAAAGCATGGGCTCGGCTCCGACTCACCAGACCAGCCAAATGGCTCCTTCCGCCGGTGGCATGGGCGGCGCAGCTGCGACCGCTGGTGCAGCCGGTGCCGCTGGCGCTGCTGCCAAGGCCGGCGGTGCTTCGCGCTGGTTAGGCCCTCTGGCCGGTATCGCCGCCGGTGGCCTGCTCGCTTCCATGTTCATGGGCGGCGGCTTCCAGGGCATGCAGATCTTCGACATCCTGATCCTGGCGGTCATCGCGTTTGTGATCTTCCGCTTTATCGCCGCCCGTCGACGCAAGCAGCAGGAGCACCTGGCGCCAGCCGGCGCGCCGATGCAGCGTGAAGTGTTCGAGCAAAAACCAGCCATGGGTTCGATCTTCGGTGGTTCGGCAGCACCTGCCGCCGCCCGCCCGGTGATCAATGCACCGGCCTGGTTCAACGAAGAACGTTTCGTCGAAGCGGCCCGCAGCCACTTCCAGTCCCTGCAGCAGCACTGGGACGCCAACGAAATGGACAAGATCGCCGAGTTCGTGACCCCGCAACTGCTGGAGTTCCTCAAGCGCGAACGTGCCGAAATCGGTGATGCGTTCCAGTCGACTTACATCGACGACCTGCGCGTACAGCTGGACGGTGTGGATGATCGCGCCGACAAGACCATCGCCACCCTGACCTTCAGCGGTGTGTCGAAGACCTCGCGTTTCGACCAGGGTGAAGTGTTCAGCGAAAGCTGGAACATGGAACGCCCGCAAGGCGAGAACCAGCCTTGGCTGGTCGCAGGTATCCGCCAGAACGGCTGATAACCCTACGCTTGAGCACTTGGTAATAAAAACCCCGGACATGTTCCGGGGTTTTCTATTTCGCGGTTGCACTTATAGCGAGCTACTGTATAAAACGCCCTATTAACCGCGCCAACTAGCAAGAGGATCCCGGCCGTGGAAGAAATCATCGAACAATTGCGTGAAGCCAACGAACCGGTCCCGGTTCCTCTGGAGCTGCCTGACGAAGACCAGATTGTGGAAATCGAAGAACAACTGTTCATCGACATCCCGTTTGTATTCCGTGAATTCCTGCTGACCGTCAGCGACGTGGTGTACGGCAGCCTGGAACCGGTGACCGTCACCGACCCGCAGTCCCACACCTACCTGCCGGACGTTGCCGCCAACGCCTGGGACGCCGGTGTTGACCGCAGCATGATCCCGATCTGCCAGGACGGCGATGACTACTACTGCGTCGAAGAGGACGGCACCGTGGTGCTGTGGTCCGGCGAAGAAGAACTGGTCACCGAAGAAACCTGGGAATCGGTGTGGCACTGGGCGCGGGACGTCTGGCTGGAAAGCTGACGCTTTTTGTGGCGAGGGTGCTTGCTCCCTCGCCACAATGACGTCAGTGCTCTGGCGTATCTTTGTGGTTATCCAGGGTCTCCAGCAAGGCGACCTGCATCCGCGTATGCACGCGGATGAACCACCGCCAGAGCACCGCCGCCACCGCCGCCGTGACCACGGCAATCAGCACCAGCAACTTGTTGGTCGGCAAAATACTCGCCGACAAGGCTGCCAATAGCAGGAAGATCACCAGCAGCGACAGGATCGGGATCACCTCTGCGATCACCCGTCGCACACGCTGGGTATGCCGCCCGGCCATCTCCGGTTTCACACTCATCTCCGCCAGCAACATCGACAGCGCCTTGAGCTTGCGGTACGCCGCAATCAGAAACGGCAGCGACAGCAGCAACGCCCCACCCCAGATCAATGCCTTCTGCCAGCTCGGATCACTGATCCAGCCTTCCAGGTACCCGCCAATGCGCGCCGCGAAGAAGCTGCCGGCAAAGAAGATCGCGATCACCAGTGCCAGGTTCACGCCCACTTGCAGGATGATCTTGCGAATCATCGACGCCAGCATCGCGCCCTCACCTTGAGGCTGAATACTGCGCAACCATTCGCCATACAGGCCGAACACCCGGCTCATGCGCTTGGGCATTACCGCGGCAATCTTCAACGACAATGGGTCAGCGCCGCGAATCAGGTACGGCGTGAGCAGCGTGGTGATCGCCGAAACCGCCACCGCCACCGGATAGAGGAAGTCACTGGTCACCTGCAAGGTCATCCCCAGCGCGGCGATGATGAAGGAAAACTCGCCAATCTGTGACAGCCCCATACCTACACGCAGTGAGGTACGGCCATCATTGCCGGCAATAAACGCCCCCAGGCCGCAGGACAGCATCTTGCCCAGCACTACTGCCACGGTAATCACCGCGATGGGCCAGGCGTACTGCAGCAGGATCTGCGGGTCGATCATCAAGCCGATGGCGACAAAGAAGATCGCGCTGAACATGTCGCGAACCGGTTCGATCAGGCGTTCAATTTTAATCAACTGGCGAGATTCGGCCATGATCGCGCCGATCAAGAACGCGCCCAGCACCATGCTGTATTCGAGTTTGACCACCAGCAGGCAAAAGCCGAAACACAGGCCCAACACGGTGATCAGCAGCATCTCGTTACTTTCAAACTTGGCCACATAGGCCAACAGGCGCGGCACCAGCAAAATGCCGATGACCAACGCCACGATCATGAACAGCGACAGCTTGCCAACCGTAGAGAACACCTCACCGGAACTCACCGTGCCGCTGACGGCGATGCTCGACAGCAAGGCGATGATGCCGATGCCCAGGATGTCCTCGACGATCAGCACGCCAAAAATCAGTTGGGCAAAACGCTGGTTCTTCATCTTCAGGTCATTGAGCGCCTTGACGATGATGGTGGTCGAGGAAATCGCCAGGATCGCGCCGAGGAACAGCGAGTCCATGGTGTTCCAGTCGAACCAGCGGCCGATCTCGTAGCCGATCCAGATCATCAGGATGATTTCCAGGAAGGCCGCGATAAACGCCGTGGCGCCGACCTTGAACAACTTGCGCAGGCTGAACTCCAGGCCCAGGCAGAACATCAGGAAGATCACCCCCAGCTCAGCCAGGGTCTTGATGGTGTCTTCGTCGTGGATCAGGCCGAACGGCGGCGTGTGAGGGCCAATGATGAACCCCGCGACGATATACCCCAGCACCACCGGCTGCTTGAGGCGGTGGAACAGGATGGTGACAACCCCTGCCACCAGCATGATCACGGCCAAGTCCTGGATAAAGCTGATGGCGTGCATGGCGAGGGGCTCCTTGAGGGGTACTGGCGCTTTTCCCACTTCCACACGCGCCCTTGAACAGTCGCTAAGCGCGGAAGGAAAAGTCTGCCTTGATCGTAAGAAATGCCCTGGGATGGGCTTTTGAAGGTTAACACCACGACTTCCGGCAGAAAGCCGGTGCAATATATGGAAACAGATCGGCGTTCGCGTGACGGCAAGCCGCCCACTGGCGTCCCGTTAGGGAGAGCGCTGTAAAGATTCCAGCACCCGTAGAGGTGTCCCCCAACCAATGCCTACAACCCGTGAGTGTGCTATGGAACCCGGAAACGCCCAGCTGTCGATGACGGTATTGATGACCCCTGACATGGCCAACTTCTCAGGCAATGTGCACGGCGGCACCCTGCTCAAATACCTCGACGAAGTGGCCTACGCCTGCGCGAGCCGTTACGCGGGCCGTTATGTGGTCACGCTGTCGGTCGACCAGGTGATTTTTCGCGAGCCGATCCATGTCGGCGAGCTGGTGACCTTCCTGGCCTCGGTCAACTACACCGGCAACACATCGATGGAAGTGGGCATCAAGGTGGTGACCGAAAACATCCGCGAGCGCTCGGTGCGCCATACCAACAGCTGCTTCTTCACCATGGTGGCCGTGGACGACCAGCGCAAACCCGCCGCCGTACCGCCGCTGCAGCCACAGAACAGCGAAGACAAGCGCCGCTTTGTGCAGGCGCAGCAGCGTCGGCAGATTCGTCAGGAGCTGGAGAAGCGTTATCGGGAAATCAAGGCAGACGGGCCATAAATCCCGAGCTGTAAACCCAATCGAATGTGGGAGCTGGCTTGCCTGCGATGAGGGCCTGACAGTCGACATCTTTGTCGCCTGACACACCGCTATCGCAGGCAAGCCAGCTCCCACATTGGGTTTTGTGTGCTTACAGGCCGATGGGTGTTGCCTCAAAGCGTACGCGAGGATGCGCGATACGATCCTGAGCCCGTACCAGCTCCAGCTCGTAACTGGCGCAGGCCTGGGTTTCCAGCAGCACTTCATGCACCGCTGCGGCGGTGAATTCGAAGGCCGCCAACAGGCTGTCACCCAACAGCACACGCGCCAGGAATAACCCCGACGTCAGGTCGCCCACGCCCACCGGCTGACGCGGGAACGCCAGCAACGGCCGGCGTAAGTGCCAGCTGCCGTCTGCTGTGACCAGCAGCATCTCGAAACCCTCCGGCAGCTTGCCCGGATAATCCAAGTGTTTGACCAATACCGCCTTCGGCCCACGGGCCAGCAGCGCCTTGGCCATCGCCAGGCAATCGAACAGCGATTGCGGCTTGCGCCCGGCGAAGCTGTCCAGCTCCAGTTGGTTGGGGCACAGGAAATCCGCCATGGCCGCCGCCTCGTCCAGCAGGAAATCGCTGACTTCCTGGGGCACGATGCAGCCTTTTTCCGGATGGCCCATGACTGGGTCGCACAGGTACAGGGCCTTGGGGTTGATGGCCTTGATACGGGCCACGCCGGTAAGAATCGCTCGGCCCTGGTCGGCACTGCCCAAGTAGCCGGACAGTACCGCATCGCAGTTGCCCAACTCGCCAATCGCGGCAATGCCTTCTACCAACGCCGGAATTTGCTGCGGCGCCAGCACTTCGCCCGCCCACTGGCCATACTGAGTGTGATTGGAGAACTGCACCGTGTTCAGCGGCCAGACGTTCACCCCGACCCGCTGCATGGGGAACACGGCGGCGCTGTTTCCGGCGTGGCCAAAGACCACATGAGACTGGATCGCAAGCAGATGAGGTGTGCGTTTCATGCGGGAGATTTCCGTAAAGCCGTTTGAATTCTGGCCGCGCAGTATGCGACTAAACCCAGCCTGTACGACAGACCAGAGACACAGTTAAGCTGCTCTCACTTTGTTGGAGTTCATCGCATGCTGACCCTGGGAAATATCTTCGTGTTGATGCTGTTGGCGACCGGTGCCGCCTGGGTGTGGCACAACCACGGCCTGCGTGAACGGGCGCTGGAGCGGGTCAAGCAGCATTGCGCCAAACTGGATATCGAACTGCTCGACGGCGCAGTGGCGTTAAAACGCATAGGTTTTGTGAAAGATGCCAATGGTCGACGGCGTCTGGCACGCATTTACAACTTTGAGTTCACCGTGACCGGCGAAGCCCGCCACCCCGGGACTATCACTCAGTTTGGCGCCCACAGCGCGCAGATCGAATTGGCGCCCTACCCGTTCGAGATCAAGACACCGCAGCCCAGCGCCGAAGTCATCGAGCTGAGCCAATGGCGCCAGGACCACGCCAGCAAGACCCGTCACTGACGGCACGCGGCCAGCGTACTCTGTAGCCCAGCCACGTCCTGTGGCTGGCTGAAGATCAATTCAACACGTGAATCGCGGCGCCACTCGCTGGGTTGCCAGGCGAGTGGACCATTATCCACAGCGTTAGCGGACACCCAGGTATCGCCGCTGTGGATAACCAGCTTGGCACGGCGCCATTCAAGGCCAGAAAGCCAGCTGTGCAGGCGCGCAATGTCGAACGACTGGCTCGGATGCCAGCGCCAACCGATACTCCAGCCACCTTCCTGGGCCTGGCTCAGGCAAATGGGCAACGCAGGATCAACCCAGACGGCCGGCATCTGTACCACACCTTTGGGCACCTCGAAGTTATCCACAGCTGCGCCAGCCTGTGCATCCAGGCCGGGCAATTGCTTGAGCGGCAACTGCGCCTGGCGTGTCCAGTAAATCGGGCAAGCAGGCAGTTGCTGTTCTATGGCCTGGCGCTGTGAGGCATCCAACGATTCATCTTTGTTCAACACCAACAAACCGGCGCTGGCCAGCGCTTCCTGCTGCGCTTGCGGCAATGCTTTGCCCGCTGCCAATGCTTGGGCATCCAATACCAACACACACGGCTGAACCGCGAGCACGCCCTGCCATGGCGCCTCGCGCAACTGCTTGAGCAACTGCGCCGGATGCCCCAGGCCCGAGGGCTCGATAAACAGCCGATCCGGCTTGGCCTTACGCAACAGGCGGCCAAGCCCTACCTGGAACGGTGCACCATTCACACAGCACAAACAGCCTCCGGCCACTTCGCCCAGCGCAATGCCGTCGTCGTCCTGTGTTAGCAAGGCAGCGTCCAGGCCGATTTGCCCGAACTCATTGATCAACACGGCCCAGCGCTCGTTGGCCGGGCGTTGGGCCAACAGGTGTTTGATCAGGCTGGTCTTGCCGGCGCCCAAAGGCCCGGCAATCACGTGGGTAGGAATGTTCTGCAGCATGGGGCTTCATTCAGGCCGGGTAGAGCGCTTGATCCTACGCGGTTATGCGAGCCAATCCAGCGTCAGGATCAACCGGCGCTCGTCGGCCTTGAGCGCGGGTGAGCGATGGATCAAGCCATGGTTCTCGTTGCCGTGCCATTTTGTGCCCTTGAGCAAAGCCACTTCACCGCAGTGGACCTGCTCGATACGCTCGGTAGGTTCCGCGTCGGGCTGGCTGAGTTTACGCCGGTCCATCACGCCTTCGCGCAGCCACTGGCTGCCGATGCCGGCGTAGGTGGTGATCAGTCGAACCGGCACATGGTCGACGTGAAAACGCGGGCACATGGCCTTGTCCAACAGCCGCAAACGCACGCCAATCCTCTTGGCACCCAGCAGGCAAGCAAACGCGCTGACCAGCCAGGACACATCGGCGATAAAGCCTTCGTAACCTTCAAGATCACGGCAACTGGAGGCCAAACCCTGCAAATCGGGCACAGCCTCCTCATTGTCGAGCTCAATCACCAAGGAATCCGCCAACGGCTCATTGAGCGCCACCAGCAAGGCGCCAAATTCGGCGATATGCAGGGGCAACTGGCGCTGCCACAGCGCCAGGTTGACGTCGTTTTCGAGGATGTCCGACAGCGCCAGCGGCGTTTCACCCCGGGTCTGCCGGATCACCGGGCGTAAGGGAATTGCCGGGGCCAGCATCAGGCTACCTGCTCATACCAAGGGCCAAAGGGGTCGGCCAACTGGCGCCAGCCTTCGACGCCCTGGGCCATTTCTTCATCGTTAAGCAAGCACGCGTCCAGCTCGGCGCGCATCTGGGCGAAGTCGATGTTTTGCCCGATAAACACCAGTTCCTGGCGGCAGTCGCCGGTGCTCAATTGCCAGTTGCCCATGATCGCCGCTACGCTTTCTTCGTCTTGCGGCCACTGGCTTTTCGGCACAAAACGCCACCAGCGCCCGGCAAAACCATGGCGCATCAAGCCACCGGCCTGGGACCAACTGCCGGCATCCTGATGCTTGCTCGCCAGCCAGAAAAAGCCCTTGGAGCGCAGCAGTTTGCCGTTCACCCACGGGCGATCGATAAAGTCGAAGAAACGCTGCGGATGAAACGGGCGACGCGCGCGGTAAGCGGTGGAGGCGATGCCATATTCTTCGGTTTCCGGCACGTGCTCACCGCGCAACTCCTGCAACCAGCCCGGCGCTTGCGCTGCGCGTTCGAAGTCGAACCGGCCGGTGTTGAGGATCTTGTTCAGCGGCACTTCGCCCATCACCATCGGGATGATTTCCGCCTGGGCATTGAGGCGCTCAAGGATGGCCATCAACTCCTCGCGTTCGCGGCTACTGATCAGGTCGATCTTGCTGATCAGGATCACGTCGGCGAATTCGATCTGCTCGATGAGCAAATCGGTGATGGAGCGCTCGTCGTCTTCGCCCAGGGTTTCACCCCGGGAAGCGAGGCTTTCGGCAGCTTGGTAATCGAGCAGGAAATTCATGCCGTCGACCACGGTGACCATGGTGTCCAGGCGTGCGATATCGGCCAGGCTTTGCTCGTTTTCATCACGGAACGTGAAGGTTTCGGCCACGGGCAGCGGCTCGGAAATGCCGGTGGACTCGATCAACAGGTAATCGAAGCGCCCTTCCTTGGCGAGCTTTGTGACTTCTTCCAGCAAGTCTTCACGCAAGGTGCAGCAGATGCAGCCGTTGCTCATCTCCACCAGTTTTTCTTCGGAGCGATTCAGCGTGACGTCGCGCTGCACCTCGCTGCCGTCGATATTGATTTCACTCATGTCGTTGACGATCACCGCCACCCGCAGGTTTTCGCGGTTGCGCAGAACGTAGTTGAGCAGCGTGCTTTTACCAGCGCCGAGAAAGCCGGACAGCACGGTAACGGGAAGGCGATTAGTCATCAGGTAATCCTCATCAGGGTTGGCCGGTCAAATCGCCCGTTTATGGCGTTCGCGCAGCTCTTCACGTTCTTTGGCTTCGATAGACAGGGTGGCAGTGGGGCGCAGCAGCAGGCGTTGCAGGCCGATGGGCTCGCCGGTTTCGCGACACCAGCCATATTCGCCGCGGGCCAGCAGTTCGAGGGCATCGTCGATCTTGTCCAAGAGCTTTTTTTCACGCTCCAGCAGGCGCAGCTGCCACTGGCGCTGCTCTTCGGCGCTGCCGATATCGGCCAGGTCGCTGTTGGTTTCCTGCTCGCGCAGCACCAGGAATTCAGCCTCGATACGCGCCTGCAGTTCGTAGCGCTGCGTCAGCAGCAGCGCTCGGAAGAAGCCTTGCTGAGCGTCATTCATGTAATCGGCGGGCAGTTGGGCCAGGAGCTCTTGTTCAGTCATGGGAAGCGGTTCACGGGTCAGGCTGTTTTTTAATGTTATAGTATAACAACACAAATAAGCCAATCCCCGCTTGCTCACCACGACGAAGGGCGCAATGCTGGAACACTTTCTTGCCCGAGAGGCACTATGAAATACCTGGTGTATGCCCTGTTATTGGGCGTGACAGGATCTGCCTGCGCGCAAACGCCGAGCCTGCTGGCGAGCTGCACGCGCAGCGCTAATTTGCTGGCCTGCGTAGACCCGCTGGGCAATGCCTACAGCGTGGCGACGGTTGGCAGCACCACGTATTTGCGCGGTTTTGAAGTGATCGGCAAACGCTATTGGGCACAAACCAGTAGCCGCTATGGGCAGCTGACATTCTTTACCGGGTTGGCGTCCGATGGTGAGGCGTGGGTCGGCTACACGCGCCGCGTGGGCTGGACCACCATCAACCGGTTTTCCAGTTCGGGTGGCGCCAGCGCCAAGTTCACGTGCAGCCGTATAGCCGGCTGTTAGACCTGGCCGCTCTTCTGTTCCTGAACCCAGGCCATGTAGCTGTTCATCGGCGGGTTCTTCTCGAAGTATTTTTTCAGGCCGTCGAACAGGCCATCCGCCACGGCTTGTTGATGACGCGCCGTCACCAGCCGCTGGGCGTCCCGAGTGTTGGAGATAAACCCGGTTTCCACCAGGATCGACGGCACGTCAGGTGATTTGAGCACCGCAAACCCGGCTTGCTCCACGCGCTTCTGGTGCAACGTGGTGATGCTTTGCAGGCTGCCCAACACCGAGCTGCCCAGTTGCAGGCTGGAGGCGATGGTGGCGTTCATCGACATATCGAGAATTACCCCGGCGAGCATCGGATCCTTGTCCTTGAGGTTGAGCAATGTCGTGGCGCCCAACAGGTCGGCGCCGTTTTCGCGCTGCGCCATGAAGCGCGCGGTGGCGGAGGTGGCACCGCCTTCCGACAACGCATACACCGAAGCCCCGGAGGCGGTGAGGCGCGGCGCGGCGTCGGCATGCACCGAGATAAACATATCGGCCTTGTGCTGACGGGCGATGTCCACGCGCTTGCGCAGCGGCACGAAGAAGTCGTCGTTGCGCACCAGCTTCACGTCAAAGCCCTTCTCGCGCTTCAAGCGTTTGGCCAGCAGTTGGGCGATGGACAGCACCACATCCTTTTCGCGCTGGCCCTTGGAGCCGATGGCGCCAGGGTCTTTGCCGCCGTGGCCAGGGTCGACCACCACGATGATGTCGCGCTTGGGGTGCGCTTTATCTACTGGAGCCACCAGCGGCGCCGGCTGCGCAGCAATCTGGCGCGGCGCGTGGGTGGCGTTGGTCAGGTCGAGTACCAGGCGATGGCCTTGACCATCCTGTGGCGGCAATAAAAAGCTGTTGAGCTGCATCGGCGAGGCCAGGTCCAGCACGATGCGCGTATCGCTCTTGCCGAAATGCCCCGAACGAATCGAAGTAATCCCACTGTCCTTCAGCGCCAACTGCGAAAAATCACCACTGAGCCCGGCGCCGCTCAAGTCGATGATCACGCGCTCCGGCGACGTCAGGGAGAAGGTCTTGTACTGCACCGGGCCGCTGAGGTCGAACACCAGCCGCAGTTTGTCGTCGGAGCGCCACAAGCGCGCATTACGAATCTGTGTGGCGAACGCCCCCAATGGAAAGGTGAACAGAGGGCTGACCAGCAGCAGATTGAGAAGCTGACGTCTGTGCATGAAAAACACCGCAAATAAAGGAGCGTCCCTGCTCGACATGACTGAAGAAAGACTGGAACAGAAAAATCATCGTCGACTTAATAGTTATAATATAACATGTCTTTTTATTTCCAACGATGGACCTCCTCATGAACGCGCTGACTCTGCCGGATATCGCCGCGCAGGCATCACGGCAAGCCTTGCCACTCGACTGGGTGGGCATGTGCGGCATCGCCCTGCCAATCCTCATCGACGGCCAACGCCTGGCTGCCACCGCCGATGCTGGCGTAAGCCTGGACGATGGCGAGGCCCGTGGCATTCATATGTCGCGCCTGTACCTGGCTTTGGAAATGCTCGACCAGCAGCTTCTTACACCTGCACTTCTGCGTAATGTACTGCAGCGTTTTCTCGAGAGTCATGAAGGATTATCTAAGAACGCCTACTTGCGTATTCACACGGATTTGTTACTCAAACGCCCGGCCTTGGTCAGCCCGCTGGCCGGTTGGAAAGGCTACCCGGTGTGCATCGAAGCGCGTCTGGAAAACCAGATGTTCCACGTGGAACTAAAAATTGACGTTACTTATTCCTCAACCTGCCCATGCTCAGCTGCGCTCGCCAGGCAGTTGATTCAGCAGCAATTTCTTCAGGACTTCGCCAACAAGCCGGTGCAGCACGAAGACGTATTGACCTGGCTCGGCAGCGCCAACGGCATCGTGGCCACGCCCCACAGCCAGCGCAGCAGCGCCCAACTGTCGATCCAACTGGACGCCAGCCAGAACACGCTGCCGCTCACAGACCTGATCGACACCGTCGAAGCCGCCCTCGGCACCGCCGTGCAAACCGCTGTAAAACGGGCGGACGAACAAGCCTTCGCCTTGGCCAATGGGCAGAACCTGATGTTCTGCGAAGACGCCGCCCGCCGCCTGAACCTCGCCTTGAAACGCTCGGATGCTGTCAAAGCCTTCCACCTGAAAGTGATCCACGCCGAAAGCCTGCACGCGCACGATGCCGTGGCTGAAAGCCGCTGGACGAGAGACTCTGCATGATCACCTGCAACGCTTTGCGCTGGGGCGCCCCCGGGCAACCACTCACCCCTGCGCTGGATCTGCGCCTGGAAAAAGGCAGCCTCACCGGCATCATTGGCGCCAACGGCACGGGCAAGAGCAGCCTGCTCAAAGTCATCGCTGGGCTGCAAAAGCCGTTGGCGGGCAACGTCAGCGTGGATGTTCCACGTCGTGGCGGCTTGTCGTTCCTGCCACAGCAGCAACACCTGGACCGGCAGTTTCCGATCAGCCTGCAAGAGTTGGTGGCCGCCGGATTCTGGGGCACCAAACTCAGCCCGGAACAACGCAGCCAGCGTCTGCACGCAGTGCTGGAAGACTGGTGCCTCACCGGCCTGGAACATCGACCGTTGATGGCGTTGTCTGGCGGCGAACTGCAACGTGCACTGCTGGCGCGCATGAGCCTGGCTGAAGCGCCAGTATTGCTGCTCGACGAGCCCCACGCCGCCCTCGACGAAGAAGGCCAGGCGCTGTGCTGGAACCATGTGCACGCCTGGCACGATGAAGGCCGCACGGTGGTGATCGTTTGTCATGACCTTGCCTCCGTGCGCCACCACACTCAGCAAGTAGTGCAAATCAAAAGCTCTGGCTGCGTATTTGGCCCCAGTAAAGAACTGATCCGCCCGCAACCTCACATGCAGGTGGCCTGATGCACTTCGCCGCCCACCTGTGGATGCCCTTTCAAGATTTCGTTTTCATGCGCCGTGCCCTGATTGGAGGGTTGGTGCTTGCCTGCAGCACCGCGCCGCTGGGTGTGTTTTTGATTCTGCGGCGCATGAGCCTGATCGGCGACGCCGTTGCCCACGGCATCCTGCCCGGCGCCGCACTCGGCTTCTGGTTCGCCGGCATCAGCCTGCCGGCGCTGACCATCGGTGGCCTCGGCGCTGGGCTGAGCATGGCCGGATTGTCGGCGTGGATCACCCGCCGCACCGGCCTGCGTGAAGATGCCAGCCTCGCGGCCATCTACCCCATTTCGCTCGCCGCGGGTGTGCTGATCCTGGGCATCGCCGGCAAGCGCCTGGACCTCTTGCACCTGCTGTTCGGCTCCGCCCTGGCGGTGGATGAAACCACCCTCACCGGCATGCTCTGGGTCTCGGGTTTCAGCCTGATCGCCATGGGATTGATCTACAAACCGCTGCTGCTGGACACCCTCGACCCGCTGTTCCTGCAAACCGTCAGCCGCCTCGGCCCACTCGCCCACGGGTTATTCCTGACCCTGGTGGTGCTGAACCTGGTGATCGGCTTCCAGGCTATCGGCGCGTTGATGGTGGTGGGTTTGATGATGTTGCCGGCGATTGCTTCACGCTTCTGGAGCCGGCGCCTGCCGGTGTTGATTGCGGTATCGGCGGTGCTGGGATGCCTGTCGGTGTGGCTTGGTTTGCTGCTGTCGTTCTACTACTCACTGCCCAGCGGCCCGGCCATCGTGCTGGTGGCTGGCGGCGGGTATCTGCTGTCCGTGGTTTTCGGCCCGGTGCACGGCTTGCTGCGCCGCCCGCCCTCTCTTACATCCCAATGAGGTGTTTCCCGATGCGCGCTTTACTCGTGCTGTTCAGTCTTCTGCTGCCCTTGTCGATGGCCCAGGCCGCCGACAAACTCCAAGTAGTCACCAGCTTCAGCATTCTCGATGACATCACTCATCAGATCGGTGGCGACCACATCCAGATCAGCAACATGGTCGGCCCCGACTCCGACGCCCACACCTATGAGCCGACGCCGGACGATGCCAAAGCCCTGCTCAAGGCCAAGGTCATCATCAAGAACGGCCTGGGCTTCGAACCCTGGCTGGACCGCCTGGTCACCAGTACCGAAACCAAAGCTACTGTGGTCACCGCCAGCAAAGGCGTGATCTCCCACACCATGGAAGAAGACGGCGAAACCATCCCGGACCCGCACGCCTGGCACAACCTGGCCAACGCCGAAATCTATGTGAACAACATCACCAAGGCACTGGTGGCGGCCGACCCAGCCAACAAGGCTGACTACCTGAGCAACAGCCAGGCCTACCTGAAACAGATCTACCGCTTGCTGGCCGAAGCCAAGACCAAGTTCGGCGCGCTGCCAGCCGGCAACCGTCGCATCGTCACCTCCCATGACGCCTTTGGTTACCTGGGCCAGGCCTATGGCATTCAGTTCCTGGCACCACAAGGTCTGTCGACCGAACGCGAACCTTCGGCCGCCGAAGTCGCTGCGCTGATCACCCAGATCCGCAAGGACAAGGTCAAAGCCGTGTTCATGGAAAACATCAAGGACTCGCGCCTGCTCAAGCAGATCGCTGACGAAAGCGGCGCGCAAATCGGCGGCACGCTGTACTCCGACGCCCTCGCCGCCGAAGGCCCGGCCAGCACCTTCACCGGGCTGTTCGAGTACAACCTCAACACCCTGTGCGCCGCCCTGAGCAAGCCATGACCCTGAGCATGCTCGACCTGGAAGAGGCTGCCCTTGGCAGCCGCTTTCCACTCGAACCCGTGCTCGACGCCCTGCCGTGGAACAGCGATGGCCTGATCGCAGCCATCGCCCAGCAACACGGCAGCGGCGATGTGCTGATGCTGGCCTGGATGAATCGCCAGGCGCTCATCGAAACCCTGGCCAGCGGGCACGTCTGCTACTGGTCACGCTCGCGCCAGCGACTGTGGCGCAAAGGCGAAAGCTCCGGCCACTGGCAACAGTTGATTGAGGCGCGCCTGGATTGCGACGGCGACGCCGTGCTGCTGATCGTCGACCAGCTAGGCCCGGCCTGTCACACCGGGCGGCCGACCTGTTTCTACAACGCCATTGTGGGCGACCACGTTCACATTATTACGGAGCCTGTTGCATGATCCGCAAAAACCCCTCCGGCGACCTGCCGGTGATTGCCGAGTCGGCCTACGTCGACAAGACCGCGATCATCTGCGGCAAGGTCATCATCGGCGAGAACGTGTTCGTCGGCCCCTACGCCGTGATCCGCGCCGACGAAGTCGACGCCACCGGCGACATGGACCCGATCACCATCGGCGCCAATTCCAATATCCAGGACGGCGTGGTGATCCACTCCAAGTCCGGCGCGGCGGTGACGATTGGCGAGTTTACGTCTATCGCGCATCGCTCCATCGTCCACGGCCCGTGCACCGTGGGCGACCGCGTTTTCATCGGCTTCAACAGCGTGCTGTTCAACTGCGCCGTCGGCGATGGCTGTGTGGTGCGCCACAACTCGGTGGTCGATGGGCGCGACTTGCCCGCCGCCTTCTACGTGCCCTCCACCACCCGCATCGGCCCCAATACCGACTTGTCGCAATTCCCGCCGGTGAGCGTCAGCGCCTCGGAGTTTTCCGAAGACGTCGCGCGTACCAACGTCGACCTGGTACGTGGTTACAAAGCCCTGCAAAACGAGTTCTGAACCATGAGCCGCCTGCTGATCCGCAACGCCCGCCTCGTCAATGAAGGCCAGGAATTCGACGCCGATGTGCTGGTCGCCAATGGCCGCATCGAGAAGATTGCCGGCAGCCTTGAAGGCTACAACGAGCCAGTGGAAATCGACGCCCAAGGCCAATGGCTGCTGCCGGGCATGATCGACGACCAGGTACACTTTCGCGAACCTGGCGCGCCGGACAAAGGCAGTTTCTACAGCGAATCCCGCGCGGCAGTGGCCGGTGGCATCACCAGCTTCATGGATATGCCCAACACCAACCCGGCCACGCTGAATCTGGAAGCACTGGCCGATAAAAAGCGTCGCGCTGCGCTGCATTCGGTCGCCAACTACGGCTTTCACTTTGGCGTGAGCAACGACAACCTCGACGTCGTCGCCGCCCTCGACCCGCGTGAAGTGGCCGGGGTCAAAGTGTTCATGGGCGCCTCCACCGGCAATATGCTGGTGGACGACCCACGGATTCTGGAGCGGCTGTTTGCGCAAGTGCCGACCATCCTGCTCGCCCACTGCGAACACACGCCGAGCATCCTGGCCAATGAGCAACGCCTGCGCGAGCGTTTCGGCGAGCACATCCCTGCGGTCGCCCACCCGCTGATCCGCGATGCCGAAGCCTGTTATCGCTCGTCGTCCCTTGCCGTGGAATTGGCTAAGCGCCATGGCACGCGCCTGCATGTGCTGCACCTGACCAGTGCCCGCGAACTGGCATTGTTCGAAGACAAACCCTTGGCCGAAAAGCGCATCACTGCCGAAGTCTGCCTGCACCACCTGCTGTTCGATGACCGCGACTACCATCGCCTCGGCCACCAGATTAAATGCAACCCGGCGATCAAGACCCGCGCCGACCGCGACGCGTTGCGCCTGGCCTTGTTGAGTGATCGTCTGGATGTGATTGGCACTGACCATGCGCCGCATACCTGGGCGCAAAAACAGTTGGGCTATCGTGAAGCGCCGTCCGGGTTGCCGCTGGTGCAGCACGCGTTGCCGGCGTTATTGGAATTGGTCATCGACGGGCATTTACCCCTGGCCACGCTGGTGGCAAAAACCAGTCACCGGGTGGCCGATTTATTCGCCATCCCGGACCGTGGTTACTTGCGTGAAGGCTATTGGGCCGACCTGGTGCTGATCAAACCCGAGCCCGAAGGCAAACCGGTGAGCAGCCAGCCGATCCTCGCCCGCTGTGGCTGGACACCCTTCGCCGAACGCAGCTTTCGCCACAGCGTGAGCACCACGCTGGTGTCTGGCCACCTGGCGTGGCACAACGGCCAGGTGGTCGACAGCTGCCAGGGCTTGCCCTTGCATTTTCTGCGCTGACCGACGCCAGCGGGCTTGCCCTAATACCATTCAGTCAAGAAGGCTGAAGGGTAAAAAGTAACCTGTGGCGAGGGAGCTTGCTCCCGTTGGACTGCGCAGCAGTCCCATGCTTTTAAAGCAAAGAGCAGGGGCCTCTTCGCGGCCCAGCGGGAGCGAGCTCCCTCGCCACAGAGAAGGTGGCAACCTTCAATAGTTGTGCACCTGTGCTGCGATCAAGCCAACTCCCACAGCTTAAGCGCGGGGTTTTACCGTACCGCAATCGTTGCCCAGCCACTGGGCGTGGGTGTCCAGACTGCCCTTCTGCTGGACGCCGGTGGCATTGAAAGTACCGTTTACCTTGGTAGTGAATTCCTGTTGGCTTTGGAAGGTTGCAACGCCAGTGCCCTGGGCTTTCGGGCAACTGAAACGGAATTTCCATTGGTTGCCGGTCTTGTCGGTCACTTCCTGTTTGCAGCCCGATTGCGGGTCGGTCAGCGGGATCGAATCCGAGGCGACCTGGGCAGGCGTCAGGCATACCTGCACGCCTTTACCGGCCATGGTGATGCCCTGTTTTTCCAGCATCGCACGCTGCTCCGGGGTCATCTGTTGCTTGAGCTGACCGAGGATCAGCGACAGGTCCGGCAAATCCTGGTTATCGACTTTCATATTGCTGGTGGTCAATTCCCACAAGCCCGGCGCCAGCATCTGCGCCTGAGCCGCCACGGGCAGCGTCAATCCAACAACCATGGCCAAACCAAGCAGACGAGCATTCATCGGGTAACTCCTGGGTAATTGTGGGCGTTAGACGCCGCAAAGCCGCCAGTGTTGCACGGCAAATAAAATAGCGACATTCGCCGTGGAACATGGTCTGTTAGGCACTCGATTGCCTGGAGTGATGTCGTTCATGGATTTTTTTGGCCCGCACCTGCTCGCCTACTTCATTGCCACGCTGCACTTTCTCGGGACGCTGGCCGCGATCCACGCGGTACTGACGGTCAGGACCGCCCAAGGCTCGATCGCCTGGGCCTTGTCGCTGATGTTCATGCCTTACCTGACGCTGATCCCGTACCTGATCTTCGGCCGCAGCACCTTCGACGCATACATCCAGGCACGTCGGCAGGCCAACCAGGAAATGCACACCGCCATCACCGAGCTGAACTGGCGCCCATGGGTCGATGAAGCCCTGGCCGCGCGCAACTCCAGCGCCTACGGTTCCTTGCGCGCCATGCCCAAACTGGGACGCATGCCGTGCCTGGCCAATAATGAAGTGCGTTTGCTGATCAATGGTGAAGCCACGTTCAGCGCGATTTTCGAGGCCATTCGCAATGCCAAAACTGCGGTGCTGTTCCAGTTTTTCATCATTCATGACGACGAGCTTGGCAGACAGCTGCATGCACTGCTGAAGGAAAGAGCTGCCGAAGGTGTAGACATTCACGTGCTCTACGACCGCATCGGCAGCCACGCCCTGCCCCACCGTTATGTGCAATCGCTGCGCGACGCCGGGGTAAAGGTCAAGGCGTTCGCCACCCGCAGCGGCTGGCTCAACCGTTTCCAGGTCAACTTTCGCAACCATCGCAAAATCGTGGTGGTGGACGGCATTACCGGCTTTGTCGGCGGGCACAACGTCGGCGATGAATACCTGGGCAAAAAGCCGCCGCTGGCACCGTGGCGCGACACCCATGTGCAGGTCACCGGCCCAGTGGTGGCGTGCCTGCAGGAGTCGTTTGCCGAAGACTGGTTCTGGGCGGCGCGCGAATTGCCACCGCTGATTTTGCCGGACACTTACCCCGAAGACGGCGTGCTCTGCCAATTACTCGCCAGCGGCCCGGCTGATCCGTATGAAACGTGTTCGCTGTTTTTTGTCGAAGCCATTCATGCGGCCACCGAGCGCGTGTGGATCACCAGCCCGTATTTCGTCCCCGATGAAGCCGTGTTCTCGGCCTTGCGCCTGGCCGTGCTGCGCGGTGTTGACGTGCGCTTGCTGCTGCCGTCGCGCCCCGATCACCGCATCGTCTACGCCGCGTCCAGCCTTTATGCGATCGAAGCGGTACGCGCTGGGGTGCGGGTGTTCCGCTACAAGCCAGGCTTTCTGCATCAAAAAGTCGTGTTGGTGGACAGCGAAATCAGCGCCATCGGCAGTGCGAACATGGACAACCGTTCGTTCCGGCTGAATTTTGAAGTGATGTTGCTGACGGTGGACGAGGCGTTTGCCAGCGAGGTCGAGCAGATGCTGCTGGACGACTTCGCCCTTGCCCATGAAGTCAGCCAGGAAGAAAGCCGCGAGACTCGGCGCCTGCAACAGCTGGGCATGCGGGTGGCGCGGCTTATTTCACCCATCCTCTAAGCAACAACACCATACAACTGTGGGAGCTGGCTTGCCTGCGATGGCGGTGTGTCAGGCAACTAGCCAGTCCTGATACACCGCCATCGCAGGCAAGCCAGCTCCCACAGTTTTAGATCTTCAGTGCGTCTGAATCAGCGGTAAATATCTTCCCGCGTCCACGGCAGTTCATGGCTGCCATCGGCGTGAGGCTTCACCGCCAATATCTGATGCAAATTGATCCAGCCCCGCGCAAACGCATACGCGCAACCGGCCAGGTACAGCCGCCAGATCCGCAATGCCTGCTCCGGCACCATCTTCGCCGCCGCTTCGAGGTTGTCTTCCAGGCGCTCGCTCCAGTGGTCCAGGGTGCGCGCGTAGTGCAGGCGCAGGCTTTCGACGTCGACCACCTCCAGCCCGACTTCGCTGATTTCGGCAGTCATCATCGCCAGGTGCGGCAGCTCGCCGTTGGGGAATACGTAACGCTCGATAAACTCCCCGGCGCCACGCCCCACAGGTCGACCGTCGGTGTGCTTGGCGGTGATGCCGTGGTTCATCACCAGGCCGCCTTCGCGTACCGCGCCAAACAGCGTCTTGCAATACTCCGCCAGGTTGGCGTGGCCGACGTGCTCGAACATGCCCACGCTCACTACTTTGTCGAAGCGACCGTCTTGCGGCAGGTCGCGATAGTCGAGCAGTTGCAGGTCGACCTGATCTTCCAGCCCTTCAGCCTTAACCCGTTCCCGAGCCAGCGCCAGCTGCTCCTTGCTCAAGGTAATGCCAAACACTTTGACTCCGAACTCGCGCGCCGCAAACCGCGCCAGGCCGCCCCAGCCACAGCCTACATCGAGCAAATACTCACCCGGCTGCAGCCGCAACTTGCGGCACAGATGGCGAAATTTATCTTGTTGGGCCTGGTCGATGGATTCGCTGCCGGTTTCGAAATACCCGCAGGAATACGCCATGTCCTGGTCCAGCCATAGCTGGTAGAACTCGTTGGACAGGTCGTAATGGTAGGAAATAGCCGCTGCGTCTGTAGCCTTGTCGTGGATCGAGCGCACCGGATGACTCCCCTCGTCGTCATCGATCAGGGCGTGACTCAACTCGTCACATACCCGGATAACCTCGGAGATGGAGCCTTCCAGTTCCAACTTGCCCTCGACGAAGGCTTCGCCCAAAGCATCGAGCGTTGGATGAGTCAGCTTGGACACGACCGTGGGGTCCTTCACCACGATGGTCACACTGGGCTCGGGGCCCAAGTTGAATTCATGGCCGTCCCAGAGTCGAAGACGCAGCGGTAGCTGAAGATTCTGTAAGGCCGGTGGAAGTTGCGCGAGCATGAGTAGTCCCCCCTTGTTTCAGACGTCTGGAATGAGGGTAGACCATCAGAAGACAAAGTAGGAGGCTATCGATTTAATAGCCTTCTTCTATGGGGCTCGGCGCTCGAGCAAACCGTCCTGAATCCACTGTTTCAGCCATGTCACCGCCTGCAGTGGCGCACCCTCTGCATAAGTGACTACCAGCGCTTCGCACAGTTCTGAAAAATTCCAGCCGGTGGTCACCATTCCCGCCAAGGCACTGGCTTCCGCTGGCTCCAGGCTGCGGTAATGGCATACGTTCTGGTGGCGCCATACCAGGCAAATCTGCGCCAGCTCCAACGCGTGGCTGTCGGGAAAGTCCGACTCATCCTTGCTCGCCCGCCAGATTGCCACGGTATTGAAGTGACACAGCATCTGCTGCACCGAAGGTGCCAGGTTCACCTGCAACCCAGGCCAATCTTCAGGCGCCAATTGCGCCATATCAGCAAGGGCCAGCGGCTCACCCTGCGGGGCATCAAACGCCAGGGTAAACGCCCATTCCAACCGCGCCAGCTCAGCCAGCGGCGCGCTCTGCTCAGCCACCAGGTGCTCAACGATAAACGCCGGGAACCGCTCCCCCAGCCAACGCAGGCTGTAATGGGCGGAGGGATATCGGCGCAAATAGGCTTCTGTCAGTAATGCGAACTCATCATCGCCGAGCCAATACCAAATGGCACCGAAGTCATGGCGCAGTACTTCCTGCAAGCGCGACAGGTAGGCGTTGTGATAAATCGCCAGGCCCGTGTCCACATCCAGGGTCGGCCCACCCAGCAAGGTCGCGGCGAAGCCGCTGTTGGCGGCTGAGTCTTCAGATAACAAGTGCTGCTCAAAAGCCAACTGCCAATCGGTCAAGCGCATAACGACCTCCGGGCCAAGGCGGTCGCGCCCAGTTCACGGGCCTTGCTCAACTCGGTGAGCAGTTCTTCGAACGGTGGGAAATGGTCATCGCGTTCCAGCAAGGTCGACACCGGCCCCAGATGCTCAAGCGTCTGCTGATAAAGCGCCCAAACCGGGTCGCACACTGGATGGTCATGGGTATCGACCACATAGTCGCCGTAGTCCATATGCCCGGCCAAATGCAGCTGGCGGATACTCTCGGGCGGCAAACTACGGATAAAGGTCCAGGCATCAAACCCGTGGTTGCGCGAGCTGACATACACGTTGTTCACGTCCAGCAGCAGCTGGCACCCGGTCAGATGGGCCAGGGCATTGAGGAATTCCCACTCGGTAAATTCATCGGCCTTGGAGCGCACATAGCTGGAGACGTTTTCCAGTACCAATGGGCGCTGCAACACATCCTGCACTTGGCGCACGCGGGCAGCCACGTGGTAAAGGCTTTCTTCGGTGTAAGGCAGCGGCAGCAAATCGTGCAACTGATGGGCACTGCCGCGGCTCCAGCACAGGTGATCGGAGATCCACGCGGGCTGAATGCGCTCGGCAAGTTGTTTGATTTGTTTCAGGTAATCGCTATCGAGGGCATGCGGCCCACCGATGGACAGGGACACACCGTGCATCACCAGGGGATAACGCTCGGCTATCGCGTCCAGGTAGTACAAGGCTTTACCGCCCTGGACCAGATAATTCTCGGAGATCACTTCGAACCAATCCACGGCCGGCGACTGTTCAAGGATCTGCTGGTAGTACTCACTGCGTAAACCCAGGCCGTAACCCAGACTTGTAAGGGAAGCGGACATCACACACTCCTGGGCAAAGTGCCCGCAGCGGCGGGGGGCGTCCGCTGCGGTTGCACCCGTTGCCGGTTATTCGCCGACTTTGCCACCAGCCTTGGTGCAAGCGTCTGCGCTGGCCATAGCCTTGAAGCCCTGACCTTTGCACGAACCTTGACCTTTGCAAGCGTGGTCCTTGGTTTTGCAATCGTTCTGGCCTTTGCAAGCGTTGATGCCGTAGCAGTGCACAGCGGTGTCAGCGGCTTGAGCCTGAGTGACAACACCAGCAAACATGGTAGCGGCGGCCATTGCGAGGGCGGCACCAGCAGCAGCGGATTTAAAGTTCATTTTTGTATTCCTCATGATCGGTAGTGGAATCGGTCTGAACGGATTGTTCAGTCTCGACATACCACTAGAGTGAGGTCCATCACTGGCGTTACAGCTGTGTGCAAATATTTCTGAAAATTATTCATCCAGCTTCAAAAGCGGCTCCTGGAAGCGTAGCAAACGCCCGGCATTACCCAATACCAGCAGGGTGCTGAGGTTATGCAACACCGCCGCGATCATTGCGCCTGCTGCGCCCAGCCAGCCAAAAGCAGCAAACACCACGATGGCCAGCGTCCAGCCGAGGCCGATGATCACGTTGACCTGCAACGTATGTCGGCACTGGCGGCTCAAGCGCACACAGGTGCCAAGGCGACGCAGATCGCTGCCGATCAACACCACGTCCGCCGATGCCAGGGCGATGTCCGCCCCGCCGGCGCCCATGGCGACACCGACCACACCCGCCTTGAGCGCCAGGGAATCGTTAATGCCATCACCGACGACCATCGGCCGGAAACCGCTGCCAATTTCCCCCAGCACGCGGTTGAGCTTATCTTCCGGCAAGGCCTGCGCTTCGACGTCGCTGATGCCTACGTCGAGCGCCAGGCTGTCGGCGACACTTTGACGGTCGCCGGTCAGCAATAGTTGACGGCCCAAACCGAGGTCGCGCAGCTCTTGCAGCGCTTGGCGTGCTTCCGGCTTGACGCTGTCCGCCAGCAACAGCCAGGCCAGGAACTGCCCGTTCAAGGCCAGCCCGGCAATCGGGCCGTCATGGTTCGGGACTGTCGTCGTGACAATACCCAACTGCTCGAACAACTCCGGTCGCCCCAGCGCCGCCTCGCCCTGCCCGGTTTGCGCCACGACGCCAAGCCCCTGGCGTTCGTGAATATCCGTCAGCACCAGCATTTGCTCTTGCGTGGCCAAACCGGCCAGCGCACGGCTGACCGGGTGACTGCTGGCCGAACCCAGGCTGGCGGCAAGATTCAACAACACCTGCCGATCCGGCGCTGTGGTTTCAATGGACTGCAAACGCAGCGTGCCGAAGGTGAGCGTGCCGGTCTTGTCGACCACCAACGAGGTCAGGTCCGCCAACTCCTCCAGAAACGCCGAGCTGCGAATCAAAATCCCATGGCGCGCCGCCACCGCAATCCCGGCAATCGCAGTGGCCGGCGCCGACAACACCAGGGCACACGGGCACGCCGCCACCAACACCGCCAACATTGCCTGAGCGTCATTGGTGACAAACCAGGTCACCGCCGCCAGCAGCAATACCAGCACCATATAGCTACCGGCGTAACGCTCCAGCAGCCGCGTGATCGGTGGCTTGGAGCGTTCAGCGTTTTGCATCAGGGCGATGACCTTGCCCAAGGTCGATTCATCGCCGGTGCGGGTCACCTGCAAGCGCAGCAACCCATCCAGGTTGATCGCACCGCCAAACACCTGCACACCGACGCTCGCTTCCAGCGGCACCGACTCACCGGTGATAGGCGCCGTGTCCAGGCTCGCCTGGCCCGACAGCACCACGCCGTCGGCGGGCACGCGATCACCGGCGCGCACTTCGACAATGTCGCCGGTGTTCAGCGTGCCGTTATCCACTTCAATAATGCTGCCATCGGCCTGCACCAACCGCGCATGGCTGCGGGTCAGTTTGCCCAGGGCGTGAATCGCTTCCTGAGAGCCGATCACGCTGCGCTCTTCCAGCACATGGCCGAAGATCATGATGATCGGCAACAACGCGGCGGTCAGCAGATCACCGGAGGCCCAGGCACCCAGCATCGCCAGGGCGATCAATTGGTCGGTGATGCCATGCAGGCTGGGGTAACGCAGGCTGTACCAGGCCGAGCGCATCACCGGCACGGCCACCAGCAAGGACGCGACGCCGAGCAGTAATTGGCTGACGCCCGTCTGGTCCGGCGCGAGCCAGCGCCAAACCAGGCCGAGCACAAGTAAACCCAGAGCCAGCATGGCCAGGGTCAATTGCCGGGCAGCGCTGCGCTGCTCGGCGGAGGTCAACATGGGTGCGCTCATTGCTCGGCTCCCTGAATGATCAAGCGGGAGTCGTCTTTAGGGTCGACGGTGGTCACAGAACCTGCCTGGCCCAGAATCTTCGGCAAGCGCTCGCGATAAAGACGCAGCAACAAGCCAGGGTCTTTGACTTGAGCCAGGCTGGCGACGGTCGCGGTTTGCGCCTGGGCGTTGGCCAAGCGTTCGCTGGCCTGGGCGTGGGCAACCTGCACCAGCCGATCGGCTTCCTGGTTGGCGGTCTGGGTGAGTTTTTCCGCTTCGGTGCGCGCATTGGCCACGGCTTTGTCGGCCTGCTGGCTGGCCGTCAGCACGGCGTTAAAAGCATTGACGGCCGGGCCTGGCAGACTTGATTGCACGTCGACGCGGGTGACTTCGATGCCCAAGCCCAACCCCGTCGAAGCCAGCTCCGCCAGGCGTTTATTGATGCCTTGCACCAGATCACCGCGCAGGCGCTCACGGCGCTCGGCGGCACCGTTGTCGGTGCCGATCAGTTCAGGGCGCGCCACCAGAATCGTGTCCAGGTCGCGCGCGGCGGTCAGGGCCACCGCGCTGCGCGTCACCAGCCGATCCAGGGCCGGCAGCACATGCTCGCCCTGCAACACAAACGCGTAAGGCTCGGTGACCTTATAAAACACCCGCACATCCAACTGCACCACGCCGGCATCGCCCGTCAGCAAATAACCGGAGCCAGCCAGCGCGTCACTCAAGGGCGTGGCAAAACTGGCCACGCGGTCGGCCTGGATCGCCGCCTCGGAGCGCAACAAGTTCTCCACTCGCCGCTCGATCACACGGTCCGCCGCCGGCAACAGCACCACTTGCTCGAAGGGCTGCGGCCACGCAAGCAAAAGCCCGGCGTTCTGGATGCGGTCAAGCGCGCCGAAGTGCAACACCACGGCGCGGTTCTGCGGGTCGATCTGGCGCACATTCGAAAACGCCCAGGCCAACGCCGCCAATACCGTCACCGCGTACAACGCCAGGAAGGTCAGACGCCCGGCCTGGATCCACGGGCTGTCCGGGCCGTCACGCTCGGTCATGGTTGAACGTCCTTAGGCCCGTCTACCAATGCACGGAACGGCGCAGCATCGGTGCGCAGGATGATCTTGGTGCCCGGCGTGACCACCGTGCCCAAGGTATCGAGCGAACGCAGCAGGTTGTACAGCTGCGGGTTGCCTGCATAGGCACGCCCGTAAATCTGCGCTGCCTCAACCCGCGACTGGGCTTCGATATCAGCGGCTTTCACCGTGGCATCGGCTTGCACGATGCGCGCATCACGCTCGGCAGCGGAGCGAATCTGCGCCGCTTCACGCTTGCCCACGGCGGTGCGTTCAGTGGCGATGGTTTCTCGCTCGGCACGCATGCGGTCGACGGTGGCGGTCAGGGTGACGGAAGGCAACGTCAGGCGCTCGACACCCACTTGCGCCACGCGCACGCCATAGGTAGTGAGCAATTGTTGATCAATCTGTTGGCGCAGCTGTGCTTCAAAATCAGCAATGCGCACCTGGCTGGCATCGGTGTTGATCAGGCTGGACAGGTCGAAGCTGGCAGCGGTGGTTTCCAGCGCCGAGCCGACGAAGGTGCGAATCTGCCGCGCCGCTTCATCAGGCTGGTTCTGCACCGCACGCATAAAGCGCTGCACATTGTCGGCATCGCCTTGCACCTGCCACGCCACGTAGGCCTGCACGATGATGCGCAGGCCATCGCGGGTGCCCACATCCTGCAAACCGCTGGAGGTGGTGCGCAGGCGCAAGTCCACCGGGATCGCCGCTTCGAACGGCGCCGGCCAGCGCCAGCCCAGGCCCGGCTCCAGCAGTACCCGCGCCGGGTTGCCGAAGCGGGTAATCACCGTGGCTTCACCGGAGCGCACCTGCACCAGGCTCGCCGCAGCAACGGCAAACAACACCAGCAATACCGCCCAGGCCATGCGCCGCCATGGGAATGGGCCAGCAGCCTGTTCGTCGCCATGATGGTGATGGTGGTGGCCATGATGATGGTGATGACCGTGATCGTGAGAATGAGCGCTCAACAGACAGACTCCTTATTGAACGGCTTTACGCGGCGCCATCGGGTCGGCCGGCAAAGTAAAAGAACGCAGATCGATCGTCGGCGCGCCATCGGCGCCCAGGCGGTGATCCAGAATAAGCAGCTTGGCGTGGGCCAGGCCTTGGCTGAGTTGGCCCAGGTACTGTTCCAGCACAAAGGCACGACCCGCAGTGGCGTAGGCTTTTTGTTCGGCGGTAAAACGCAGGTCGGCCGCCTGGGCGCCCGCGTTTACTTCACGGGCAGTGGCCACCGCCTGATCGCGAGCAGTGCTGGCTTGCAACAACGCCTGGTTGGTTTGCTCGCTGGCAGCCCCGCGTTCGCGGGAGATCAGCGCCTGGGCGCCAATTTGTGCCGCCTGCACACCGTGATAAGCGTTGGCAGCACCGGCTGGTGGGTGAATCGCTTCTACGACCGTGGCCAAAATCTCCACGCCGCTGTCGAGCTTTTGCAGGTCTGCCTGCACGGCGCGACCCACTTCATCGGCGAGGCTGGTGCGTTGCTCACCGAGCAATTCGTCGAGGGTACGCGAAGCAAAGTCATGCACAAGGATGCGGCTGGCGGTGCTGCGAATCAGCGTCGGTATATCCGCGCTGTTATAGGTGGCGGCCAGCGCGGCCTTGTCCGTCAGGCCGATGCGGTAGACGAAACGCACATCCATATTGACGATCTGGAAGCTCTGCTTGTCGCCGCTGCTGCTGGCGATCACTTGGGACTTGTCATTCACATGGCTGGCGTCCCACAAACGATTGGCGATGAGCGGCGCCGGGCCTTCCGCCGAGGCCAACTCCGGTGCGGCGGCCTCGCTGACGCTGGTCGCCAGTTCATGCACCACGCCGTTTTCCACGCTCAGCACGCGCCCCAATGGCCAAGGCAACCCGGCATGCAAGCCAGGCCCGAAAACCTGCACGGGTTTGCCGAAGCGCTCATAAATCCCACGGCCTTGCAGGGGCACTTCGTGCACGCCGGTCAGCGCCCAGCCTACCGCCAGCACCACCAGCAGCACCGGCAAAAACGCCCGACGCATGTAGGTAAACGCCCAGATCTGACGCAGATCGATGCCAAAGCGGTTGTGCAATTCGTGCTGCAACGCCAGCAAAGGTTGTGGTGGCCAACGCAGCAGGCCCGCGATAAAGCTTTGCGCCATCAAGCGCGGTTCGAGGCGCGGCTGGCGCGGGCTGAACAGTGACAGCACGCCCCTTAGCAGAAACTCCAGCGCCACCAGCGCGGGCAACAGCCCCGTCAACACAGCCAGACGCAGCGGCCACACGGATTCGGCACCGGCAAACAGCAGGCAGATCGCACTGACCACCAGGCTGATAATCGCCACGCGGCTCAACTGCGCCAGCTGTGACGCTTCCGGCCATTGCGCGGCGGTTTCCTGGGCCAAGCGGCGCTCGAACACCAGCAAGCCAAAGGCCAACGCCAGGGCCACCGCCGCGCCGAGGCTCGCCGATTGCCCCACCGCCGCGGCGGGCAAGGCCAGGTTCCAGAATTCGATGATGCTGATCAGCGCCAGCAACGACCAGCCGCACAGCCACACCACTGGCGCGCCAATCTGTGCCAGCACACCGCTGCCAAACCGATTGATCGCCCGTGCAAGCGCGCCAACCTCTTCGTCGGGAGCTTCGATCAGTTCAGCCGTGGGCGTTTCCAGCGCCTGGGCGCGCCAATCCGCCACCCACCACGCCGACTGCAACCCGGCCACCAGCACCAGCAAGGCCGACGCGCAATTGATCAACACCACCGGCCAGATCGACAGCGGCGCAAACAGTGCCACGAACAGCGCCAGCACCCAACCGGCCAAGGCCAGGGCCGTCAGGCTGATGCCCGCCTGGCGCAATCGGCGGGCATGGAACAACCCTTGTTGAAAACGCGGAAGGCCTTCAACCGAAGCGCCGTCAGCTTCCAGATCCACTTGCATCCACTTAACGTCCGCTACACACAATTGGTTACGATATAACACGGAGCGTGAAATTTTTGTCCGAAAACAGCGCAAATCCCCGGTGGGAGCAGGCTTGCCCGAGATAGCGGTCTGCCAGTTTTTGATGGTTGGCCTGATACACCGCCATCGCAGGCAAGCCAGCTCCCACATTTATTCTGTGGTGCTCTCTGGAAAGTGATTAAACCCCCAGAAACACAAGCCATCACTGGTGCAGGCACAGATTAATCGGCACACTCCAAAACAGTTTTTCGCGGGCCCAAGGACAAGGAAGCGTCATGATTTCGATCTACCAGCTAAAACCGCGTTTTCAGAACCTGCTGCGCCCTCTTGTGCAGCGTCTATACGACAATGGCACCACCGCCAACCAGATTACCGTGCTGGCCGGCGTCGTTTCCTTGCTGGTCGGCCTGCTGATCGCCTGCTTTGCCCAACACCTCTGGCTGTTTGCGCTGATCCCGCTGTGGATGATCCTGCGCATGGCCCTCAATGCCATCGACGGCATGCTCGCACGCGACTTCGGCCAGCAATCGCGCCTGGGCGCCTACCTCAATGAACTGTGTGACGTGATCGCCGACAGCGCCTTGATCCTGCCCTTTGCGCTGATTCCGGGCGTGAGCCTGGCGCCGGTGCTGCTGGTGGCGTTGCTCGCCGTGTTCAGCGAATACGCCGGTGTACTGGGGCCGATGGTGGGTGCCTCACGGCGCTATGACGGGCCGATGGGCAAAAGTGATCGTGCGTTCGTGCTCGGTGTACTCGCCACTGGCGTGGCGTTGGGCTGGCTCGGCGCGGGCTGGGTCGATGCGGTGATGTGGCTGGTCGCTGCCCTGCTCGCCTACACCTTGGTCAACCGGGTGCGTCAGGGCCTCAAAGAACAACAAGAAACCTCTCCGATTGCATAAGGATTTTTGCGATGCGCGAACAGCAAGAGCACACCTTCAGTACCCACGATGGCGTCGAGCTTTTTTATCGACACTGGCCGGCCACTGCGCCTGCGGGCGACGAGCCGCGCAAAGCGATCCTGCTGTTCCATCGCGGCCATGAGCATTCTGGCCGTATTGCCCACCTGGTCGATGAACTCGACCTGCCGCAATTCGATTTCTTTGCCTGGGACGCCCGTGGCCACGGCCAATCGCCGGGCGCCCGCGGTGACAGCCCAAGCTTCGCCACCAGCGCCCGCGACGTGCAGACCTTCTGCGAACACATCGGCGCCACTTACGGCATAGAAGAACAAAACTTCGCCGTTATCGCCCAAAGCGTCGGCGCGGTGATCGCGGCCACTTGGGTACACGACTACGCGCCAAAAATCCGCGCGCTGGTGCTCGCCTCCCCGGCGTTAAAGGTCAAGCTGTACGTGCCCTTCGCCCGGCCTGGGCTGGCGTTGATGCGCAAGTTTCGCGGCAACTTTTTCGTCAACAGCTACGTCAAGGCCAAGTTCCTCAGCCATGACCCTGAGCGCGTCGCGTCCTACGACAGCGACCCGCTGATCACCAAAGCGATTTCGGTGAATGTGCTGCTCGGTTTGTACGAAGCCGCCGACCGGGTAGTCGCCGACGCCCAGGCGATCCAGGTGCCGACGCAATTGCTCATCTCCGGCTCCGACTTCGTGGTGCACCGCAAACCCCAGCAGCAATTTTTCGACCGGCTTGGCAGCCTGAAAAAAGAGCTGCACATCCTGCCCGGTTTTTTCCACGACACCCTCGGCGAGCGCGACCGCGCCACGGCCGTAAGCAGCGCTCGGCGTTTTATCCTGCAGAACTTCGCCCATCCGCTGGACCGCGCGGCCCTGCTCGACGCCGACAAACTCGGCGCCACGTGCGCCGAATCCGAAGCCCTCGCCGCGCCGCTGCCGCGTAATTCCCTGCGCGACCTGTACTGGCGCATCACCCGCGCCAGCATGGGCCTGGGCAAGAACCTGTCGGACGGGGTGAAACTGGGTTTCGACACCGGCTTCGACTCCGGCAGCACCCTGGACTACGTGTACCGCAACACGCCCACCGGCAAGGGTGGGCTGGGGCGGATGATCGACACCAACTACCTCAACTCCATCGGCTGGCGCGGCATTCGCCAGCGCAAGCTGAACGTCGAGGAACTGCTACGGCTGGCCATGGCCAGGTTGCGCGATGAACATCGCGAGGTGCGCATCGTCGATATCGCCGCCGGCCACGGGCGCTACATTCTTGAAGCCTTGCAAGGCGTTTCGCCGCTGCCGGAATCAATCCTGTTGCGCGACTACAGCGACATCAACGTGCGTGACGGCGGCGCGCTGATTCGTGAAAAAGGTTTGGGGGATATCGCGCAGTTCGTCAAAGGCGATGCATTTGATAGAGCAGACTTGGCGGCACTGACGCCCAAGCCGACCCTGGCAGTGGTGTCCGGCCTGTATGAGCTGTTTGCCGATAACGGCATGGTCGGCGGTTCGCTGGCCGGTCTTGCCGAAGCGGTGGAGCCCGGCGGGTACCTGGTCTACACCGGCCAGCCGTGGCACCCGCAACTGGAATTGATCGCCCGCGCGTTGACCAGCCATCGCCAGGGCCAGGCCTGGGTAATGCGCCGTCGCAGCCAGGCAGAGATGGATCAATTGGTCGAGGCGGCGGGCTTTCGCAAAATCACCCAGCGTGTGGATGAGTGGGGCATTTTCACCGTGTCCCTGGCACAGAAGATCTGAGCATGCGCGAACCCGGTTTATTGAAACCCGCAGTCCTGTGGCTATTGCTGTTGGCGCCGCTGTTTTTCAGCACCTACGGCTTTGCCACCTGGGTCACCAGCCAGCGCAGCGATGTGGGCACGCTGGTCTTCGGCTGGGAAACCCATATGCCGTTCTGGGCGTGGACCATCGTGCCCTACTGGTCCATTGACCTGCTGTACGGGTTTTCACTGCTACTGCCCAATACTCGCCATGAGCTGAAACAACACGCGTTGCGCCTGCTCAGTGCGCAAGTCATTGCCGTGAGCTGCTTTTTGATCTGGCCGCTGCGTTTCACCTTTGAACGGCCGGAGCTGGATGGCGTATTCGGCTGGCTGTTTGCAGTGCTGGCCGGGTTCGACAAACCCTTTAACCAGGCGCCGTCGCTGCATATCGCGCTGCTGGTGATTTTGTGGGTCATGTATCAGCGCCACACCCGAGGGTTTTGGCGTTGGCTGGTGCATGGCTGGTTTGCGTTGATCGGTATTTCGGTGCTGACCACTTATCAACATCACTTTATCGACTTACCCACAGGCGCCCTGGCCGGTTGGTTGTGTGTGTGGCTGTGGCCGGTGGAACATCCAAGCCCGCTGTTGAATGTACGGCTGACGCGGGATACAAAACGATGGCGACTGGGCATGCGCTACGGCCTCGGCGCTTTAGTGCTGGTAATCCTGGCCTTGGTGCTGCGCGGCGGGTGGTTGTGGCTGCTTTGGCCAGCGGTTTCCTTGGGTTTGATCAAGGCGAACTACTTTGTACTCGGCGCGTCGGGCTTCCAGAAGCGCAAAGACGGCCGGCTCACTCCTGCCGCGCGCTGGCTGTATGCACCCTATTTGGCGGCTGCGTGGATAAATTCCAGGCTGTGGACACGTAAACATCCACAGCCTGACCAGATTGTGGATAACGTCTGGCTTGGTCGAATTCCTGCCAACGACGAGCAAGGTTCCTTCAAGGCTATCGTCGATCTGTGCGCCGAATTGCCGATTAATCCACAGGGCCGCGCCTATGAATGCGTGCCCGTGCTGGACCTGATTGCCCCGTCCCCCGCCGAGTGCCAGCAAGCCGCCGAAGCCATTGAGCGCCTGCGTTCAAACGGCGCGTTGCTGGTGTGCTGCGCCCTCGGCTACTCACGCAGCGCCACCGCCGTCGCCGCGTGGCTGCTGCACAGCGGGCGTGCTGCCACGGTCGACGAGGCACTGGCTATTATTCTTACAGCACGGGCCGAAGTGGTCCTGCATCCTGCTCACCGTAAAGCGTTGGAGGGTTTGCCCCATGCCCGCTGATATGGAACTTCAGGTTGTTGCCAGCCTGCTGCGCCGTGGCCGTTCGCTGGATCAGTTATCCACAGGCCTGACCGTGGCTGGCGTGTTGTTTGGCCTCGCTCAGTTGCTGTTGGCGAGCGTTTCGACCCTGTGCCTGCTGCTCAGCCTGTGGATGATTATTCTCGGCTTGCTGCAAAAGTACTGGGCCTTGCGCGTGGCCTTCGACGCCGACCTGTTCGCCCTGCTGGCCCGCGACACCGAGCGCACGGCCGACCTCGACCAAGCCTTGCAGAGCCTCGGCCTGCAATCGCCCAAACGCGCCGGCCGACCCTGGATCGAACGCCGTCGCGGCGCGCTCAAACTGCTGCGCAAACAAGCCTGGTTGCTGGGCGCGCAAGCGCTGCTGACCCTGGCCGTCATCCTCGCCAGCCCTTGGCTACCTTTCGCCGGATAAGGAATCCCCATGTTCGAACCCGTGGTCGCCACCCTGATTACTTCGATGGCCCGCACCGTCACCGGCGCCCGCAGCCTGTGGCTGGGCTGCGCACCGGTGCCGGTGCAGCGCATCTACTTCGCCAACCACAGCAGCCACGGTGATTTCGTCTTGTTATGGGCGTCGTTGCCGCAGAACCTGCGCAAATTCACGCGCCCGGTGGCCGGCAGTGATTACTGGAACCAAAGCGCACTGCGCCGCTACATCATCAACCGCGTGTTCAACGGCGTGTTGATCGACCGTGAGCGTAAAGACCCTGTGGATAACCCCTTGCAGCCGATGCTCGCCGCGCTGGAAGGCGGCGATTCCTTGATCATCTTTCCCGAAGGCACGCGCAACCTGGAGGACGGTTTGCTGCCGTTCAAAAGTGGCCTGTATCACCTGGCAAAAAGTTACCCACAGGCCGAATTGATTCCGGTGTGGATCGCCAACCTCAACCGGGTCATGCCCAAGGGCCGCGTACTGCCGCTGCCGTTGCTGTGCACCACCAGTTTTGGCGCGCCGCTGCAATTGGAAGACGGTGAAGACAAAACCGCCTTCCTCGCCCGCACCCGCGACGCCCTGCTTGCCCTCGCCCCGGAGCATGTCTGACATGGATAGCCAAACCCTGATGCTGTTCGGCGGAATCGGCGCGATCCTGGTGCTCGCCTCGCTGATCGGCCTGATCCTCAAACTGCGCACCCGTGGCACACCGAATGCGGTGGTCGACAACCTTAACGCCCGCATCAATGCCTGGTGGGTGATGGTGGTGGTGATCGGTATCGCCTTCTGGCTCGGCACCGGCGCGGTGATCCTGCTGTTCTACGCGGTGTCGTTCTACGCCCTGCGCGAATTTCTCACCCTCACGCCCACCCGCCGCAGCGATTACCCAGCGCTGGTGGCGGCGTTCTATCTGGCGCTGCCGCTGCAATACCTGCTGATCTACGCCGACTGGTACGGGCTGTTCTCGATCTTTATCCCCGTGTACGTGTTCCTGCTGCTGCCGATCCTCGCCTCACTGGGCGGCGACAGCACGCACTTTCTGGAGCGTGCGTCGAAGGTGCAATGGGGCCTGATGATCGCGGTGTTCTGCGTGTCGTTCGTGCCCGCCCTGCTGACGCTCGACATTCCCGGCTACGAAGGCCGCAACCTGTTGCTGATCGCTTACCTGGTGATCGTGGTGCAGCTGTCGGACGTGCTGCAGTACGTGTGCGGCAAGCTGTTCGGCAAACACAAGATCGCGCCCAACCTGTCGCCGTCCAAAACCGTGGAAGGCTTTGTCGGCGGGATTCTGCTGTCGTCCCTGATCGGCGCGGCGCTGTGGTGGACCACGCCGTTCAACCCGTGGCAGTCATTCCTGATCGCGCTGCTGATCAACCTGCTGGGCTTCGCCGGCGGCATCGTGATGTCGGCGATCAAGCGCGACCGGGGCGTGAAGGATTGGGGGCACATGATCGAAGGCCACGGCGGGATGCTGGACCGCCTGGATTCGGTGTGCTTTGCCGCGCCGATTTTCTTCCACCTTGTGCGCTACTGGTGGACCTGAGGAACACGCTCTCTTAAGCCCAACACAGATCAATTGTGGGAGCTGGCTTGCCTGCGATAGCGGAGTGTCAGCCAGCATCACTTTTTGGTGTGCCACCGCCATCGCAGGCAAGCCAGCTCCCACAGGGTTTTGTGGTGTATTGGGAGGCCCCCGCTCAATCCGAAACCTTGCTTCGCGGCCAACCTTTCGATCGGTTTTGCGGTACGCCTCACCTTTGTGCAACACACCTGAGCACGCTGACCACTTCACGTCATCTTTTGTATCAAAGACGCGTGTAAGATAGGCCGCACTTTGCCAGGGATGCTCACCATGTTCGATTCGTTGAAAGCGATCAGCCGCCGAATTCTCGGTGCTTTACTGACTGTGGTGAGTGCCATTTTTGGCCAATGGCAGCCGCCCGCCTGGCTGCGAGCCACGGGCCGTGGCGTGGGGAACCTGGGCAGTAAAGCCCGCGCCTATCCGCGCCAGGCGGGTGCCGGGGTCTTGGGCCTGGTGCTGCTGGCCGCTGCTGGTTTCTACGGCTGGCACTGGTATTCGAATTTGCCGCAGCCCCACACCGTGGGTTATTCGCTGCATAAGCCGAACCTGACCGATTACACCCAGCAGCCTCCGGTTGTGGATAACTTGCAGGTGCGCTTTGCCGAGTCCGTGGCTCCGCTGGCGGCCATTGGCAAGCCGGTCACTGAAGGCATTACCCTTAAACCCGCTGTAGCCGGTGCCTGGCGTTGGTCTGACGACCGCACGTTATTGTTCGTGCCGGAAAAAGACTGGCCTGTGGATGCCCATTACACGCTCGACCTGGCCAAGAAACAGCTGCTGGCTGACGGCGTGCTGCTCAGCCAATACAGCAGCCAGTTCTCCACCCAACCGTTCCGCGCCACCCTGGCGCAAAACGAGCTGTACCAAGACCCGTCCAACCCCACACTGAAACAGCTGGTGGCGACCTTCCACTTTTCCCACCCGGTGGATGAAGACAACCTGCGCAAGCGCGTCTCGGTAACCCTCGGCAAAGGCCTGGCCTACCGCGACGCCCAGCTGCCCAACCGCCCGGAAATCACCTTCGACGACCTCAAGCTCAATGCTTACGTGCGCTCCGCCGCCCTGGCCACGCCACTGGAAAGCACGCCGGTCAGCGCCAAGCTCGATGAAGGCATCAAAGCCCGTGACGGCGGCAATGCCAGCAACGCGCCACTGGTGGCGGAAGTCACCGTGCCCGGCCGTTATCGCCTGACGTTTACCGGTGCCGAAGTCAGCTTTGTCGACAACGAGCGCGGCGAACCGGAACCGGTGTTGATGTTCAGCAGCTCCAGCGCCGTGGCCGATGACACCATCGCCGGTAAGGTCCAGGCCTGGCTGCTGCCGGCCAAGGCTGAAGACGACACGCGCCCTTACACCAGCAACGACATCGACGACGCGATGCTGGCGCGCAGCACCAAGGTCAGCCTGACCCACGTGCCCAGCGTCGAGCCGCTGAACACCCTGCATGCGTTCAAGTTCAAGGCTCCGGCCGGCCGCGCGCTGTATGTACGCGTGCCCGCCAACCTGGAAGCCATTGGCGGTTATCTGGCGAAAAACCCTACCGCTTCGCTGATCAGCATGCCGGCGTACCCACGCACCTTGCAGTTCCTGTCGGACGGCGCGCTGCTGAGCCTCAACGGCGAAAAACGCCTGGGTTTCATGGCCCGTGGCGTGCCCGGTGCCCATGTGGAAATCGCCCGCCTGCTGCCCAACCAGTTGCAGCATTTGGTCGACCAAAGCAGCGGCAGCTTCGCCCGGCCGAATTTCGGCAATGAATACTTCGACCGCATGGTTGAGCGTCAGTCGCTGGATATTGCGTTGTCGTCCAATGACCCGGCGAAAACCGTCTACGACAACGTCGACCTCAGCCACTACCTCACTGCCAATGGCGGCCGTCGCGGTATTTTCGTGCTCAAGCTGAGCCCGCAGGATGACCCGGCCGAGCGCACGTTCGAGTACGAACGCAACAGCACCAGCGACCTGCGTTTTATCGTGGTTACCGACCTTGGCATCATCGCCAAGCGCTCCAGCGACGGCAGCCACGATGTGTTTGTGCAGTCCATCGGCAACGGCTCGCCGGTCGCCGATGCACAAGTCGATATCATGGGTCGCAACGGTCTGCCGGTCGCCAGCGGCCGCACCGATGCCGAAGGCCACGCGCATTTCGCCAAGCTGGATGAACTGCGCCGTGAGAAAACGCCGCTGATGTATGTAGTCACGCGCGGCAATGACCAGTCGTTCCTGCCGATTGCCCGTCAGTCCCAGCAGTTGGACTTTTCACGCTTCGATGTAGGCGGTTTGGAAGAAGACGGCGCGATTAATCGCCTCAGCGCGTATATGTTCACCGACCGTGGCCTGTACCGCCCGGGCGAGACCGCGCACCTGGGCATGATCGTGCGCAGCGGCGACTGGAAAGGTGCCTTGCAAGGCCTGCCGGTTGAACTGCAAATCACCGACCCGCGCGGCCTGGAAGTGATTCGCCAGCCGCTCAAACTGTCCACCAGCGGCTTTGAAACCTTTGATTTCCCCAGCAGTGAAGTCGCTCCCGCCGGTGAGTACACCGCGACTTTGCAGCTGATCGGCCAGAAAAACACCCGCACCGACCTCGGCAGTGTCAGCTTCAAGGTCCGCGACTTCGAGCCGGACCGCATGAAGGTCAGCCTGAGCCTGCACGACACGCCGGTGTTGGGCTGGATTCCACCGGACCAGGTGGTGGCCAAAGTCACCGCGATGCACTTGTTCGGCGCGCCGGCAGCCGGCCGACGCGTCACGGCGAAGATGTCCCTGAGCCCGACGCTCGCGGCCTTTGACCGTTACCCCGATTACCGCTTCCGCCTCAACGACGCCCTGGAAGAAGCCAGCACCGAAGACCTGGCTGAAACCACCGTCGACGACAACGGCCAGGCCGTACTCGACCTCAACCTGCAACGCTTTGCCAGCAGCACCTATCGCCTGCAGGTGATGACCCAGGTGTTCGAGGCCGAAGGTGGCCGCAACGTGGCGGCGCAAAGTGCGCTGCTGGTGTCGTCCGCGCCTTATCTGGTCGGTGTGAAAAGTCAGGACTCGCTGTCGTACGTCGCCAAGGACGCCCCGCGTCAGGTGCAATGGCTGGCCGTCGCGCCGGACCTCACGCCGATGGCAGTGGATGGCCTGACCAGTGAAGTGGTCGAACACCGTTACGTATCGGTACTGGTGAAACAGTCCAACGGCACCTACAAATACGAGTCGCGCATCAAGAACATCAGCCAGCCGGCCTCACCGCTGACGATGACCAAGGACGGCGCCAAGCAGACCCTGAACACCGGCACGCCGGGTGATTTCACCCTGCAGGTCAAAGACGCCAATGGCCGCCTGCTCAACCAGATCGACTACAGCGTGGCCGGGCGCGGCAACACCTCGCGCTCGCTGGAGCGCAACGCCGAGCTGCAACTGCGCCTGGATAAACGCAGCTATGCCACCGGTGATGAGATAGCGATCAGCATCCGCGCGCCTTACACCGGTGCCGGCTTGATCACCATCGAGCGTGACAAGGTTTACACCCAACAGTGGTTCAAGGCCGACAGCACCAACAGCGTGCAACATATCCGCGTGCCTGCCGGGCTTGAAGGCAATGCCTACGTCAACGTGCAGTTTGTGCGCGACATAGGTTCGCCTGAGGTCTATATGAGCCCGCTGTCCTACGGCGTGGTGCCGTTCAGCATCAACCTGGATGCACGGCGCATGGCGCTCAAGGTTGAAGGCCCGGAGAAGATCGAGCCGGGGCAGACCCTGGATATCAAGGTCACCGCCGACCGACCAGGCCGCGCGGTGGTTTACGCGGTGGACGAAGGCATCCTGCAAGTGGCGCGTTACCAAACGCCCGACCCGTTGGGCTTCTTCTTCCAGAAACGCGCATTGGAGGTTGGCACCAGTCAGATCCTTGACCTGATCCTGCCGGAATTCAGCCGCCTGCTCAGTGGCGCAGCGCCCGGTGGTGACACCGAAGGCGCGCTGGCCAACCACCTCAACCCGTTCAAGCGTAAACACCAGCCGCCCGTGACCTGGTGGTCCGGGTTGGTTGACCTGCCGGCCGGTGAAACCGTGCTGCATTACCAGGTGCCGGACAGCTTCAACGGCAAGCTGCACCTGTTTGCGGTGGCAGTGGACAGTGACAGCGTGGGCGTCAGCGAGGCCAATACCGAAGTGCGCGGGCCGATTGTGATCACACCGAACGTGCCGGCCTTTGTGGCGCCGGGGGACGTGTTCAATGTGAGCGCCGGGGTGTTCAGTAACCTCGACGCGGCAGCGGACGTGAAGTTTGAAGTGCAGACCAGCGACGGGCTAAACGTGCAGGGCGACAAAGGCAGTACCCTGTCGCTGCAACCGCGCAAGGAAGGCACTGCCGAGTTCAAGATCAAGGTCGGTGAAACCCTCGGCTCCGCGGACCTGCGTTTTGTCGCGGTACTGCCGAACGGCAAACGTATCCAGGTCGCAGAAACCACGTCGATCCGCCCACTGAGCGAGCATCGAGTGGCCTTGAGCCTGGGCCGGTTCGACAGCGCCAGCAAAGAGCTGAAACCGACGCGTGAGCTGTTCAGCCAATTGCGCGATGTGCAACTGGGTGTGGCTGCCTCGCCGCTGGTATGGGCCAACGGCCTCAAGCATTACCTGGATGACTATGGCTACGCCTGCACCGAGCAATTGGTGTCCAAGGCCATGCCGGCGTTGATCTTGGGCGGTACCGCACCAGAAGCCGAACAAGCCTTCAGCGGCGCGGTGCGCATGCTGCGCCAGCGCCAGAACTCGGCCGGTGGCTTTGGTTTGTGGGCCGCCAACCCGGACGTGGCGCCGTATGCCAGCCTGTACGCCACCGACTTCCTGATCGAAGCCAAGGAACGCGGGCTGCCGGTGCCGGAAGACCTGCTGGCGCGCTCCAACGCCTACCTGACCGACTTGGCCAATGGCCCTAGCGAAGGTCTGTCGGAATTGCGCAACCGTGCCTACGCCAGTTACCTCTTGAGCCGTCAGGGAATTCTGGTGAGCGGCGCCTTGAGCGACATTCGCGAGCGTTACGAGAGCTACTTCAAAGACACCTGGCAGAACGACTTGGGCGCCGCTTACCTGGCGGCCAGTTACAAGCTGCTCAAGCAGGATCGTCAGGCCGACACCTTGTTCCGCAAAATCCCGTGGCGTTCGCTGGTGGATAAGTGGGACAGCGACGGCCTGTATTACGACCCGCTGGTACACGACGCCGAGCACTTGCACCTGCTGGCGCGCCAATTCCCCGAGTTGCTTGACGATGTACCGACGGCGCTGCTGGATAAACTCGGCAAGCGCCTGAACGAACAGCGTTACAACTCGCTGTCGGCCGCCCTGCTGCTGCGCGCCCTGGACAATTATGGCCAGCGCGCCCAGAGCGACATGACCCTCAAGGCGACCGCCTGGCTGGGCGACAAGCAACAGCAATTGCTGGAGATGGCCGGCCAGCCACCGCGCGCCGCCGTGCCGGGTAAAACGCAGAAGCTGGTGATGGAAAAAACCGACGGACCGGCCGCCTTCTACATGCTCAGCGAAGCCGGTTTCGACAAGGGCGCCAAGCTCAAGCCCATCAACAATGGCCTGGAGATCATCCACGAATACCTCGACCTCAAAGGCGAGCCAGTGAGCAAAGTCGCGGTGGGCGACGAGTTCCTGGTGCGCCTGCGCCTGCGCGCCACCGACCGCGACCAAGTGCAGCAAGTGGCCGTGGTCGATCTGCTGCCCGGTGGCGTCGAGCCTGTGTATAACTTGCCGCCGGAGCCGGAAGCGGCCGCCAGCAACGAAGAAAGTGAAAGTGAAGGCGACGATTCCGAGTACGTGGAAACCGCAGACGGTGACGAAGCCGATACCTGGCAGGCGCCGATCGGCGAAACCGAGCTGAGCAACTGGCAGCCGGACTACGTGGACGTGCGCGATGATCGGGTGGTGTTGTACGGCACCGCGCTGCGTGATGTAGGCACTTTCGTGTACCGCGTGCGCGCCACCAACGCAGGGACGTTCAATACGCCACCGGCCTACGCCGAAGGCATGTACGAAACCACCCTGCAAGGGCGCGGCAAAGTAGGCCAGCTTGAAATTACCAAGCCTTAAACGCCTGACGCCGCTGCTTGCAGCGGCGGTACTCTTTACAGGCACGCTGGCGGGGCTGCGATGGTGGCCCCATGCCCCGCTGGAACAGGCCGTCACCTCGTCCCGCGTGGTGTTGGCCGATGACGGCGCGTTGCTGCGCATGACCTTGGCGCAGGACGGGCAATATCGCCTGTGGCTGCCGCTGGAGCGCATGTCACCGTCACTGGTCGAGGCCTTGCTGCTAAAGGAAGACCGCAATTTCTATTGGCACCCGGGCATCAACCCCCCGGCGTTGCTGCGCGCGGCCATGGCCACCTACAGCGGCGGCCAGCGCCAGGGCGGCTCGACCTTGAGCATGCAGCTGGCGCGGCGGCTGTGGGACCTCAACACCCGCCAAGTGCCGGGCAAATTGCAGCAGATGGCCCTGGCGCTGTGGCTGGAAGCGCGCTACAGCAAGCACGATATCCTTGAGGCTTACCTGAACCTGGCGCCCATGGGTGGCAATATCGAGGGCGCCGAAGCGGCCAGCCGGATTTACTTTGGCAAGTCGGCGGCGCAGTTGTCGTTGTCCGAAGCCTTGGCGCTGGCGGTGATCCCACAGCAACCGGGGCGACGCGCGCGCTTCGGGCCGTCGCTGCAACATGCGCGGCTGCGCTTGATGGCCGACTGGCGCGAAACTTATCCACAGGACCCGCGTAACGACAGTTTGCTCGACTTGCCTCTGGAGGCGCGCAACCGCCAGCAGATACCGTTTCTGGCACCGCACTTGAGCGAACAGCTGCTGGCGTCGCAACCCGGCAACGAACTCAACTCAACCCTCAACCTGCCTTTGCAGCAACTGCTCGAACGCTTGATCACAGGCTTTATTGCCGAGCGGCGCAGTACCGGTGTGGAAAACGCCACGGCCATCCTTGTGGACAGCCGCGACCAGAGCGTCAAGGCGCTGGTAGGTTCGGCGGATTACTTATCCACAGGCATCCACGGGCAGGTCAACGGCGTGTTGTCGCGGCGCTCGCCGGGGTCGACGCTCAAGCCGTTTCTGTATGGGTTGGCGCTGGATCAGGGGGTTATCCACCCCATGAGCATCCTCAAGGATTTACCCAGTAACTTCGGCTACTTCCAGCCGGAAAATTTCGACGGCAGTTTTGTCGGGCCACTGACGGCGCGGGATGCGTTGATCCGTAGTCGCAATATTCCGGCGGTGTGGCTCGCCAGCCAGGTGCAGTCGCCCTCGCTGTATGGCTTGCTGCAACGCGCCGGTATCAAAGGCTTGCGTGGGGAAAGCCACTACGGTTTGGCCCTGGCCTTGGGCGGCGGCGAGATGACGCCGGAGGAACTGGCGCGCCTGTATGTGATGCTGGCAGGTGACGGGCATCTGCGGCCTTTGCGCTATTTGCAGGAACAACCGCAAACCACCGGCGCGCAACTGCTCACGCCCCAAGCAGCCTTTATGGTGCGCGACATGCTGCGCCGCAACCCACGCCCGGATGGTCTGCCCGGCCGCCACTGGCGCACCGCGTGGAAAACCGGCACCTCATGGGGCTTTCACGATGCCTGGAGCGCGGGCCTGGTGGGGCCGTATGTGCTGGTGGTGTGGGTGGGCAATTTTGATGGGCGGCCGAACCCGACGTTTATCGGCGCCAAAACCGCCGCGCCGCTGTTCTTCCGTATCGCCGACGCCCTGCCGCTGGCCTTGCCCAACGTGGTTATCAAGCCCGACAAGCCGCCCGCCGGGCTGGTGCGCATCGACGTGTGTGCGGCCTCCGGCGAGTTGCCCAACCGCTGGTGCCCGCAAACCCGCAAGACCTGGTACATCCCCGGCGTGTCGCCAATTCGCGTGTCCAACCTGCACCGCCCGGTACTGATCGATACCCGCACCGGCAAGGCCGCGTGCCCGCCGTTCGACCCGCAATACACCCGCGAAGAAGTCTTCGAATTCTGGCCCAGCGACGTGCAGCGCCTTTATCGCGCCGCCGGCCTGCCCCGGCGCACGCCGCCCGATGTGATGAAAAATTGCCAGCCCAACCGCATCAGCGACCAAAGCGAAGCGCCGCAAATTCGCTCGCCGCTGACCCAGGTGAGCTACCAGTTGCGCCTGTCCCAGCCGCAGGAAAGCATTCCGCTCAATGCCAACGCGGCCAGTGATGCGACCACGCTGTACTGGTTTGCCGACCAGACCCTGATCGGCCAAGGCCCGCCGCAAACCACCTTGAACTGGCGGCCGGGCAAGTCGGGCGAATACCGGCTGCGGGTCAGCGATGATCAGGGGCGCAGTGCTAGCCGCGGGTTACGAGTAGAGTTTGTACCTTAGGTCAACTCGGTTTTGAAAACGCTCGCCACCAACGCCTGCAAAGCCCGCTGTTGGGTAATAGAAAAGGCCAGTGCGACGATGATCACGCTCAGCCAGATCAAAAAAATCTTGAATGGATCGAACTCGAGCGCCACCAATGCCCACGTCACCAGGCCGCCACCGATCACGCCAACCACTCCCCAGGCGATAAGTATGGGCTGAACCCGCTTGTGGATATCTCGATAAAGAAACACCCGTGCAACGCACATCAGCACGAATACTATGCCCATCCAACCGAAGGCAGCCAACAACGGCAGCGATAAACCTTGGCGCTGATACAACAAAGCCACCCATTCATGGAATGGCCCCAATACAGCCATTTGCTGGAACGTATCGCGGCTGGGCAACTGCCACTGCATCCATTGCGCCGGATCTATAAGCAGTAGCGCCATACCGAACAACACCACCAAGGCACTGCATAACCCCAAGGCGCGCCACGCTGGCACAGCGAGACGATAGTTGTTCACAGTGCGCAGCCGCTCCACACCAAATACCGTATCGGCCTCCTCACCCCGGACGATCACCGTTTTACCGTTACGCTGTATTGCAGTACCGATAACCATGACCTCCAGGCTTTCGCTGAGCAAGATTTCTCCTTGCTGGCGGCCCGGTCCTGCGGTGTAACGATAGTCCCCTAGCTGTGGCACTTGGCCTGAAAACAACTCAATGCCTTCGGCGATGATATCCACAGTGCCGTGGGCATCCTTGAGCGCAAAGTCATTGCATTGTGCGTCAGTAAATACTGTCCGCCATGCATCCCTTTCGCCGCTGTCGCGGTAGCTCTCCTGGATCTGCAGTGAATACCCGGCACAGGGCAAGCCATCCACTGGGGATAAGCGCGACTCTTTGAGCATCACAGTGCCACAGACTTTTACCAGACCAGGTCTCAGCGAGTACGAAAGGCTGAGCGGCAAGCGTTTGTCCGCACGGTAGAAACCTCTGTTCATAGTGATGACACCCCTGTCTGGCTATCCATAAGGCTGCCTTCTAGGGATAAGGTGGCCGCTAATGCACATCAATGAGGCAGGGAGCATGGGGGTTCTCGGCGGGCTACCTCATGCAGTCAACTCGGTGTAATTCGACTCGCCGCCACCTGTCGCGCCCGACAACCAGCCCCAAACAAAGCTCAAGGTTGTGCGCCCTGACGCGTCGACACCCACTGTACCTCTCGACCACCCGGCAAGTAGTTGCTCGTCCACCGTCACACAGTGAAAAAGCAGCTCAAAGGTGTTGTGACCTGTCACCTGTCCGACCTGCGCTCCCAAACGAATCCGACCGCCTTGGTAAGTACTCGAAATAACGCCATCTTCGACCAGGTAATGAAATACCGTGCCGACACCGGACAGTCCTTGGGCGTTGTTCGCCACCGCAAATCGGCGATTGTGCAAGCGTGCGTGTACGATTGTAGAGAGGCTTTGCATAAACGGGCGTCCTTGAGTTGGCGGCTCCAGCATGTAAAAAGGGTCTATTGAAATAGCCCCTTCCGATACGCCAGCAGCGCTTACTCCACCGTCACCGACTTCGCCAGGTTACGCGGCTGGTCAACGTCAGTGCCCTTGAGCACAGCAACGTAATACGACAGCAGCTGCAACGGGATGGTGTAGAGGATCGGCGACAGGGTGTCGTGGATGTGCGGCATGTTGATCACGTGGGTGCCTTCGCCATTGGTCATGCCAGCCTTTTCGTCGGCAAACACGATCAACTGACCGCCACGCGCGCGTACTTCCTGCAGGTTGGATTTGAGCTTTTCCAGCAGTTCGTTGTTCGGCGCGACGGTGACCACCGGCATGTCGTCATCCACCAGGGCCAATGGGCCGTGTTTGAGTTCGCCGGCCGGGTAGGCTTCGGCGTGGATGTACGAGATTTCCTTGAGCTTGAGCGAGCCTTCCATCGCTACCGGGTATTGCGCGCCACGGCCGAGGAACAGGGTGTGGTTTTTGTCGGCGAACAGTTCGGCGACTTTTTCCACGGTGCTGTCCATGGCCAGGGCTTCGCCCAGACGGGCCGGCAGGCGGCGCAGTTCTTCAACCAATGTGGCTTCGACGCCTTCGGCGAGGGTGCCGCGCACCTGGCCCAGGGACAGGGTCAGCAGCAACAGGCCAACGAGTTGGGTGGTAAAGGCTTTGGTGGACGCCACGCCGATTTCGCGACCGGCCTGGGTCAACAGGGTCAGGTCGGACTCGCGCACCAGCGAGCTGATGCTGACGTTGCAGATTGCCAGGCTGCCAAGGAAGCCGAGTTCTTTGGCATTACGCAGCGCGGCCAGGGTGTCAGCCGTTTCGCCGGACTGGGAGATGGTCACGAACAGGGTGTCGGGCTGCACCACCACCTTGCGGTAGCGGAACTCGCTGGCGACTTCGACCTGGCACGGGATGCCGGCCAGTTCTTCGAGCCAATAACGGGCAACCATACCGGCGTGGTAGCTGGTGCCGCAGGCGACGATCTGCACATTGCGCACTTTGGCGAACAGCTCGGCGGCTTGTGGGCCGAAGGCGTTGACCAGCACTTGGTTCTGGCTCAGGCGGCCTTCCAGGGTGCGTTGCACCACAGACGGTTGCTCGTGGATTTCCTTGAGCATGAAGTGGCGGAATTCGCCTTTATCAGCGGCCTCGGCACCGTCGCGGTATTGCACAGCTTCGCGCTCGACCGGCACGCCGTTGACGTCCCAGATCTGCACACTTTCACGGCGAATATCGGCGATATCACCTTCTTCCAGGTACATGAAGCGGTCAGTCACTTGGCGCAGGGCCAGTTGGTCGGAGGCAAGGAAGTTTTCGCCCAGGCCCAGGCCAATCACCAACGGGCTGCCACTGCGCGCAGCCACCACGCGGTCGGGTTGGCTGGCGCAGACCACGGCCAGGCCATAGGCGCCGTGCAGTTCCTTGACGGTGGCTTTGAGCGCGACAGTCAGGTCGCCGAGGTCCTTGAGCTTGTGGTTGAGCAGATGGGCGATGACTTCGGTGTCGGTGTCCGAGGTGAACTCGTAGCCCAGGCCCTTGAGCTGTTCGCGCAGCACTTCGTGGTTTTCGATAATGCCGTTGTGCACCACGGCCAGGTCGCCGGAGAAATGCGGGTGAGCGTTACGTTCGCACGGTGCACCGTGGGTGGCCCAACGGGTGTGGGCGATACCCAGACGACCCACCAGCGGCTCGCCGAGCAAAGCTTGTTCCAGCTCGCTGACTTTGCCTGGGCGGCGCATGCGCTCGAGCTTGCCGGCGTTGGTAAATACGGCTACACCGGCGCTGTCATAGCCGCGGTATTCCAGACGTTTGAGGCCTTCAAGCAGGATGGCGGTGACGTTGCGTTCAGCGACTGCGCCTACAATTCCACACATGGTGTATCTCCTAGATGATTGCCGCGCATATCAGCGTAATGCCGCGGGCTTGGATCTGGTCGCGGGCCTCAAGCGGCAGGCGATCATCGGTAATAAGGGTATGGACGCTGCTCCAGGGCAGCTCCAGATTGGGGATCTTGCGGCCGATCTTGTCGGATTCGACCATCACCACCACTTCACGGGCGACGTCGGCCATTACACGGCTCAGGCCCAGCAGTTCGTTGAAGGTGGTGGTGCCACGTTCCAGATCGATGCCGTCGGCGCCGATAAACAACTGATCAAAATCATAGGAACGCAGCACTTGTTCGGCGACCTGGCCCTGGAATGAATCCGAATGCGGGTCCCAGGTGCCGCCGGTCATCAATAACACCGGCTCATGTTCCAGCTCGCTCAGCGCGCGGGCCACGTGCAGGGAGTTGGTCATCACCACCAGGCCTGGCTGGTGGCCCAGCTCCGGGATCATGGCGGCGGTGGTGCTGCCGCTGTCGATGATGATGCGCGCGTGTTCACGCAAGCGCATGACGGCCGCACGGGCGATGGCGCGCTTGTAAGCCGAGATGGGTTGAGCGGCATCACCGACCAGCTCTTGGGGCATGGTGATCGCGCCACCGTAGCGGCGCAGCAGCAGGCCATTGCTTTCGAGGGCGGCGAGGTCCTTGCGGATGGTCACTTCCGACGTTTCGAAACGTTTGGCCAATTCGTCCACGCTGACTTCGCCCTGTTCATTGAGCAGGGTCAGAATGTTGTGGCGTCGTTGGGGTGTATTTCGTTTCGACATGGTAGTGATAAGTTTCGTTTCGAAAGATAACGAAGGCAATCAAAACCTATTGGCGAAAGATCGTCAAGCGGCAAGCTGTAATTTTTACGCTGATTTTTGCTAACACCACTCGACCAATGTGGGAGCTGGCTTGCCTGCGATGGCGGAGTGTCAGGCGACATTCATGTTGAATGTCGGACCGCTATCGCAGGCAAGTCAGCTCCCACAGGAGATAGCGTTAGCCGATGGGGTTGTGGATAACTCAGGGCTTTTTGATTTTGACCGGGCGTTTCCAGCCGTCGATATTACGCTGCCGGGCGCGGGCCACGGCCAGTTGGGACTTATCCACATCCTGGTTGATGGTCGAACCTGCCGCTGTGTTGGAACCATCACCGATGGTGACCGGCGCAATCAGCGAGTTGTTGGAGCCGATAAACACGTCTTCACCAATAGTTGTCTGGTACTTGTTGGCGCCATCGTAGTTGCAGGTGATCGCACCGGCGCCGATGTTGCTGCGCGCGCCGATCACCGCATCACCGAGGTAGGCCAAGTGACCGGCCTTGGCGTCGTCGCCCATTTTCGCGTTCTTGAGTTCAACGAAATTGCCGACGTGCGCACGGGCACCCAGCACACTGCCCGGACGAAGGCGCGCAAACGGACCGGCATCACTGCCCTCGCCCATCACTGCACCCTCAAGATGGCTGTTGGCCTTGACCACCACACCTTTGCGCAAGGTGCTGTCCTTGATTACGCAGTTAGGGCCAATTACCACGTCGTCTTCAATGATCACGCGGCCTTCAAGGATCACGTTGATGTCGATCAGCACATCACGGCCAACCGTGACCTCACCCCGCACATCGAAGCGCGCCGGATCACGCAGGGTTACGCCCTGGGCCATAAGGCGGCGACCTTCACGCAATTGGTAGTGGCGCTCAAGCTCGGCAAGCTGCTTGCGGTCGTTGGCGCCCTGCACTTCCATCGGGTCATGGGGCTGCTCGGTGGCAACCAGCAGGCCGTCACTGACGGCCATCTCAATGACGTCGGTGAGGTAGTACTCGCCCTGGGCATTGTTGTTGGACAAGCGGCTCATCCAGTCAGCCAGCATGTTGGCCGGCACGGCGAGAATACCGGTGTTGCCTTCGGTAATCGCACGCTGGGCTTCGCTGGCGTCTTTGTGTTCGACGATGGCAGCGACCTTGCCGCTGGCATCGCGCACGATACGGCCGTAGCCGGTTGGGTCATCCAGCTCAACGGTGAGCAGGCCCATCTGGCCAGGTACTACTTGCTTGAGCAGGCGTTGCAGGGTTTCGACTTCGATCAGCGGTACGTCGCCGTAGAGGATCAGTACGGTGTCGGCGCTGATGAACGGTACGGCCTGCGCAGTCGCGTGGCCGGTGCCCAGTTGTTTGTCCTGCAACACGAAATTCAAATCATCCGCCGCCAGGCGTTCACGCACCACGTCGGCACCATGGCCAATCACCACGTGAATACGCTGGGGGTCCAGCTGCCGGGCGCTGTGGATAACATGACCAAGCATGGAATTGCCCGCGATCGGGTGCAGCACCTTGGGCAGGGCTGAACGCATGCGGGTGCCCTGGCCTGCGGCGAGAATGACAATTTCAAGAGACATGAATGGCTACCAATCCTGGGCGGTCCGACTTCAGACCTGAGAAGTGTTTTGCTGAAAAAGAAAAAGGGTAGCCGAGGCTACCCTTTTTAATCAATCGCGCTTGAAGCATTGCGGCTGGGCCGCTTACTTCTTGCGGATCTGCTGGAGCGTGCGCAGCTGGGCTGCAGCCTCGGCCAGACGTACAGCAGCAGCGCTGTAGTCGAAGTCCGCACCCTTTTCATTCAGGGCCTTCTCGGCAGCCTTGACGGCTTCCTGAGCGGAGGCTTCATCCAGGTCGCCAGCACGTTGCACGGTGTCGGCAAGTACCTTGACCATGTTCGGCTGAACCTCGAGGAAACCGCCGGAGATGTAAAACACCTCACGTTCCCCGCCTTGCTTGGTCAGAGTGATCGGACCTGGCTTCAAGCTGGTGATCAACGGTGCGTGACCCATGGCGATACCAAGATCACCCAGATCGCCGTGTGCAATCACCATTTCTACCAGACCGGAGAAGATTTCCCCTTCCGCGCTGACGATATCGCAATGGACTGTCATAGCCATCTGATTGCCTCAACCTGATGAGCGCCCGTTTCCGGGCGCCGAGATTACAGTTTCTTGGCTTTCTCGATCGCTTCTTCGATGCCGCCGACCATGTAGAACGCTTGTTCTGGCAGGTGGTCGTAGTCACCGTTGAGGATGCCTTTGAAGCCAGCAATGGTGTCTTTCAGGGAAACGTATTTACCCGAAGCACCGGTGAAGACTTCAGCCACGAAGAACGGCTGCGACAAGAAACGCTGGATCTTACGAGCACGGTTAACCAACTGCTTGTCGGCTTCCGACAGCTCGTCCATACCCAGGATCGCAATGATGTCCTTCAGTTCTTTGTAACGCTGCAGCACGTACTGAACGCCGCGAGCGGTGTCGTAGTGCTCCTGGCCGATCACGTTCGGGTCCAGCTGGCGCGAAGTCGAGTCGAGTGGATCGACCGCTGGGTAGATACCCAGGGAAGCGATGTCACGGGACAGAACGACGGTGGCGTCCAAGTGGGCGAAGGTGGTCGCAGGCGACGGGTCAGTCAAGTCATCCGCAGGTACGTATACCGCTTGGATCGAGGTGATCGAACCTTCTTTGGTCGAAGTGATACGTTCTTGCAGAACGCCCATCTCTTCGGCCAGGGTCGGCTGGTAACCTACTGCGGAAGGCATACGACCCAGCAGTGCGGATACTTCAGTACCGGCCAAGGTGTAACGGTAGATGTTGTCGACGAACAGCAGAACGTCGTTACCTTCGTCACGGAACTTCTCGGCCATGGTCAGGCCGGTCAGTGCTACGCGCAGACGGTTACCCGGCGGCTCGTTCATCTGACCGTAAACCAGTGCCACTTTGTCCAGAACGTTGGAGTCCTTCATCTCGTGGTAGAAGTCGTTACCCTCACGAGTACGCTCACCCACACCGGCGAACACGGAATAACCGCTGTGCTCGATGGCGATGTTACGGATCAGTTCCATCATGTTTACGGTTTTGCCTACACCGGCACCACCGAACAGACCGACTTTACCGCCTTTGGCGAACGGGCAAACCAGGTCGATAACCTTGATACCGGTTTCGAGCAGATCGTTGCCGCCAGCTTGTTCGGCGAACGAAGGTGCTGGACGGTGAATGCCCCAGCGCTCTTCGGTGTCGATCGGGCCAGCTTCGTCAATCGGGTTGCCCAGTACGTCCATGATCCGGCCCAGGGTCGCTTTACCGACCGGTACGGAGATGGCAGCGCCAGTGTCGACAACGTCCAGACCGCGCTTCAAGCCTTCGGTGGAACCCATCGCAATGGTACGAACCACGCCGTCGCCCAGCTGCTGCTGAACTTCCAGGGTGGTTTCCGCGCCTTGTACTTTCAGCGCGTTGTAGATGCTCGGTACGCTGTCGCGTGGGAATTCCACGTCGATAACGGCGCCGATGATTTGAACGATACGTCCGCTACTCATAGCTGGATCCTCTGAATATTTGAACCGTTAAACCGCGGCAGCGCCGCCGACGATTTCCGAGATCTCTTGGGTGATCGCAGCCTGACGCGCCTTGTTGTAGATCAGCTGCAAATCGCTGATCAGATCACCGGCGTTATCGGTAGCGTTTTTCATCGCGATCATCCGCGCCGCTTGTTCAGCTGCGTTGTTCTCGACCACCGCCTGGTACACCTGCGACTCCACGTAGCGCACCATCAAGCCGTCAAGCAGCTCTTTGGCGTCTGGTTCGTAGAGGTAGTCCCAGTGGTGCTTGAGTTCCTGATCCGGAGTCGCCACCAGTGGAATCAATTGCTCCACGGTTGGCTGCTGGGTCATGGTGTTGATGAACTTGTTGGATACCACGGACAGGCGGTCAATCCGGCCTTCCAGGTACGCATCCAGCATCACCTTCACACTGCCGATCAAATCATTGATCGACGGCTCTTCACCCAGGTGGCTGATAGCTGCAACGACGTTACCGCCGAAGTTGCGGAAAAAGGCCGCACCCTTGCTACCAACTACACACAGATCGATCTCGACGCCCTTTTCGCGGTTTACCGCCATGTCCTTGACCAGGGCCTTGAACAGGTTGGTATTCAGACCACCGCACAAACCACGGTCACTGCTCACTACCACATAACCCACACGCTTAACTTCGCGGTCGATCATGAACGGGTGGCGGTATTCCGGGTTGGCGTTAGCCAAATGCCCAATTACCTGGCGGATACGCTCCGCATAAGGACGGCTAGCAGCCATGCGCATTTGTGCCTTGCGCATTTTGCTGACCGCCACTTTTTCCATGGCGCTGGTAATCTTTTGCGTGCTTTTGATGCTCGCAATCTTACTGCGAATCTCTTTTGCGCCTGCCATGTAACACCTATCAGGTTAGCAAGCGGGAGCCTTGCGGCTCCCGCTGCGGCTTACCAGGTTTGGGTGGCCTTGAACTTCTCGATACCGGCTTTCATGCCAGCGTCGATTTCGTCATTGAAGTCACCCTTCACGTTGATCTTGGCCAACAAGTCGGCGTGATCGCGGTTGAAGTAAGCAATCAGCGCTTGTTCAAAGCTGCCGACCTTGGTGATTTCGACGTCAGTCAGGAACCCACGCTCAGCGGCATACAGCGACAACGCCATGTCAGCGATCGACATTGGGGCGTATTGCTTCTGCTTCATCAGCTCGGTAACGCGCTGACCATGCTCAAGTTGCTTACGGGTCGCTTCGTCCAGGTCAGAAGCGAACTGGGCGAATGCCGCCAGTTCACGGTACTGAGCCAGAGCGGTACGGATACCACCGGAGAGCTTCTTGATGATCTTGGTCTGAGCGGCACCACCCACACGGGATACCGAAACACCGGCGTTCACAGCAGGACGGATCCCGGAGTTGAACATGGCCGATTCCAGGAAGATCTGACCGTCGGTGATGGAAATCACGTTGGTCGGAACGAACGCGGAAACGTCGCCAGCCTGGGTTTCGATGATCGGCAGTGCGGTCAGGGAACCGGTTTTGCCGGTCACTGCGCCGTTGGTGAACTTCTCTACGTATTCTTCCGAAACGCGGGATGCGCGCTCCAGCAGACGGGAGTGGAGATAGAACACGTCGCCTGGGTAAGCTTCACGGCCTGGTGGACGGCGCAGCAGCAGGGAAATCTGGCGGTAAGCCACTGCTTGCTTGGACAGATCGTCATAAACGATCAGCGCGTCTTCACCGCGGTCGCGGAAGAATTCACCCATGGTGCAACCGGAGTACGGTGCCAGGAATTGCAGCGCAGGAGATTCCGAAGCACTGGCAGCCACGATGATCGTGTTGGCCAGGGCGCCGTTTTCTTCCAGCTTGCGAACCACGTTGGCGATGGTCGATTGCTTCTGACCAATGGCTACGTAGACGCAGAAAATGCCGCTGTCTTTCTGGTTGATGATCGCGTCGATCGCCAGAGCGGTTTTACCGATCTGACGGTCACCGATGATCAGCTCACGCTGGCCACGGCCGACTGGGATCATGGCATCGACAGCCTTGTAGCCAGTCTGTACAGGCTGGTCTACCGACTTACGCCAGATCACGCCTGGAGCAACTTTCTCGACCGCGTCGGTCTCGGTGTTGCCCAGTGGACCTTTACCGTCAACAGGGTTACCCAGTGCGTCGACTACGCGACCCAGCAGTTCCTTACCAACCGGAACTTCCAGGATGCGGCCTGTGCACTTGGCGCTCATGCCTTCAGCCAGACTGGTGTACGCGCCCAATACAACGGCACCTACGGAGTCTTGCTCCAGGTTGAGGGCCATACCGTAGACGCCGCCCGGAAACTCGATCATCTCGCCGTACATGACGTCGGCCAGACCGTGAATCCGCACGATGCCGTCAGATACGCTGACGACAGTGCCTTCGTTACGGGCTTGGGAGGTCACATCGAGCTTGTCGATGCGGCCCTTGATAATTTCACTTATTTCGGAAGGATTGAGTTGCTGCATTGCTCTGCTGCCCCTTCAAACTCAAGATTTCAATGCTTCGGCAAGTTTCGCGATTTTGCCGCGAATCGAGCCATCGATAACCAGGTCGCCGGCACGGATAACAACACCACCAATCAGGGATGCGTCCTCCGAAGCTTGCAGGCGCACTTCCCGATTGAGTCGTGCACTGAGAACCTTGGCGAGTTTGTCTTGCTGTTCTTGGTTCAATGCAAAAGCACTGGTCACTTCAACGTCTACCGACTTCTCTTCTTCGGCCTTGTACAGGTCGAACAGAGCGGCGATCTCCGGCAAAAGCGGGAGACGGTCGTTTTCGGCAACGACGTGGATGAAGTTCTGTACCTTCACATCAAACTTGTCGCCGCACACTTCAATAAAAGTGGCGGCCTTGTCTGCGCTCGTCAGTCGCGGGGCCTTGAGCACGCGCTGCATGGTGTCGTCTTGCGACACTGCTGCAGCCAGGCCGAGCATGGCTGACCAAGAGGCCAGCTGCTGGTGGGCCTGGGCGTGCTCGAAGGCTGCCTTAGCGTAAGGTCGGGCCAACGTGGTCAATTCTGCCATGATCGCCCTCGCTTAGATTTCAGCAGCCAGTTTGTTAACCAGCTCCGCGTGCGCGTTTTGATCGATTGTGGCACCCAGGATCTTCTCAGCACCGCCGACGGCCAGAGCACCCAGTTGGGCACGCAGCGCATCTTTGACACTGTTCAATTCCTGCTCGATCTCGGCCTGAGCCTGAACCTTCACACGGTCAGCGTCGATACGGGCTTTTTCAACAGCCTCTTCAACAATCTGATTACCGCGTTTCTTGGCTTGCTCAATGATTTCAGCTGCCTGTGCCTTAGCATCGCGCAGTTGATGGCCCGCTTTCTCTTGGGCCAACTCCAGGTCGCGAGCTGCACGGGTGGCAGCGTCCAGTCCATCCGCGATCTTCTTCTGACGTTCGTGCAAAGCTGCGATGACCGGAGGCCATACGAACTTCATGCAGAAAACGACAAAAATCAAGAACGCTAAGGACTGACCAATAATGGTTGCATTAATGTTCACGCCAATACCTCGCTCGTTCGTTGCACAACACACCAATCACTCGAAAAAACGAGTGATTAACCGGCGAGTTGACCAACGAAGGGGTTCGCGAAGGTGAAGAACAGAGCGATACCAACACCGATCATGGTCACGGCGTCGAGCAGACCGGCAACGATGAACATTTTAACCTGCAGCATTGGGACCATTTCTGGCTGACGCGCTGCGCCTTCCAGGAACTTGCCGCCCAGCAGGCCGAAACCAATGGCAGTACCCAGGGCGCCCAGGCCGATCAACAGTGCAACAGCGATAGCGGTTAGACCAACTACAGTTTCCATCTTTCCTCCCGACTTTTACGTCGTATGGTTTAGGTTTTTTAGATTTTAAAGCGGTAAAACAAATCGTTTCATAGCCCTGGTGGGCCACCTTCCCGTTTCACCGGGAAGGACATCAGACTAGTCGAGACCGGTCTTAATGGTTCTCTTCGTGCGCCATCGACAGGTAGACAATGGTCAGCATCATGAAGATGAAGGCCTGCAGGGTGATGATCAGGATGTGGAACACAGCCCACGCCCACTGCAGAACAATGCCCAGGCCGCTAAGCCAGAGCAGACCACTGCCGAACATCACAGCGATCAGAATGAACACCAGCTCGCCGGCATACATGTTGCCGAACAGTCGCAGAGCCAGGGAGATAGGCTTGGCGATCAGGGTGACGAATTCCAGCAGGAAGTTCACCGGGATCAGCAGGGCTTGAACGAAAATGTTCTTACTGCCGAACGGGTGCAGGGTCAGTTCGCCGATGAAGCCGCCGATGCCCTTGATCTTGATGCTGTAGAAAATGATCAACGCGAATACCGACAAGGCCATGCCCAGGGTAGCGTTAGGGTCAGTGGTCGATACGGCACGGAATGGAATATGCGGATCGCCGCTGATCGCCATGGCGAGCTGAGGAATCCAGTCAACCGGGATCAGGTCGACGGCGTTCATCAGGAACACCCAGACGAAGATGGTCAGTGCCAGCGGTGCAATCACCGGGCTACGGCCATGGAAGCTGTCTTTCACGCTGCCATCGACGAATTCGACCAATACTTCAACGAAGTTCTGCAAAGCACCTGGCTGACCGGAAGTCGCCTTTTTTGCCGCCATGCGGAAAATCAGGACGAAGATCAGACCCAATGCGACCGACCAGCCCAGAGTATCCAGGTGGAAAGCCCAGAAACCCATTTCTTTGGCTTCTGCTGCGGTGTGGGCGAAGCCCCAGCCGCCGTTGGGAAGCTGACCGAAGGTCAGGTTCTGCAAGTGGTGCTGGATATAGCCCGAAGCGGTTGTTTCTGCCATGGTTGCCTCAAACGCCCTAAGGTTTCGAAAGTCTTGTTTTCATTAGCAGGGGAGCGAACCAGCTGACCAGTTGGGTCAACACGAAGACGCCGAATACAGCCAGCGGCGCCAATGGCTTCACACCTGCAAAGGTCAGTGCAAACAGCACTGCCGTCAAAATCAGTTTCCCCGCCTCGCCGGCATAAAATGACCGGACGATAGCCTGGGCTGCTCGGGCGCCGGAAAACCGAAAGGCCCTGTGAGCAAAATACATATTGGGCAGCAAGGCTATCAGGCCTCCGCAGAGTCCTGAATATCCGGCTACGACTCCATGCCAGTACCAAAGCGCCAACGCGGCGATCAGTAGAATGACAAATTGAGCCAATAAAACCGGGAAAACGGCCAAGCGATGGAACGGCAACGTGTTTGGCGTGCGGGTTTCCATCACTTTTGCTCCTCAATGGTCGGCTGCCGAGAATCAATAACTTGGCATAATTTGTGCCGACAAAATGCGCGCAGAGTATAGGGGCGGTTCAGCCCCTATTCAACTGTCGGGTAGTGTTTTCCGATCGCGCGCTACATAAGCAAATGTTTCAGCGGATGTGGGCAAGGACGCCCTGAAGCTCGTCAAGCGAGTTATATCCGATAACCAATTGCCCTTTGCCCTTCTTGCCGTGGCGAATTTGTACCGCAGAGCCCAGCCGCTCGGCCAGGCGCTGCTCGAGGCGTGCGATATCCGGATCAGGTTTGGCGGGTTCGACCGGTGCAGGTTTGCCGCTCAGCCACTGGCGAACCAGCGCCTCAGTCTGACGCACCGTGAGCCCTCGTGCGACAACGTGTCGCGCCCCTTCAACCTGTTGATTTTCCGGCAAACCGAGCAAAGCACGGGCATGACCCATTTCCAGGTCGCCGTGGGACAACATGGTCTTGATGACTTCCGGCAACGCGATCAGACGCAGCAAGTTGGACACCGTGACGCGGGACTTACCCACCGCGTCGGCCACTTGTTGCTGGGTCAGCTGGAATTCCTGCTGCAAACGCTGCAACGCGATCGCTTCTTCAACCGGGTTGAGGTCTTCACGCTGGATGTTTTCGATCAACGCCATGGCGATGGCGGTTTCATCCGGTACATCGCGCACCATCGCCGGGATAGTTTCCTTTCCGGCCTGCTGGCTTGCGCGCCAGCGGCGTTCGCCGGCGATGATTTCAAACCGACCGCCGCCGATCGGGCGCACCACAATCGGCTGCATCACGCCCTGGGCCTTGATCGAGTTGGCCAGTTCTTCCAGCGCCTGAGGGTCCATATCGCGGCGTGGCTGGTATTTGCCGCGCTGGATCAAGTCCAGCGGCAAATGTTGCAGCTCGCGCTCATCGGCCTGTACCGCTTGTTCTTCAAGCGAAGTGACAGTCGGACCACTCAGCAGTGCATCCAGTCCACGTCCGAGACCTCGTTTCTTAACGGCCATGGGGATTCCTTAAGTTGGCTGGGCTGCAGCGGTGCGTGAATTGCGGCGTTGACGGCGAACCATCTCGCCGGCCAGTGCCAGGTAGGCAATGGCGCCACGCGATGATTTGTCGTACGCCAGCGCGGGCATGCCGTAGCTTGGCGCTTCGGCCAGGCGGATGTTGCGTGGGATCACGGTGTCGTACAACTGATCACCAAAGTGTTCCTTGAGCTGCGCCGACACATCGTTCATCAGGCTCAGGCGCGGATCGAACATCGTACGCAGCAGACCCTCGATCTGCAGGTTCGGGTTCAGCAGCTCAGCGATTCGCTTGATGTTATCCACAAGGTCGCTCAAGCCTTCCAGTGCGTAATACTCGCACTGCATGGGGATAATCACCCCATCGGCGGCAACCAATGCGTTGAGCGTGAGCATCGACAGCGACGGTGGGCAGTCGATCAAAATGTAATCGTAATTCTCGCGGATCGGCGCCAAGGCGCTGCGCAGACGGCTTTCTTTCATCTGCATTTCGAGCAGCACCACTTCCGCCGCGGTCAAATCGCGGTTGGCCGGCAGCAGTTGATAACCACCGTGCTCGGAGTAGTGCATGGCCTGGGCCAGGTCACACTCGCCGATCAGCAAGTCGTAGACCGAATTTTCCAGGCCGTGTTTATCCACACCGCTACCCATGGTGGCGTTGCCCTGTGGATCGAGATCGATCAACAGCACCCGACGCTTGGTGGCGACCAGGGATGCTGCGAGGTTGATGCAGGTGGTGGTTTTGCCCACGCCACCTTTCTGGTTCGCTATCGCGAATACCTTAGCCATTCTTGCTTGTGTTCCCAATCATGCCGTGCGGCGCAGTATCAGCAGATGGCGTTGGCCTTGGCAACCGGGTACGGCCAAGGCGTGTTCGCTATCGAGGTGGAAGTCTGTCGGCAATGCTAACAGCTCGTCGCTTGGATGAACGCCCTTCATTGCCAGCCAGCGGGTGTCGCGGTCGCCCAGGTGGCGAGTCCAATTGCTGAAGTTCTCCATGCTGCTGAATGCCCGGGAAACAATTCCATTGAAAGGCAGTTCAGGTGTGAACTCTTCGACCCGACTGTGGATAACTTGCAGGTTTTCCAGCTTGAGCTCGAGTTTTACCTGGGTCAGGAAGCGGGTTTTCTTGCCGTTGCTGTCCAGGCACGTCACTTGCGACTCGGGAAACAGGATCGCCAGCGGAATGCCTGGCATCCCACCGCCACTGCCCACGTCAAGCCAACGGCCGTTTTCGATAAACGGCATCACGCTCAAACTGTCGAGCAAATGACGCGAAACCATTTCGTCGGGGTTACGCACCGCAGTCAGGTTGTAAGCCTTGTTCCATTTGATCAACAGGGCCAGGTAGCCGAGCAGTAATTCGTGCTGGGCTGCGGTCAGGTCCACGCCTAACTGGCGCGCACCTGTGGATAATTCTTCGGCGTGTTGCGAGGTGACCAACGAACTCAAGCGCTTTGCTCCAACTGACGGCCCGCGCCGCGTTTTTTCAAATGAATCATCAACAGCGAAATCGCTGCCGGAGTGACGCCGGGAATACGTGAAGCCTGACCAAGAGTCTCCGGCCGAGTTATCCCCAGCTTGCTTTGGATTTCTTTCGACAACCCCGAAATCCCGGTGTAATCGATATCCACAGGCAGCTTGGTGTCTTCACTGGCGCGCAGGCGAGCGATCTCATCCTGCTGGCGGTCAATGTAACCGGCGTATTTGGTCTTGATCTCGACCTGCTCGGCAACCTGTGGGTCTTCTGCGCCCTGGCCTGTCACTTCGACCAAGCCAGCGTAGTCGATTTCCGGACGGGACAGCAGGTTCAGCAGGTTGTATTCGTGGGTCAGCGGCGTACCGAATTTTTCCGCAATCGCATCGCCCTGCTCGGTGCCTGGGCGAACCCAGGTACTTTTCAGACGTTGCTCTTCGAGCGTGATGCTTTCGCGTTTTTTGCAGAAGGCTGCCCAACGCGCGTCATCGACCAGGCCCAGCTCGCGACCTTTTTCGGTCAGGCGCAGGTCGGCGTTGTCTTCGCGCAGGATCAAACGGTATTCCGCCCGGGACGTGAACATCCGATACGGTTCCTGGGTGCCCAGGGTAATCAGGTCATCGACCAATACGCCGATGTACGCTTCATCGCGACGCGGGCACCAGCTGTCTTTGCCCTGCGCGCGCAGTGCTGCGTTGGTCCCGGCCAGCAAACCTTGGGCGCCGGCTTCTTCGTAACCGGTGGTGCCATTGATTTGGCCAGCGAAAAACAGACCGGCAATGACTTTGGTTTCGAGGCTGTACTTCAGATCACGCGGGTCGAAGTAGTCGTACTCGATGGCGTAGCCCGGACGCACGATGTGGGCGTTTTCCATGCCGCGAATCGACTGCACGATCTGAATTTGCACGTCGAACGGCAAGGACGTGGAAATCCCGTTCGGGTACAGCTCATGGGTGGTCAAGCCTTCGGGCTCGATGAAGACCTGGTGGCTTTCCTTGTCGGCAAAGCGATGGATCTTGTCTTCGATCGAAGGGCAATAACGCGGGCCAATGCCTTCAATCACCCCGGAATACATCGGCGAACGGTCGAGGTTCGCGGCAATGATCTCGTGGGTGCGGGCGTTGGTGTGGGTAATCCAGCAGCTCACCTGTTTCGGGTGCTGCTCTTTGGAACCCATGAACGACATGACCGGGATTGGTGTATCACCGGCTTGTTCGGTCATCACCGAGAAATCCACAGAACGCCCGTCGATACGCGGCGGGGTACCTGTTTTCAAGCGACCGACTCGCAGTGGTAACTCGCGCAGGCGTTTTGCCAGGGCAATCGATGGCGGATCACCGGCGCGACCGCCGGAATAGTTCTGCATACCGATGTGGATAAGTCCGCCCAGGAATGTGCCGGTGGTCAACACCACGGATTCTGCGAAGAAACGCAGGCCCATCTGGGTGACAACGCCCTTCACCACGTCCTGTTCGACGATCAGATCATCGGCAGCCTGTTGAAATATCCACAGGTTCGGCTGGTTTTCCAGGGTTTCACGTACCGCAGCCTTGTACAGGATGCGGTCGGCCTGTGCCCGAGTAGCGCGTACGGCCGGGCCTTTGCGGCTGTTGAGCACGCGAAATTGAATACCACCTTTGTCGGTAGCCATGGCCATGACACCGCCAAGGGCATCAATTTCTTTAACCAGATGGCTTTTGCCGATCCCACCGATGGCGGGGTTGCAACTCATGGCACCGAGGGTTTCCACGTTGTGCGTCAACAACAGGGTTTTAACGCCCATGCGTGCTGACGCCAGTGCTGCCTCGGTACCGGCATGACCGCCGCCGATGACGATCACTTCAAAACGGGAAGGGAAATCCACCACGCACCTCGTGCCTGCTTATGTAGGTAATCAGGAATTGTTTGTTGAAAGAGTTTTAGAGCTATGGCGGCAAGTATAGGGACTTAGCCCTTCCTAAAGAACCCTTTGCACAAAATTTAACCAGCTGTGGATGAATCACAGACAATAGAAATTAAAAAAGAAGAAATTTATAAGATCTTTGTTTTTATGTTTATTTCTACTGAGCCTACTTTCTGTGGATAGATCTCTACAAGCCTCTATTTACGTCGTGTACAGAGATTCAAAAGTCTGTGGTCATGTGCCAATGAGGCCCTTGGATAAGTGCTTTAAGCCTGTGGATTAAAGGGGTGGTTATCCACAGAGGGGGTTTTGCTCAGGTTTCAAGCCCTGTTATCAACTGGGCACAGGTGCGGTTATTCACAGGGCTTAATCCACAGAAAATGGCTTGCATGGCCAAATCTCGCCCACGCAAAAGCCACCTGCCTTTTAGGTAATGAGTCAAAAATGGGAATTGAATGCCCTGAGGCGGGCGAAACAGGCAGGCGCGAATGGCCTGCCTGTGGACAACGAAGGGTTATTTACCGATGCAGAAGCTGGAAAAGATCCTTCCGAGCAGATCATCCGAGCTGAAAGCGCCGGTAATCTCACCCAACAGCTGCTGCGCCTGGCGTAAATCCTCAGCCAGCAGCTCGCCAGCCCCCGCCAAGGTCAACTGAGCCCGACCGTGCTCCAACGCCGCGCTGGCATGGCGCAGCGCTTCCAGGTGCCTGCGGCGTGCGCTGAAGCTGCTTTCGGAGGTCTGCTCATAGCCCATGCAGGCTTTGAGGTGGTCGCGCAGCAATTCCAACCCATCGCCAGCTGACTTTGCGCTCAGGCTGATGGTCACGTGGCCATCGTCGCTGGTCTCCATGGCAATGGCTTCACCAGTCAAATCGGCCTTGTTGCGGATCAAGGTGACTTTGGCCGGGTCTGGCCGTTGCTCGAGAAATTCCGGCCACAGGGCAAAAGGATCCGCAGCCTCTGGCGCAGTGGCATCCACCACCAGCAATACGCGGTCCGCTTCACTGATCGCCTTGAGCGCCCGTTCCACGCCGATCTTTTCTACCTGGTCTTCGGTATCGCGCAAGCCGGCGGTGTCGACCACGTGCAGCGGCATACCATCGATGTGGATATGTTCGCGCAAGATGTCCCGGGTGGTGCCGGCAATCTCGGTGACGATCGCGGCTTCTCGGCCAGCCAGCGCATTGAGCAGGCTGGACTTGCCGGCATTGGGTCGCCCGGCAATCACTACCGTCATGCCGTCACGCAGCAAAGCACCCTGCCCGGCCTCGCGCAGTACGGTGGATAACTCGTCGCGAACTTTATCCAGCATCGCCAGGACGTGGCCATCAGCGAGGAAGTCGATTTCTTCCTCTGGGAAGTCAATCGCAGCCTCGACGTAGATGCGCAGACTGATCAACTGTTCGGTCAAGTTATGCACACGCAGGGAAAAAGCGCCCTGCAGTGAGCGCAACGCATTGCGCGCCGCCTGTGCAGAACTGGCCTCGATCAAATCCGCAATCGCCTCGGCCTGGGCCAGGTCCAGTTTGTCGTTAAGGAATGCCCGCTCGCTGAATTCGCCTGGGCGCGCCAGACGGCAGCCCAATTGCAGGCAACGCTGCAGCAACATATCCAGCACTACCGGGCCACCATGGCCCTGCAGTTCCAGCACGTCTTCGCCGGTGAACGAGTTAGGGCCGGGGAAATACAGCGCCAGCCCCTCATCCAATACCGTTTCATCAGCATCCAGGAACGGCCCGTAATGGGCATATCGGGGTTTCAACTCACGGCCGCTGATGGCCTGGGCCGCCACGCTGGCCAGCGGCCCGGAAATTCTAACGATACCAACACCGCCGCGACCTTGAGCGGTAGCGACAGCAGCGATGGTTTCACGAGGAGCGCTCATCAGCAGGTTCCAGAACAAAAGTGACAGAAAGCAAAACGCCCCACTAGGGGGCGTCTTGAGTGGTTATCCACAGAGTAAATTACGCCGCAGCTTTTTTGGTAGCCGCTTCGATTTTACGTGTGATGTACCACTGTTGAGAGATCGACAACACGTTGTTGACCACCCAGTACAGCACCAGACCGGCTGGGAACCACAGGAAGAAGAAGGTGAAGATGATTGGCATCATCTTCATGACCTTGGCCTGCATCGGGTCCGGCGGAGTCGGGTTCAGACGCTGCTGGATAAACATGGTCGCGCCCATGATGATCGGCAGAATAAAGAACGGGTCTTTAATCGACAGGTCAGTTATCCACAGAATGAACGGTGCCTGGCGCATTTCGACGCTTTCCAGGAGAACCCAGTACAGCGACAGGAATACCGGCATCTGCACCAGAATCGGCAAGCAACCACCCAGCGGGTTGATCTTCTCTTTCTTGTACAGCTCCATCATGGCCTGCGACATTTTCTGCCGGTCGTCACCATGTTGCTCTTTCAGAGCGGCCAGTTTCGGCGCAACGGCACGCATGCGCGCCATCGACTTATAGCTGGCTGCCGACAGAGGGAAGAAAATCCCTTTGATCAGCATGGTCAGGAAGATGATCGAGAAGCCCCAGTTACCCACAATGCTGTGGATATGTTGCAGCAGCCAGAAAATAGGCTGGGCAATGAACCACAGAATGCCGTAATCCACAGTCAGTTCCAGACCTGGGGACAACTCTTTGAGCACAGCCTGGCTTTTCGGGCCGGCGTACAGGGTAGTGCTGGTTTCAGCCCTGGCACCTGGAGCGACGGTCAACGCCGGGCCAGTAAAACCAATGATGTAGTTGCCTTGGCTGTCTTTGCGGGTTTGAACCAGGTTGGCTTCACCCTTGTTCGGGATCCATGCGGTCACGAAGTAGTGTTGCAACCAGGCAACCCAGCCACCTTGGACGGTTTCTTTCAGCGCGCCCTTGTCGATATCTTTCATCGACACTTTTTTGTACGGCTCGCTACTTGTCCACAGGGCGGCGCCCAGGTAAGTCGCAGTGCCGGTGGCGGTGCTGGAAGAAGGATCGGCGCTGTTGTCACGCTTGAGCTGGGCAAACAGGTTGCCCGTCCATGGCTTGGCGCTTTCGTTGTCGATCAGGTAAGTGACCTTCAAGTCGTACAAACCACGGGTGAAGCTGAAACGCTTGATGTAGTTGACGCCGTCGAGGCTGAATTTCAGGTCGACATTCAACTGGTTCTGGCCATCAGCCAGTTGATAAGTCTTCTGTTCGGTCGAATAAACCGGACGACCGGTAGCACGAGCATCAGGACCGTCAGTGCCGGTCAGGCCGCTTTGCGCCAGATAAGTACGTTCACCACCGTTATCGAACAGTTGGAACGGAACATCCGGATGGTCTTGGCGACGTGGATACAGCGGCAGTTTCAACTGCGCGATATCACCACCTTGTGGGTCGATAGCCAGGTCGAGCACATCCGTTTTCACGTGGATGAGGTCTTTATTGGTGACCACTGGCGTTTCTAGAGGGGCGCTTGTCTCGCCATTCGCGCTGGGAACATCGGCACTCGCGGACGCATTGTTACCCAGCGGGGTGTCCGGAATAGCCGGCGCAGCCTGATTGGTAGCAACATTCTGAGTCGGCAGGGCAGCCTGGCCGTAGTCCTGGTTCCACTTAAGAACCATGACGTAGGACACGATTGCCAGGGCGACGATCAGGATCGTGCGTTTAATATCCATGATTACTCGGCCATCGAAGAAGAACGGGAGGTAGGGATAGGTGGAACCGGGTCGAAACCACCGGGATTCCACGGATGACAGCGGCCTAAACGACGAAAGGCCAGCCAGCCACCGCGCAGAAGACCATGATTTTCTATGGCCTCTAACGCGTAGCAGGAACAACTGGGGTAGAAACGACAGTGGTCGGCCATCAGAGGACTAATGGCATAACGGTAAAACTGGATCGGAACGAGTGCCAGTTTACGCATTGGTGCTGTCTACCCCTACAGTTTCGGTGCTGACTGCTGGTGCTGGCTTGTTGGTACGCGCCAAACGTTTCCAGAGCTTGCCGAAATGCTGAATCAATTCGGGGTTTTCTACATCCCCCAAGCCTTTGCGCGCGACGATAACAATATCCCAACCAACCAGAGTGTCCTGGTGGAGGCGAAACGATTCGCGCATCAGACGCTTGAGGCGATTGCGCTCAACGGAGAGCTTTACGCTCTTCTTGCCGATCACCAACCCGAGACGGGGGTGATCCAGATCGTTGTTACGCGCAAGGAGCAGGAGATTTTTCCCCGGAACCTTGCCGGTGGGGGAGTCAAAGACTGCCTTGAAATGCCGGGGGGTTAGCAGACGCTTTTCCCGACTGAAGTCCTGACTCACCACCAGTACCGGATTATCAAACTGCCAGACGCGCACGACCTTTGGCGCGGCGACGCGACAGGACAGCACGGCCGTTCTTGGTAGCCATGCGAGCACGGAAGCCGTGAGTACGGGCGCGTTTGATGGTGCTTGGTTGGAAAGTACGTTTCATGGCGTTGTTACCTGGTTCGTCCACAACGGGCCGGAATGGCCCCCGTTTTAAGAGACCGGCGATTCTAGAGAAAGCAAGCCTCTAGGTCAATTTCCAACCAGCTTTTCCTTCAATTAGATCTTCTACAGGTAATCGGTCCTTTTCTGTCGGCCGGGCTTTCACGAGCAATGCCATAGATATAAAAATAAAGAAGGAAGTTATTTAAAGCTTTTCTGTAAAGCTTATAAAAGCTAGGCAGGCGATCATCTGTGGATAACTGCCTTGAGGCCATATTCCACCTGCTGTACAGAGAATGACAAGTACGGGGGAAAACGGTGCTCTGCCTGTGCTGCGCTGTCGGATAAGCTGTGGGTGGAATGGGTTGTTATCCACAGGCCAGTTACCCACAGACTTTCGACCCCACTTGTGCAACGAGCTTAGGTGCGCTTATCCACAGAGCTTATGCACAGACCATTGGTCGGCTTTTTTGCACTTAACACGTTGATTTTGGCTGCTCTGTGAACAACCTACATGTGGATAAGTGGGCGTCTGGCCGCTACAATGGCGGCTGTTTTTGCCTCACCGGCTTTCAACTTAGGGGATATCCGTGTCAGTGGAACTTTGGCAGCAGTGCGTGGAGCTTTTGCGCGAAGAGCTGCCTGCCCAGCAATTCAACACCTGGATCCGTCCGCTACAGGTCGAAGCCGAAGGCGACGAGTTGCGTGTCTACGCGCCGAATCGTTTTGTTCTCGACTGGGTCAACGAAAAATACCTGAGCCGCGTTCTCGAATTGCTCGATGAACACGGCAACGGCATCGCGCCCGTGCTTTCCTTATTAATAGGCAGCAAACGCAGCTCTGCACCTCGCGCTGCGCCGAATGCGCCGCTGGCTGCTGCTGCGTCGCAAGCCCAAGCAGCACCGGCACCTGTTAATAACTCGCCGGCGCCCGTGGCCCAGGCGCCGTCGAAATCCTCGTCGCAGAAAAACGCGCCTATAAATGAAGAACCGTCGCGTGACAGCTTTGACCCGATGGCCGGCGCCAGCTCCCAGCAAGCACCGGTTCGCGCTGAGCAGCGCACCGTGCAGGTGGAAGGTGCGCTCAAGCACACCAGTTACCTGAACCGCACCTTTACCTTTGAGAACTTCGTCGAAGGTAAATCCAACCAGTTGGCCCGCGCGGCCGCCTGGCAGGTTGCCGATAACCCCAAGCATGGTTACAACCCGCTCTTCCTTTATGGTGGCGTTGGCTTGGGTAAGACCCACTTGATGCATGCTGTGGGTAACCATCTATTAAAGAAGAACCCGAATGCCAAGGTTGTGTACCTGCACTCGGAGCGCTTCGTGGCTGACATGGTCAAGGCCTTGCAGCTCAACGCAATCAACGAATTCAAGCGTTTCTACCGTTCTGTGGACGCTTTGCTGATCGATGACATTCAATTTTTCGCTCGCAAGGAACGTTCCCAGGAAGAGTTTTTCCACACCTTCAACGCGCTGCTCGAAGGCGGCCAACAGGTCATCCTGACCAGTGACCGTTACCCGAAGGAAATCGAAGGCCTGGAAGAACGCTTGAAGTCACGCTTTGGCTGGGGCCTGACCGTTGCGGTAGAACCGCCGGAGCTGGAAACCCGTGTGGCGATCCTGATGAAAAAGGCCGACCAGGCAAAAGTCGACCTGCCCCACGATGCAGCTTTCTTTATCGCCCAACGCATTCGTTCCAACGTGCGTGAGTTGGAAGGCGCGCTCAAGCGGGTCATTGCACACTCGCACTTTATGGGCCGCGACATCACCATCGAGTTGATTCGCGAATCCCTGAAAGACCTGTTGGCTCTGCAAGACAAGCTGGTGAGTGTGGATAACATTCAGCGCACCGTGGCTGAGTACTACAAGATCAAGATTTCAGACCTGCTGTCCAAGCGCCGTTCGCGCTCGGTGGCACGTCCACGTCAGGTGGCGATGGCGCTCTCCAAAGAGCTGACCAACCACAGCCTGCCGGAAATCGGTGATGTGTTTGGCGGTCGCGACCACACCACGGTCTTGCACGCGTGCCGCAAGATCAATGAACTTAAGGAATCCGACGCGGATATTCGCGAGGACTACAAGAACCTGCTGCGTACACTGACTACCTGATGACACCAGCGCAGCTTATTAAGGCAAGGGACTAGACCATGCATTTCACCATTCAACGCGAAGCCCTGTTGAAACCCCTGCAACTGGTCGCAGGCGTCGTCGAGCGCCGACAGACCTTGCCGGTGCTTTCCAACGTATTGCTGGTGGTCGAAGGCCAGCAATTGTCCTTGACCGGTACCGACCTGGAAGTCGAACTGGTGGGTCGTGTGCAGCTGGAAGAACCGGCTGAGCCCGGCGAAATCACTGTGCCGGCACGTAAGCTGATGGACATCTGCAAGAGCCTGCCCAACGATGCGCTGATCGACATCAAGGTTGATGAGCAGAAGTTGGTGGTCAAGGCCGGTCGCAGCCGTTTCACGCTATCGACCTTGCCAGCCAATGACTTCCCTACCGTCGAAGAAGGCCCAGGTTCGCTGACCTGCAGCCTGGACCAAAGCAAGCTGCGCCGTTTGATCGAGCGCACCAGCTTCGCCATGGCCCAGCAGGACGTGCGTTACTACCTCAACGGCATGTTGCTGGAGGTCGCTGAAGGCGTTATCCGTGCAGTGGCTACCGACGGTCACCGCCTGGCCATGTGCTCGATGCGTGCTGACATCGGCCAGCCGGACCGTCACCAGGTCATCGTGCCGCGTAAAGGTATCCTGGAACTGGCGCGTCTGCTCACCGAGCCGGATGGCAATGTCAGCATCGTCCTGGGTCAGCACCACATCCGCGCCACCACCGGCGAATTCACCTTCACGTCCAAGCTGGTTGACGGCAAATTCCCGGATTACGAGCGTGTGCTGCCAAAAGGTGGCGACAAGCTGGTAATCGGCGATCGTCAGGCGCTGCGTGAAGCGTTCAGCCGTACCGCGATTCTGTCTAACGAAAAGTACCGTGGTATTCGTCTGCAACTGGCCAACGGTCAGCTGAAGATCCAGGCCAATAACCCGGAGCAGGAAGAAGCGGAAGAAGAAGTCGGCGTTGACTACAATGGCGGCTCGCTGGAGATCGGCTTTAACGTGAGCTACCTGCTGGACGTACTGGGCGTGATGACCACCGAGCAGGTTCGCCTGATTCTGTCGGACTCCAACAGCAGTGCCCTGGTGCAAGAATCCGACAACGACGACTCGGCTTACGTTGTTATGCCGATGCGCCTGTAATCATGCTCAGCAGAAGCTAGATGTCCCTCAGTCGCGTCTCGGTCACCGCGGTGCGCAATCTGCACCCGGTGACCTTCTCCCCCTCCCCCCGCATCAATATCCTTTACGGCGCCAACGGCAGCGGCAAAACCAGCGTGCTGGAAGCCGTCCATTTGCTTGGGCTTGCCCGTTCCTTTCGTAGTGCTCGCTTGTTGCCGGTGATTCAATACGAACAACTGGCTTGCACCGTGTTTGGCCAGGTTGAACTGGCAGAAGGTGGGCACAGCGCCCTGGGGATATCTCGAGATCGCGGCGGTGATTTCCAGATTCGCATTGACGGGCAAAATGCTCGCAGTGCTGCACAGTTGGCAGAAATCCTGCCGCTGCAGCTGATCAACCCAGACAGCTTTCGCCTTTTGGAAGGTGCACCGAAAATCCGCAGGCAGTTCCTCGATTGGGGAGTGTTCCACGTGGAACCGCGCTTCATGGCCACTTGGCAGCGCCTGCAGAAGGCCCTGCGGCAGCGGAACTCATGGCTGCGGCATGGTACACTTGACGCCGCTTCGCAAGCGGCCTGGGACCGGGAACTGTGCCTGGCCAGTGACGAAATAGATGAATACCGCCGTGCCTATATCAAAGCCTTGAAACCAGTCTTTGAGCAGACCTTGAGTGAGTTGTTGGATCTCGAGGGCCTGACGCTGAGCTACTACCGTGGTTGGGATAAAGAACGTGAGCTGAGCGCAGTGCTCGCCACGTCCTTGCAGCGGGATCAGCAAATTGGCCATACCCAGGCAGGCCCACAACGTGCTGACTTGCGCCTTAGATTAGGCGCACACAATGCCGCGGATATTTTGTCCCGCGGTCAGCAAAAGTTGGTGGTGTGTGCACTGCGTATTGCCCAAGGGCATTTGGTTAGCCAAGCCCGGCGCGGTCAGTGTATTTATCTGGTGGATGACTTGCCGTCCGAACTCGACGAGCAGCACCGCCGCGCGTTATGCCGCTTGTTGGAAGACTTACGCTGCCAGGTGTTTATCACCTGTGTAGACCACGAATTATTGAGGGAAGGCTGGCAGACGGAAACGCCAGTCGCTTTGTTCCACGTGGAACAGGGCCGTATCACCCAGACCCACGACCATCGGGAGTGAAGGCATGAGCGAAGAAAACACGTACGACTCGACCAGCATTAAAGTGCTGAAAGGTTTGGATGCCGTACGCAAACGTCCCGGTATGTACATCGGCGACACCGATGATGGTAGCGGTCTGCACCACATGGTGTTCGAGGTGGTCGACAACTCCATCGACGAAGCTTTGGCCGGTCACTGCGACGACATCAGCATTATCATCCACCCGGATGAGTCCATCACCGTGCGCGACAACGGTCGCGGTATTCCGGTCGATGTGCACAAAGAAGAAGGCGTATCGGCGGCAGAGGTCATCATGACCGTGCTTCACGCCGGCGGTAAGTTCGACGACAACTCCTATAAAGTCTCCGGCGGTTTGCACGGTGTAGGTGTGTCGGTGGTGAACGCTCTGTCCGAAGAGCTTATCCTGACTGTTCGCCGTAGCGGCAAGATCTGGGAACAGACCTACGTGCATGGTGTTCCACAAGAACCGATGAAAATCGTTGGTGACAGTGAATCCACCGGTACGCAGATCCATTTCAAGCCTTCGGCAGAAACCTTCAAGAATATCCACTTCAGCTGGGACATCCTGGCCAAGCGTATTCGTGAACTGTCGTTCCTTAACTCCGGTGTGGGTATCATCCTCAAGGACGAGCGCAGCGGCAAGGAAGAGTTGTTCAAGTACGAAGGCGGCTTGCGTGCGTTCGTTGAATACCTGAACACCAACAAGACTGCGGTCAACCAGGTGTTCCACTTCAACATCCAGCGTGAAGACGGCATCGGCGTTGAAATCGCCCTGCAGTGGAACGACAGCTTCAACGAGAACCTGTTGTGCTTCACCAACAACATTCCACAGCGCGACGGCGGTACTCACTTGGTGGGTTTCCGTTCCGCACTGACGCGTAACCTGAACACCTACATCGAAGCGGAAGGCTTGGCCAAGAAGCACAAAGTGGCCACTACCGGTGACGATGCGCGTGAAGGCCTGACGGCGATTATCTCGGTGAAAGTGCCGGATCCAAAGTTCAGCTCCCAGACCAAAGACAAGCTGGTGTCTTCCGAAGTGAAGACCGCAGTGGAACAGGAGATGGGCAAGTACTTCTCCGACTTCCTGCTGGAAAACCCGAACGAAGCCAAGCTGGTCGTCGGCAAGATGATCGACGCGGCGCGTGCCCGTGAAGCGGCGCGTAAAGCCCGTGAGATGACCCGCCGTAAAGG